>JBIKWR010000181.1:0-5694 GCA_044356225.1 Bacteriovoracaceae bacterium | reverse complement strand
CACGCAATCTTGATTCCCAAAAATATTCGATTTGCCTCTAGGCAAACCTCATCTTTTTGAAAATCAATCTTGCGCACCTGAGACAAAGCTTTCACTGGAAATCTCAACCAGCACCGCTATAGAACCCATTCTGTACATACGAGGAGCGCTACCACAAACGAATTTGCTGATGATCAGTCTTATTTTTTGAGACTACAAAATAATGAAAGTATTTTAGACTCTGTCTATTTCTTGATCACTTTTAGTTTTCTAACCACTTGAAAAATCTCAACTTCCCTTTTTTTTGATTGGCCTAATCGTTGCAGGATATTGGGGAATATTAAAAATTTTATAGGAAGTAAAATTAAGCAACTTTTTTAAGAGGAGTCACTATTATGAAGAATTACAATTTATCAGCATTCATTTTAACCATTGTTTTAATGGCCAATTTTATTTCTTGTAGTAATGAAGTGCGCTTTGAAGGTGGAAATGAAGGAGCAGGGTCTGCTAATACTAACCAAGGTACAGTTGGAAACAATGGTCCTGGTACAAATCCTCCAGGCGGAGAAAATCCTGAAGAACCGGAATTTGATGACTTATGTGAAAGACCGAATGTTGAAATGGAAAAAGTTTATAAAGTCAAAACGGCTTACAATGATCGTTATAGTCAATTTCCCGATGGCCACGCCATTATTCTCGACGGAATTGGCCGATTTATTTCTCAACCAAATTCTCGTTTTTATGAATATAAAGATGGATCAGCGCTTTTAGTCGGAAATTTTTTAGGACGACTCAATACTACTTTACGGGCCTGTATTAAATATGTTCGTAAAAATGATCAAGGTTTACCAAAAAAAGAATTAAAAGAAGAAGCTTATAGCGAAAACCAAGGTCCAGTGAAAACGGAATTTTGGAGTTATTATGAATTTGCTCATGGTGCCCTTCATTTTGGTGGTGATTTAAAAGGTGCTGTGATTGAACTGAAACAACGAGGTCCAGACTATCAAGTGGGATATGGTGCCAACGGTAAAAACATTTCTATGGGAGGCTCTGGATGGCTCGATTATAAAGTCGTAGGAAAAGTGAGCTTACTAGAAGACCGAATTCCTCTGCGTGGAGTGGGTGATATCAACATCGATTTAGAAGCTCAGTTAAATGTTATGCAAGCAGATTCTGATAAAAGGGTAGCACTTTATGATGGTGGACATGCTATCTTCTTTTTTGGTCGCAACTTTAAATTTATTTTTCAACCTCACGGCACTTTAGAAATGAAAAATGATGGCTCAGCAGTGATGAAAGGCCGAGCAGTTCACGCTGATAATCCCAGAGCGTCTTTTATGGTAGAATTAAATTTTACGGGATTTTCACTGACAGCACCGGAAGGTTCTCCTAAAATTGAACTTAAACCAGAAGCTTATACTCGCGCAGGTGGAGTGATTAATCCACAATCTTGGGTTTATTATGAAAGAATGTCTGGGACATTTATTGGAGAGGATCAGTTAAGTGGATTAAATTTAGAAATATCGAGAAGAGGTCCGGCTCCTCAAATTGGTCAAGGTGCAAGTGGAAAAAACCTCAACTTTGGTGGCTCTGGGTGGTTTGATTATAGAGCGATCACGGTGGAAGAGCGTCATGCTTTTTCAATCGAAGGACATGGTGATTTTAATATAGATCTTTATTAATTAATAATCGGAACGGTGAATAATGAAATGTCTTTTAATTTTAGTTTTAGTTGTTTCCACCAGCGCGAAAGCGCTGGTGACCGTTGAAAACTCTGATCTTTGGCTCTATGGTAGTTTTGATTTAGGTTATTCCCATGTAAAAACGGAAGTCCCAAACGAATTAGATGATAAATCGGGATATTTACTTGGAGGTGCTGTTTTTGGTTCTTATAATTTTGAAAAAAATTTTATAGCAGATGTTGGTTTGGGATGGTTCTATAATAAATTTGAATCAGAAGTTATCGACAACCGAAAAGTATCGCTGATCACTAAAACATTTTATTTAGAAATTAATCCGCGCTTTCGTTTAAATCGTCGTCTCAGTGTCGGCCCAGTCTTTGATCTCATTTTGGGAGAAGAATTTTTAGCGGCTCCAAACCCACAATTATTTGATGTGGATGGAGATGGTACGACTGATAAATTAGCGGGATTAAATGTCATGTATGAATATCCTTGGAAATCAAATCGTGGTCGCTTGGGAGCCAAACTGTTAAAAGCGATTGGAATCAATAAACGCGATGCCTATGTGGCGATGTTCTCTGTGCAGTTTGGATTTCCAGTGTGGAAAGAAAGTCGATCGGAACCCGCTCCTCCTCAGCGTGTATCACCTATTGAAATTGAAGATTTTCCAGAAGACTCTGCCGTGGTGGCCAAAATTGAACTCAATGAGCAGCATCTCAATTTTGAAACCAATAGTGCCAAACTCGATAAGAAATCTGAGACTTTTGTTAAACAACTAGGTGAATATCTTGCGAACAATAACTGGGTTTGGGAAAATTTACGAATTGATGGACATACGGATATCAAAGGATCTAACCAATATAATTTAAAGTTATCCAATGATCGCGCCAAGACAGTTTATCAAACATTAATTAATGCAGGAGTTGAAGCAAAAAGACTTCGTTATGTTGGTTATGGAGAAGAAAAACCTCTGATTAAAGATGTCGATTCAGAAGAAGCTGATAAAACTAACCGGCGAGTAGAATTAAAGTTTTTGGATTTAGTTGATGAAGATTCTATTCAGCGGCAAATTGATCAAATTAAAATAGCTGTTTATGGCGAAATTGAAAATCCTGCCCGGATCAATCCAAATTCTAAATCTGAAACTGATGCTGATGAATAGAATTTGATTAACAAAGTTTTTTCAATACTTTAAATATTATCTTTTTTAAGCGAGACTTATATATGAAGACTCGCTTTTACCTGATTGTTTTGCTCGGTATCGCCAATCGTTTGTTCGCCCACAATATCTCTCCTGATTGGAGTCAAAACGCCGCACTTTCACCAGGCGAAAATCGAGAAAATATTTTTGCCTATGAAAAAGACCAATGGGATAAGACTATTCAACGAGGTCAATTACATGCCTTGATTTATCCTGTGACTCCCACTTTGCGAATTCCTTATCAACCTCTCAAATATTATTTTGCCTTAGCTCCTGATAATTTTTTTAAAAAAAAGATTCATGAATATTTAAAAGTTAAATCAGGTTTTAAAAACTTGGATGAGCTTTATGCCTTTGTAGGTCTTCATCCGTACCCTTTAGAAAATGAAAAAGGAGTCTATCGTGTTCCTTATCCTCAAGGTATTAGACCGCAGGACGCCATGGGAGCAACTTTACAAACTGATGAGCTGGGAACGGGACTAACATTTAGCTGTGCCGCTTGCCATGCTGGAAATCTATTTGGAAAAAATGTCTTAGGGCTTACTAATCGTTTTCCCCGAGGCAACGATCTTTTTATAATGGGTAAAACTTATTTGCCACTCATCCCTTCATGGTTATATCAACAAGAAACGCAAGCGACAGATGGCGAAACAAAAATGTTTGAGGATATTAAAAAAAGAGTTCAATCAATTGATGGAAAAATTCCTTTGCATCGATCCATTGATACTTCCTTTGCTCAAGTCGCCTTAAGTTTAAGTCATCGAGCAAAAGATGAATGGGCGGAATTTTCAGCTTGGTTTTCCCAATTTCCTTCAGCGAACAAACTCAGCGAGCATCGTGCAGATTCAAAACCTGCTGTTTGGTGGAATCTGAAATATAAAACCAGATGGTTATCAGATGGTAGCATTGTTTCTGGCAATCCCGTTTATACCAACATTTTATGGAATGAAATTGGACGAGGTGCTGATTTAAAAGTGTTGAATGAATGGATGATGAACAATCAAGACAAAATTGATGAGTTAACCACTGCTATTTTTGCTTCTCGTCCTCCGCGTTTTCTCGATTTTTATGATGTTTCTCATTTTGATTTAAAAAAAATCAAACATGGTCAAAATTTATTTTTACAACATTGTCTTCAGTGCCATGGAGAGTACAAAAAAGATTGGGATAAAAGTTTAGATACCATTGACGTTTACTATCATGCTCAAACTCCAGTGATGAATGTGGGAACAGATCCGGGGCGATATCAGGGAATGAATTTTTTGGCGAAAGATCTTAACCGACTTAAGATCAGTCAAAATTTTAATATCTTAGTGGTTCCGCAGAAAGGATACGTTCCTCCTCCGCTGGTGGGGATATGGGCCCGTTGGCCATACTTGCATAACAGTTCGGTTAAAAGTTTGTGTGAACTTTTATTACCGGTCAATAAACGCTCAAAGAAATTTTATACCGGGGAGGCCAACGACCCCATTAAAGATTTTGATCGCGAATGTAATGGTTACCCGAGTGGGCAGCAAGTTCCGATCAGCTGGATCCAAGATCAAGATTCACTTTTTGATACTTCAATTAAAGGAATGGGAAATGAAGGGCATAGTTTTGATTTTTATCAAAACTTTACATCCGAAGATCGCAGTTCATTAGTTCAGTTTTTGCAAACTCTTTAGAAATCAAAAAATTTAATAATCGTAACTGGTGTCTTCGTAACTACCAGAAGTTTCTGGTGCGTACGAATCATCGCCGGCGGCAAACGGAGTGGGAATTGAGTCATCAGCATCTTGAGAAACAACCGGAGGCACGATGGCAGGTGCATCATCGCTGGCCTCGTAATCAGAGAAAACATCGGCGCTATGAACAGCATTATTGTCTTCATCATATTGGGCCAAGAGGTTAGGGGTTAAGATTAAAAAATGAAGTGCTATCAAAGCGAATGAGATTTTAAAATTTTTCATAATGTCCCCTTGGTAGTCCCCTTGTCGTTACTTTTTAATCGAAGTGGAGTTAATTCCCTAAGGTATAAAGTAAAAGGTGGAAGAATTCAATTCTAGCGCATCGCGCCTTTGCTCGTCTACTTAAACTGCTGCAAATTGCCAGAGTTTAGATTAGTCAAGAATGGCAACTTTAGATAAATTATGTTCAATGAAATCGATAAAATACAGTGATATTGCCGGACATTACGGTGCCATTCTTTCCTTAGTAGAAATTGGACTGGGGTCCTTTTTACATGGATTTAAGCTTCCTTTTTCCGGTCAACTTTTATCTTTGAATCAAGGCTTTTTTTTAACTCGGGCAGCTTGGAAAAATCGGTTAGAAGAAAGAGATATAAAAGCAGTTGTTTTGCAAATTAGTTTAATTTCAGCTTTGTTAAAATCCTTATCACCGGCAGGAAAAAAACTCACTCCCATGTTGGCGATTACCGCCCAGGGATTTTTTTTTTATTTAGGGATACAGCTTTTTGGCATAAATCTTTTTGGCTTGATGATCGCGATGACTTTGCTGGCCTTATGGGCATTTATTCAACCATTACTTATTTATAGTATGTTGTATGGTTCGGGCATGGTGGCGATTGGTGAACACTATTTAAAAATGTTGCAAGAGGTGTTTCCGATTCAGGCGAATGATTTGCTGTTTTGTTTATTATTTCTGATTTTGTTTAAAGTGATTTTGGGTTTGGCCTTGACTATTTTAGCGATGGGATTAAAAGATGAGTATTTTGAAAAATTCCAAAATCGTTTGATTCATTTGGGAAAAAAACAGCGACAGCAGAGGGTGGCCTTAGCGCAAAAAAATTTGACTCTTAAATCACCGGTAAAAATGGCGTGGAGCGATTTGTGG
>JBIKWR010000039.1:0-19382 GCA_044356225.1 Bacteriovoracaceae bacterium | reverse complement strand
GTGAATGGATTTAATGACTTCAGCGTTCCTAATTCATAAATCCCTTGGCCATAAATACTAAAGTCGATAGCATTAAAACAATTATGCCAATAGGCCATAAAGTTGTGACTTATGATTCCTATCAAGAAAATTATTATTAAAAAATAAAGTACTCGATAAATTGGAAACCGCGGGTTCATTTGTGGGGATTGAGGATTCACGATTTACGCCTTGCTTCCATATTATAGTCAATTGTTGATTGAGGACTAAGATAGTCTAACGAGTCTATCTAGTTTATTATCTTGTTTATAAAAATGAACAGATTTTAATTATTGTGTTTAGGATTTTCTCTACTTCATGAAAAAAATATTAGTTTTTACTGCTACCTATAACGAATCTGGAAATATCGAAAGATTAGTCAAAGAAGTTTTTCAGCATTTACCAAACTGCCAAATGCTAGTGGTAGATGATCATTCACCCGATGGTACTGGCCAGATATTGAATGGATTAACAGCTCGGAACTCTCAGTTAAATGTTATTCATCGCCCCGGCAAACTAGGCTTAGGGACTGCTCATCTGTTAGCGATGAAATATGCTTTAGAAAAAGATTTCGATTTTTTAATTACCATGGATGCAGATTTTTCTCATGATCCAAAATATTTAAAAGAGTTTATCAATCGAACATCTGATTTTGATTTCATCATTGGGTCTCGTTATATTAAGGGTGGACGCTGCGATTATGGTTTTGTCAGAACGATGATTAGTTTAACTGCCAATTTTTTAACCAGACTTTTACTAGGAATAAAACTACGTGAAACAACGACCTCGTATCGATGTTTCTCTAAAAGCTTATTAAAAAAACTAGCAACCAAAAAAATTGATTCTGAAGGATATTCGTTTTTCGTTGAATCTATTTTTTTAGTCAATCAATTGACCGACAAAATGACCGAGTTCCCGATTGAATTTCTAGATCGCGTAGCTGGAGAGACAAAAATTTCTAGAAAAGAAATTTATAAAGGGATGACAAATCTTTTTCGTTTATTTTTAAAACGCTTAAAAAGTCATGCATAATGAGTAATTTTTTTAAAAAGAGAATGAATGATTACCATCGGTTTGTCTTGCAACAACCTGAGTATCAAACATACTCACTTTGGATAATTGTTCTGGCTTTCATTGTATTGTTGTTTCAACATTCATGGCTTCCTGGATTTTTTCATGATGGGTACCTTCATGGCTCGATAGGGCAATCGGCAATTGATCATGGTCGTTGGTTGATCTCACGTGCCCATCAAGACTATTATCAAATTTATCTTCAGCATCCTCCTCTGACTTTTATTTTACAGGGATTTTTTTACGCTCTTTTTGGGTATTCTTGGCTTTCTGCGAGACTTTTTTCATGTTTATTTGTGGTGCTCATCGCCTGGCTTATTTTTTTCATGTTTCGTCAAACGAAAGAAAAACCACAATGGTTATGGTTTAGTCTTTTTATTTTTATTGCGAATCCAGCAGTGCTTAAGTTGGCCCGCTATCCTAACCTCGATTTTCCGTTAACATTTTTTATTATGCTTGGTCTTTATTTTTATTGGAAGGCCTTTCAAGTAGGTCCACGCACGAAGGTTTGGAATATCAATTGGCTCTATATAAGTTTTTGTTTTGGCGCGACTTTGCTGACTAAGGGACCTGCCGGTTTGATTTTACCTATTGTGATTTGTTTACATATAATATTAATGAAAAAGTGGCACTTTTTTCTTGATCCATTTCCTTATGCTGGAATTTTTATCGGTTTTTTTATTTTTGGAGCGTGGATTTTTTATGGCGACTTTGTCGCAGGCATTTCTATTTGGAAACACTATATCTTAGAGCAAGTCGTCTTCACCATTTTTAAAGGGCGGGGACTTAGCAGTAACAACTATTTTGGCCATTTGATTTTCCTATCCGAAAAAGCGCTGCCTTGGTTGTTGTTATCTTTGTTTGGTTCTTGGAAAATTTGGAAAAATAGATTGGAAAATCCACTCGCCACTTTGTTTTTGGCCTTATTTTTGGGTGTACTTTTCCCACTTTCATTGATGACTTTAAAATATAGTAATTTTTTGGCCCCTTTATACCCAGGTATGGCAGTGACTGCTGCTTTTGGATTAGGCTGTTTTAGTGAAAGTTTGAAGGCGCATTTAGCACAAGGCCTTAAACGATTACTTTTTTTAACGATGGCCATTTTTTTAATTTTTCCCATAGGAACTAAAATAAAAAGAGATCCGGTTTTGTTTGAAGTGATGGCCTTGGGAGAATATCTTTATAAAAAACCAGAGGCATGGGTAAATGTAGATAATGCCTATGCCGATGCCAATTTTTTAGGTTTTATGGCCTTTAGGAATAAAGAAAGGTTTGCTTCTATTATTTCGGAAGGTGTTCTTAAAGAAGGGAAGTTAGAATGGGCCTATTTGATGAAGACTTCTACTTTAGAAAACTTAGAGCAAGCTCATCCAACAGAATTTAGTACTCGGTTTAAAAGATTTTTTTACTTTCCTGAGAATGATTTATGGATTGTTGTTGGCCAGAATCTTTTGGGACCCTATCTTCAAAAGTAAAATGATTAACTGAAAAGTTTTTCAAAATCAGCTATCGTCAATTTCCCAGTAAAATAGGAGTCGTCACTATCACTTAAAAGATCATTAAAAAGTTCACGTTTATACTCTTGTAGTTTTAAAACTTTTTCTTCCACTGAGTTTTTGATAATCGGCCGATAGACTGTCAGCTTGTTGGTTTGGCCGATTCGATGGGCCCGATCAATCGCCTGGGCCTCGACGGCGGGGTTCCACCATGGATCCATCAGAAATACATAACTAGCTGCGGTTAAATTGAGTCCTACTCCTCCCGCTTTTAAACTAATCAGAAACAAGGGATTTTTACCTTCTTGAAAAGCATCGACATCTTTTTGTCGTTGTTTGAACGATTTTGTTCCATCTATACGAGAAAATTTCCAAGTCTTTTTTTCAAACTCTTTTTGGATAAAATCTAGATAGGTCGTGAATTGTGAAAAAATAATTGCTTGATGTCCTTCTTCTAAAATTTGCTCAATGTTTTCTAGTAAAAAACTAATTTTAGTAGAAGAGAAATCAGGCGTTTTTTGCCAAAGACATAATTGTCTTAGTTCCAATAGTCCTTTAAGGATTTCACCATATCTTTTTCGTGGAATAATATTATCGATTTTGGCGCGAACTTTTAATAAACTGCGTTTGTATTGCTCTTCTTCTCCTTCACTAAAATTTAAATAGACATGATTCTCAAGTTTAGCAGGCAAATCAGACAACACTTGGGCCTTAGTTCTTCTTAAGATAAATGGCTTAGCAGTTTGTTTGGCCATCAGGCGACTTTTTTTACTAGAGTTACTTTTTAAAAACTGAAGGCTTCCCCAAATTCCAGGCAGGCTTAAATCAAGAATATTATAAAATTCGGAAAGATCATTTTCCACAGGAGTACCAGTTAAACAAATTCTAAATTTAGATTTTATGTTTCGTGCTGCTGATGCCCCCATCGAACGTAAATTCTTCAAATGTTGAACCTCATCGAGGATCAGTACGTCAAAAACTTCATTAGCAAAAGCTTGATCAAATTCTTTTTTCATTATCCCATAACTGGTGATGATAATTTTAGCTTGAGAGTTATAATCACGAGTTCCGCCATAATAAATATGAACAGGAATATTTGAGAATTTTTGAAATTCCATTTCCCAATTAATAATAATGGAAACAGGGCAGACAATAAGAATTTTATTTACCGTGGGGTAAATGGCCTGTAAAAAAAGAATTGTTTGCAGTGTTTTACCTAAGCCCATATCATCGGCCAAACATGCACCCAATTGGTGTTCATGTAAAAAACGTAACCAATGATAGCCGGTGATTTGATAAGGTCTGGGGGTATTGTTTATGAACTCGGGGAGTGGATACTCTGGCATCTCTTGAAAATTTGCAAGTTTTTCACATAAGGCAATTTCTTCAGGAGTTAGTGCTCCATCGATCCCAATTTTTCTCAGTTCAAATAGTTCAAAAATGCGTGCACGATTGAGAGGAAAAACAAATTGGCTCATCTCACCTTTTTTTAGCTCAGTGACACCATCTTCAGCAGTATAGCGCTTCATAAAACGAACAAGATTTTTTTGTTCATTTGTTAAGAGAATAAGACCGTTATTAGTAATGACAAAGTTATTATCGAGATTTGCATTTTTTATTATTTCTAAATCACTTGCAGTAAGATTGAGTTCCAATTCGAACCAATTTAATTGACTTTTTCGTCTCTCGAAATGAATTCGTGAGCTCCATTTACTGATTTCTGCTTTATCATAAAAAATCTTTAATCCAAAGGGGATCAATTTTGCGTAAAATTGGCTAAGCCCATCAAAAAATATTTGAGTTGGTATAAAAAAAGATAAAGTATTGCTTTGAGAGTTAATGGCAGAAAATCTAAAAAATTGAGGGCCAAAATCAGTATATATTGAGGAAATAAGAATTTTGAGAAAGTTTTTTGAAAATTGATTCAAGGATTTTTTTATTGGATCAAACACATATTCATCTTCATCGCTTAAAAAAGAAGAAATAAGATCTTTTAAAATTTCTTTTTCGTTAGATAGTCGAGTAAAGGGTGAAGGATCAATAGGTACCCCATTCAGATTATCTAAAATGACCTGAAGCAATCCTGCTCCATCTAATTTCTTTTTAAAAGTAGAAAGATAACCACCATCATAAATAAATGTTTTTAGTGTCGAGGGAATTGGTGAGAGATTGCTAGAATCAAAAGTAAGATTTTCAGTGTTATCAGAAATTTCTGCATGAAAATCTATCAAGATTTGTAATTGTGTTTTACTTTGATGGGGAATAATACTCATTCTTGTTTGGATTTGATGAACTGGCATGTTCATCAAATCCTGTCCTTCAACATAAATCTCAATTAAATGATTTTTGCGAAGTGAACCTGAAAGTCTAAGATAATCATCTACGGTAAACTCAATCTCTTTATAACGAATTTTTCTAATAAAATCTCGCAGTTCATTGGGGAGTCGCCACAATTCTCCCGTATTCCAATTAAAAAGGTGAGTGTGTTCAAAAAGATTTATTTCTCGAACTGGTTCTTGATCACTTTTTTTTAGTAAAAACCGCACATCAACTAGTTGTGAATTGATGCCAAGTTCTTCAGGATTGGGCAATTGATCATAATAAAGTTTATAGGATGGAATGAGATTTAAAATAAGTTGATGAGTGAAGGTAGACTCTAACGGAAAATTAATCACTTTTCGATTATTTAACTGATACTGGCAACTCATAAAATCTAGGTTGAGTGCGACTTGTGACAGTTGTGAAGCTTTTTGAATAATTGTTCCGTACTCTTTAGGTCTAGCACCCGTTTCCAAGTGAAGTTGATCACGAAGATTGAGATCAGAAGCACCGTCTCGATTGATAGAATGGTACTTTAAAAAAATGGCCGCCACATGCACACAGTGATCTGATTTATTCCATAATAAACAATCACACGAAGATGTTAAAAGATCTGGTTTTTTAAATTTTAAATTGATCAAATGTTCACGATTTTCAAAAACTGAACCAGAGGCAATAAAATAAGATTTTTCTTTACTGCCACGGACATAATCAATTTTAACTTGAGATTTTGCCAACATTTGAAAGGCAGCATAAATAATAGTTGATTTAAAAAAAGGGTGGGCCTCTTGTTCTAAAAATGGGGGCAGTTTGATGTTATCTTGTTCGTTGAGTAGCAAAAACAAAACCCCTTGAGTGATAAACAAAAATAAATGTTAATCGATAATGATAGCAGATTTATTGCTCTTCGGCCTTAAGGAAATAAGTCCCAAAAAAAGACAAAAAAAAAGGGGAATAGACAACTATTCCCCTTTAAAAATTATTAGTGATTAATCTAACTTATTCTTCGCCGGTAGTTCCAAAGCCATCGCCTTCGATATACGAGCGTAAAAGCTTGGCCCGGCTTGGATGGCGTAGTTTTCTTAAGGCCTTGGCTTCAATCTGCCTAATCCTTTCTCTGGTTACAAAAAAGTCTTGTCCCACTTCTTCTAAAGTGTGGTCAGATTTTTCGCCAATACCAAATCGCATCCGTAGGACTTTTTCCTCTCGAGGAGTAAGAGTCGATAGGACCGCTCGGCATTGTTCAGAAAGAGTCGTAGAGATGGCAGCATCTTGAGGAGAAATAATTTTTTTATCCTCAATGAAATCTCCTAAGTTTGAATCCTCTTCTTCTCCGATTGGCGTCTCTAGTGAAATAGGTTCTTTTGAAATTTTTAAAACTTTTTTTACTTTATCGACCGGCAATTCCATTTTTTCAGCAATCTCTTCTGGGGTCGGTTCACGTCCCAATTCCTGGATTAACTGACGGCTCGTACGCACCATTTTGTTGATGGTTTCAATCATGTGTACTGGAATACGAATTGTGCGTGCTTGATCGGCAATTGCGCGCGTAATCGCCTGTCTAATCCACCAAGTGGCGTAAGTTGAAAATTTATATCCTCGTCGATACTCAAACTTATCAACCGCTTTCATCAAACCAATATTTCCTTCTTGAATCAGATCGAGAAATTGCAGACCACGGTTGGTATATTTTTTGGCAATCGAGACAACTAAACGCAAGTTAGCTTCAACTAATTTAGCTTTTGCTTCATCGGCTTGCTCTTCGCCTTTTTCAATAATTTTAAAAACTTTTTCGATATCTTCGAACTCCATTCCGGCTTCAAAAGAAAGTCTGCGCAATTTTCTGAAAATATCTTCTTGGTTTCTGATCAATTGTTCAATTTTTGCATCAGTCGTAAAAAGTTTTTTTGCTAAGTCACGTTTAAAATCGTCGCTTTCCATCACTTGATCAAAAAGTACTTTATATTCTTCAACCCCATTAACTTCTAAAAATTTAAATATTCGATCTTGTTGTTCATACAAATCTTTGAATTTTAAATAAAAAGTTTTTACCGGTTCAACAAAACTATTAATAATTTTTCGGTTAAATGTCAGGTCGACCAGAATTTCTTCACACTTTTTTAATTCTAGTTTTTGTTCGGCATTCAGGACTTTTACGGTACCATCTTCTGCAATCATATCTTTTACTAAGGAACCTACTCGATCACAAACGTCAAAGATACGCTTTTTAAATGCTTCAATATCTTCTGGTTTTGATTCATCATCTAAACCGCGCACCAGATCTTTCACATACTCTTCTTGTAATTCAGCTTGGTTAATTTTGTCTTTTAGCTTAACGATTTCATGGAGAGCGTGAGCAGATGAAAGAGCTGATTGAACGATTTCTCTTTCGCCTTCTTCGATCGCTTTGGCAATAACCACTTCTCCATCTCGAGTTAAGAGAGGAACAGTTCCCATTCTTTTTAAGTAAAGTTTAACCGGATCAGTTGATGAAGTTTTTAGTTCGGCTTTTTCTTCTCGAGATAAAGTTTCTTCGATGATTTCAGTACCATCAAGTCGGATACCTTCTTCCTCTTCCTCTTCTTCTTCAGGAATTTTTAGATCAATTTTAGTTTCAAAAATACGCGCGAGAATAAGATCGAGCGATTCTGAGTCAACAATGCTCGCCGGAATGGCATCATTTATTTCTTCAGGAGTTAGAGAATTATATTCTAAACCTTTAGAAATAAGTTTAGTGAATTCTTTGGAATTAAAATAAGCTTCGACTAATGACATAAATTCTCCGTCTATTTTTTAAGTTGATTCATTTCTCTTTCAATTTTTCCAATTTGACTTAACACTTCAAAAGACTGTTCATCCGATATGGCTTGTTTTTGTAAAACCTTTAAACGATTTCGCTCCTCTTTGAGATGATCGTAATGAAGTCCTTTTTTAAAATCAGTAAACATTTTGTCGCGAATTTTATCATCCATTTTTTGGGGTAAATAATTAAACAATCCCGACCCAATAATTTCCTTTATCTCAATTGAACACTGATCATTTGAGAGCAACCCTTTGACCATTTTAGGAAACTCACTTTCCTCAATTTCAAAAAAATATTCCTGAATAGTTCTAATGAACTGTTTTACCTCGGAATGCTCTATAAAATCAAGAACTTCACCTAATTCTTCACACTCAAATAAAGTTGGGTTTTGGACCAGATTTTGCAGGAGCTTTTTCTCGGTTTTCCAAATGGATCTTTCCGACTCCCAAGCAATCGCTTGGGCCGACTCAGAAAGAACAGAAATTGGCCCCAAATCAGCAGGAGATTCGTTTTCTATTTGATCAATTTCATCGTCACTCTCAGTTATTTCACTGTTCTGCAAATGGTTTCCACTTCTTGTGGAGGTAAATTCAGAGGACGAGTCTTTGACGGGAAGTGGATTGGAATTGGGAGAAAGTTGCAAAAAGTCTTGGTAGGCCTTGGCAATTTCGTTAGGACTTGATTGTAAACCTAGGCGTTTGGCCCAGAAGATTACTTTTTCACTGGCCATTAAATTGTCACCTAAAGGTTTGAGCTGCGCAAAAACTTCATTTAATTTTTTGAGTTTTTGATCTGTTGAGCTAGGGATTTTATCACCCACCAGCTGCTCCAGAGTGAAATCCAGCACGGTGATGGCGTTTTCAATTCTTTCATTGAGTGCCAATTGGCCTTCTTTGATCAGAAATTCATCAGGGTCTTTATGCGGTGTTAGGTCGACTCTCTTGGGGTTTAAACCTTCTTTGAGCATAATGGCATTTAAGCGACTCATCGCTTTTTGTCCGGCTTGATCGTTGTCGAGTAAAAAATACACTTGGTCGGTCAGAGTTTTAATATTTTGAATCAGATTTTCAGAGAGAGCAGTTCCACTTATCGCCACACTTTCTTGAAATCCATATTGATGAAGAGTGATACAATCCATTTGGCCTTCGACTAAAAAAACCCGTTTTTTTAGTCGAATAGTTGGCTTCGCCATATGAAGCGCATAGAGAATGTCTTTTTTATGAAAAATAAATGATTCAGTTGAATTCATGTATTTAGCTTTTTGATAATCTTTCGTCGCTCGAGTGGTGAAGCCCACAACTTTTTCCCATGAATTCCAAATCGGAAAAATAATTCTTTCACGAAACGTATCAAACAAAATTCCCGATTCATTGGTGCGCACCAACTGCAATTCTTTGGCAATCTCAAGAGCAAAGGCGCGGTCTTTTTCGTTCGGGATTGAAGTTAAATAGGAAGCCAAAGCCGAGTTTTTAGGAGAAAAACCTAAACAAAATTGTTGGGCGGTTTCAGGAGTGAGATTTCTTTTGCTTAAAAAATCATTGAACTCTAGGTAGTGACCAGAGAGCGCTAATTTACGATAGAGCTGAGCTGCTTTTTGTAAAACTCGGTACGCCATTTCGTATTTAGGATTAGTATTTTTATTTTTACCAATTTCCTCGACGGCTATGCCCAGTTTTTGCCCAATATCAGACAAGGCTTCTTTGAAAGAAGTATTGAGATATTTTTCCACAAAATTGATAGCGTCTCCGCCAATATCGCAAGTCCAGCATTTATAAAGTCCTTTCGTATCAGTAACGGAGAGAGAAGGGGTGTGGTCGTTATGCCAAGGGCATAAGGCCATATAATTTTGGCCTTTTTTTTCCAATGAAATATAATTTTGAATGATTTGAGAAGTCGGTAAGCTTTTAATGTATTCGCGAAGTTCATTAAAATTCATATTTAAGATAATGCCGTTAGTTGAAAGGCCTTAATTTTTATTTGTTGTGATAAGAAGATTTTTTCAAAATGAGTTTGAAAGCTGACCAGAAAGTGTTGGGAGTAATCTTGATAAAGATCCCGTGACTCAAGGTCGATACTAAATAGTGGTTTAGGAAATTGGCCTTGTCCTTCCGTCAGGACCATTTTCATCCAATCGGCATATTGATCATGATCTGTTTTGATAAAGACCTTGCCACCAGGTTTTAGGACTTGATGTAAACTTTGTAAAAAACGAGGCTTAAATAAACGTTTTTTATGATGGCGTGGTCTTGGCCATGGATCAGGAAAAAAATAAAAAATCTCATCGACTTCGCCTGGTGAAAAAAGAAATTCTAATCGTTCACCTCGGCAACGCAAATAACGAAAATTTCGGTGAGGAATTTTTTTTAACTTATTCGCTAGTTCAAAAGTTCTTTTAAATCGATAATCCATGCCGATAAAATTTTTCTCTGGAAATTGAGTACAATGCTCGACCATAAAACTTCCAAAGCCTGAACCTATTTCCACACAAAGAGGCGCCGAACGATTAAAAACTGATTCGTTCCATTGGCCTTGAAAAATTTCTGATTCATGGTCCCGTAAAACGAAGTCGCCAAAGGCCGCTAATTTTTGATGATAAGGATTCTTATGTTTGAACTTAAAATCTGAACGATAAAAATGTTCACATTTAGGACTTTTAATTTTTGCTAAAACGTCAGCATCGACCCATTCGGAATTTTGCAACATTCACCACACTCTTGATTGACTATGCTAAGTGTTTGTTCTTAGCAAAACTAACAGACGTGAACAAGAACCAAGAGTGATTTCGCTGCTGAAAACTAGAAAAATGACTGGTGGTAAAAGTTTTTGGATAAGAAAATCTTACCACCAGTCGGTGCTATTCTAGGATTT
Source organism: Bacteriovoracaceae bacterium (assembly GCA_044356225.1). GTDB lineage: Bacteria > Bdellovibrionota > Bacteriovoracia > Bacteriovoracales > Bacteriovoracaceae > JBIKWR01. The sequence goes on along the minus strand of JBIKWR010000039.1, from coordinate 8,807 downwards.
CAAGCGGTATCAATCATTAACCAATCAATTTTAGTGCTGACATGCCAGAGGCATTCGCCTGACCCAAAACTGAGGTTCCCGCATTTTGCAAAATGTTAAGTTGAGCGTTTTTGGCGGTTTCTGTTGCAAAATCAGTATCTCTGATTCGACTATTTGCAGCAGATAAGTTTTCTTTCAATACTTCCAGTCCATTATTGGTAGAAATCAATCTATTTTGAGTGGCACCAAGGACCGCTCTTTGTCCAGAGATATGATGTAGCGCAGTGTCGATTTGGTTGAGTCCTTCTCGTGAACTTTCTTTGCTACTGATATTGGCATCAGTAAAGGCCAATTGATCTAAAGTCGAATTGATTTTACTGGTATCATAAGAAACTCGATCTTCTGTTTCAATGTTGTTGATACCAATTTGAAAATCAATTTCTTTAGTTGTTCCATTAAGTAGTTTGGTTCCGTTAAACTCGGTCGATTGCGCGATTCTTTCTATTTCTGATTTGAGATTTTGAAATTCAAGGTTTGAAAATTCTCTTTCTGATTCACCGACGGTGTCAGAAGCTGACTGCATGGCCAATTCACGTAAGCGAATGAGCATTGAAGAGACTTCATTTAATCCACCTTCAGCGGTTTGTAAAAATGAGATCCCGTCGTTGGCGTTGCGGCTGGCCTGATCAACTGATCGAATATTACCTTTCAGTTTTTCGCTGATCGCTAATCCAGCAGCATCATCAGAAGCACGTACGATACGTGTTCCTGAGCTTAATTTCGAAAGCACATTTTGTGCTTCCATGTTCGTTTTTCCCAGTGCCCTTTGTGAAGCCAATGATGAAACATTGGTGTTAATTCGTAAGCCCATGTTATCCTCCTAGAATAAGCATTTTGTACCTCCGTGTGAAATTTCCTTCGATTGAAAAAGGATGAGCGACCATGCTCAAAGTTTAAGATCAAATCTTTTTGACAATAAACTCTACGGAAAATGAAATATTTCCTTGAGAATATTTTGCCCTTTTATGTTTTTAACGAATTTAGTTGGTTACTTGTGAGTGATAAGTGGCTTGAAGTTCATTCTTGTATGAGGGATTTTATCAACTGATTTTGCTTGAGAGAATTATTCAAACTTAGGTAAAAATCATTTTTTCATAGGATTGTTCAACCAATTTGAAATTATTTGCGCGGCTTTTTTAGCAATGTCTTTGTTTTGTAGTTTATTTTGAATTTTATTTTTTAGATTCTCGATAATTTTTTTGTCTTCAAACTTATCTGCTGGTTGATCCTTGGTTGGAGGGTCATGGTTTTTACGATTTTCATTCTGGTTATGGGCATTTTTATCGGGCCAAAGTGGGCGGTAATTTTTTTGATTCATAAGGCTTAGGCTTCCGCGTCGTTATGGTTTTTAGTGCTTTTTCCACCTTGAGCGACTCGTCGTAAATGATCTTCAATTACGGTATAAAGTTCAAGCTTAGTTGAATGAGGATCCATGCCGTGGGGTAGGGCCGAGTAAACAATTTCATTTTCAATTTCTGAGAAGATGTACCAAGTGTTACCTAGTTTTTGGAATAGCACATCGCTTTCTTTAGTCTTAATCATGTTATCCTCCGTAAAATGGTTTTGCTTTCTGCAATCATGATGGCAATACTCCTTTCGGATGGATGAGAAAAAAATTATTTTCTTATTCGCGAGAGATAAAAAGGAGAAATTGTTGCCGTCTCTCTCTCAATGTTAGATAGAAAAATGGAAAAACTTTCCCTTCTTGGCCAGCACTGGACTATTCTTAAAATTGACTTTGTAAACCAATCGCACCAGTGAAAGCTGAATCAAAACGACTTTGATAAACGTCTTTTTCACCAGCTTGCCACAAACTAGGATCGTCGGGAGCGGAGCTAGTTTTTAATGAGTAAGGCAGAGAGGTGTGAAAAGCAACTTCACTGACGAAATCAAAATTTCCCATTATTTTTTGCCATTGGAATAAAGTTCCTAAGACCGCCCCCAAACTAAAGCCATTAAAAGTTCGTTCCTTATTGAGTTGCACGACCGTATCAGATTTTTGTGAGATGCTGACGTTATGATAAGTTACCAGCATTCCTCCGATCGCTGAGACGACTAAATTTTCGTATTTGATTCCTTCGTAAAGCAAATGGGGACCAAAAGAAAGATCTAGCTTGTTTTCTTTTGCCACCTCATTTTCATTGGTGAATAGAAAGACATTTTGATTCTGAGTGAGCCTGAAATTTCCACCGATGAAAAGTCTTTCATCTAATTCAGGATTGGCTTTTTTCAAAGCCACTAAATTGAGTTGTTTTTTTAATCCATAATCTTGACCTCTTAAATTATTGGGATAGGGATAAGAATTTTTAGCATCAGTTCCAACCCCAAATGTGACATAAGAGCGATAACTTTGATCAAACTTAAATGGATAATGTTCATTGATGGGTTCAATTAATCGATAATCAGTCGGGTCGTAATCAAGTTTTTTAAGAGGTGCTGCGAGCTCTTGTTCATCATGGGTGACTAATTTTACATAATCTTTAGGGATATAGGCCGTTTGCCCATTGCGATCCAACGTTATGTAAAAATCAGACTTGTCGTAGCTGACTTGGTTTTCCGTTTGATGGACCCTGGCAGATTGATCGAGATCAATCAAATCAGATTCGGTGATGAGATCGAGCATCTGCTTTTCTTCGGAGGCTTTATCGGAATTTTCAAGGTCTTCATTTTCATCTTCATTTTGGTTGACCTGCCAAAAATCGTTTTCGGAAGGAGTCGATTCCATTTCTAGATCATTTAAATCGATATCACCATATTCAGTACTCTTATCATTTTCTTTGTTTAGAGGCCGATAGGCCGATGGTTTTACCTCGCTTTTGAGGTTTTGGTTTTTCAAATCGAGTCTGAAACTTTCCCAGGTTTTTTCATTAAATTCAAAAGTTTTTTTTCTCAAGTTAAGAAATTCTTCATCGGAAATAAATTCAAAATGACTTTGTTGATCGCCAAATTCAGATTGAAATTGCCTTTCTTCGAGAGAATCAAACTCATCATCTTCAACATCATAAATGTTAGTTTTTTGATCAAAATAATCATATTTTTTTTTCAAAATCGTTTGGTCGTTATAAATATAAATGGATTCACCTTTACGTTTCCACTGCAGAACCTTGGAGTTAAAATCAGGCGTTTTAAACAAGGGTGCTTGATGAACCATGATTTTACCCGTCAGTCCAAAACTGGATGAGGTGGAGATGATAAAAAGCAGTAAAAAAGAACACTTCATAACAGCACTCCAAATTCCAGGCCAAAAGACAGGCCGATACTCCAACTGGTGTTGTTGCGAGCGCTTTGATCAAGAGTGAATTGACCAGCTTGTTGCGGATTTTCGCTTGGCTCATAGGCCAACCATTGCCGCTTAAACTCCACTCCATACATCGCTTTTCCATATTTTTGTGGTCGGATTAAATTCAATCCTAGCACTAACTGGTTACTGGAAAAATTAAAATACTCTTTGCTGATACGATTGGTCGCTCGATGACGAAGATCTTTATAAACTCCAAAATAAGTATGCCAATTCCATTCTAACAATTGAAAAATTTCATAACGAAAAAGTGGACCGAGTGAATAAACCTCGACGATCCGAGCATCTTCATCGCTATAGGTAACGACACCACGTTTGTATTGGAAAGCGACTCCTGGCTTTAAGGCCAAATCCCAATTAAGATAGTTGGTCAAAGTAGCGGCCAATCCAACTCCTGATCCTTGCTCAAAACGATCATTAAAGGCGCGTAAATAATTAGTGTTAAAAGTCTCTATTAAAAAATTAAACTGAGTTCGCAAATCAATTTCATTCACTTTATACGACTCTTCTTCTTTTTTCTCTGTGACCGTGAAGGTATTAGGCCTGGCACCTAGTTGAGTCACTTCATTTAAATTAATGACATCAAGGTTAAAAACTAAATATTGTATTTTCCCAGTTTGATCGAGCAGAAATTGAAACTCTTGACTGGCCTGTCGATAATAGGATTGAGCATAAACATTTTTGGGTAGTTTAAATGCTTCTCCGGTTTTCACATGAAAAATTTTAGTGCCCCTTTTTAAAAGGACCTGTCGAACTTTTTCCTTATCAACTCGATAATCAAAATCTGGCGCGATAAATTCAGTTTCTTTTTGCAGTTTCATTTGCCGAATTTTAGGGGCGGTAAAATTTCCGAGTAAATCTAAATCTTCAAAATTGGCAATCTTGTCTGGTGATTCTGGTAATGCTGGTGACGATGGAGCTAGTTCACTTGGGACATAAGGCGGATTGAGAATTCGTTGGTACTCTTGGTAGAGGTCACTTTTCTTAGGATTGGCATCAAGATTTTGGGCATCTACTTTGACGACTAAAAAATAGCAAATAAAGATTATTTTAAAGAAGTCTTGAAACAGAAAATCCTCCAATGATTTATCTTTTTCTTTGAATTCTCATTATCTTTGATTGTAGCTCAGCGGTCAAAAAGGCGACAAATAACTCCCTGAGTTAAATTGCTTGAGTTAAGGGAAAATGATAAGACCATTCGATGGATGCAACAATCATCAGAAATTTCGCCATCGGCGTTCCCGGTTTTCTCTTTGCCATTGTCGCTCATGAATGGGCCCATGCCTATGTCGCTAAAAAATTCGGCGACAACACCGCGGAGCAGCAAGGGCGTTTGACTTTGAATCCGATGAGTCACATCGACCCAATGGGGACCGTGATTTGGCCAATTATTTGCGCCACCTTAGGTGGATTTATGTTTGGTTGGGCGAAGCCGGTTCCAGTTAATCCGGCCAATTTTAAAAAATTTAAATCAGGACTTTTTTGGGTTAGTTCCGCTGGCCCACTCATGAATATTCTCATTGGAGTTTTTTCCAGTTTATTCCTAGTGTTGGTTACTTATGAGTTAAACTCGGCGAATGCTTACCGTCAGCCGCTGATCGAAATTTTTAAGATGTCCATGTACATCAATTTTATTTTAGCATTTTTTAATTTAATTCCCTTTCCTCCGCTTGATGGCTCCAAAATGGTCAGTTCGTTTTTAGATTATAATACTGCCCGCAAGTATGAAGATTTGTCGCGATTTGGTTTAATTTTTATGGTGATTTTGTGGATATCTCAAACTGCTCAATATATAATTTTTGCGCCTGCAACATGGATGGCAGGACAAGTGACAATGATTTTTTCAAAAATCATCACTTTAATTTAAATTGAGATCAAACACCAGGGAAGCGTAACAATGTTTGAAAGTGACATTTCAGTAAAAATCCCCAATTTTGATGGCCCTCTTGGATTACTTTTGTTGTTGATTCAGCGACAAGAAATGGACATCCATGATTTAGACATCAATGCGATCACTAAACAATATCTTGATTATTTATCCATGATGGAAGAGCTCAATTTTGATGTCGCCGGTGATTATCTTTATATGGCCGCGACACTATTACTGCTTAAATCAAATGTCTGTGTGACCGAAGAAAATGTCGGCGAATTGCTAGGCGATGATTTGGTTGGGCAAATTGATATTAAGACCAAAGCAGAACTGATTAGACGTTTAGAAGAGTTGTTGCATTTTCAAACCATGGGACAATCTCTTTGGTCGCTACCTAAAAAAGGTCATGAAATTTTTGTCAGACCAAGGCTTGATCGCAAGGCGATCATCGATAGCTTTTTATGTCCAATGGATGTCAACGAATTGATGATGGCGATGATGGATGTGATTCAACGCGAGCGACGGCAATATAAAGTGGTTAAACGAGACCGCATGTCGATAAAAGAAAAATTACAATTTTTAAAAACGCTTTTACATATTGGTGCAAAAACCACGCTGATGGAATTGATTCAAAAAGATAGTGAAGGCTTAAAAAAAGTGGGCAACAAAGTTAACTTAGTGATCACTTTTATTTCACTCTTGGAGCTGGCCCGTTTAAAACGAGTAGAAGTTTTTCAAAATGAAAGTTTAGGCGATATTTATGTGGATGTGGTTAACAGCTTGGAAGACTTTGATGTTAACCAAGCCAATGGCTTTGAAAATGAAGCTGAAAATACCGAGGCTGATGCTACCCTAAACACGGAGTCACCAGCTTCCGAGCAACTCTTACATTAGGAGATTTTTAAAATGGAAAACGACAATATCCAAAATCAAGAAGCTGAAGGCCTTTTAATGGCATCAGAATTTCCTGTTGATGCTGACTTTGCTCTAGAGCTTAAATACGCTGACCCTGATAAACAAGAGGATCATGATTGGCAAGAGCGAACAAACTTAGATGAATCCAGTTTGTGTGGTGCTATCGAAACGATCATCTTTATGAGTGATCGGCCGGTGACTATTCAAAAACTAAGAGACTTGATAGATCCGCTCATGCCTTTAAGAGTCATTCATCAGTCCATTAATCGTTTGCAATCAGAGTATGAGGCCAGTCATCATGGAATCAGACTGCAAGAGGTGGCGGAAGGTTTTCAATTTCGTACAAAATCTTTATTTACTAAATATGTTCAAGATTTATTTAAAGTAAACTCTTTAGTTTTAAGTCCAACCGCGCTCGAAGTTTTAGCGATTATTGCTTACAAACAACCGGTTTCACGAATGGAAATTGAACGCATACGTGGGGTTGAAAGCTCTCATATCGTCAGAGCGCTCATGGATAAAAGATTAGTGAGCGCCAATGGCAGATCGGATGAAATGGGTCGACCAGTGCTGTATGGAACGACTCTGGAGTTTTTAGAAGTTTTTAATTTAAAATCCATCGAGGATCTTCCTCCAGAATATGAACTCGAGGCGATGCTCGATAAAAATAAAATGGGCGAAATCAGCGATATTCGATCCATCGTCGCTGGTGGGGATAAAGATCGATTTAAGTTTGATGAAATCGACGAACTCGATCAATTACAAGAGACCATTAAAGGGATTGATGCCGATACATTTTTTACCAAAGTGTTAAAAGAAGAAGACCAAAAACGAAAACAAGGTGATGCTTCAGCTCCAGCGAAGTCGGCCTTTGATCTCTTGGAAGAGTTTATTCGTTTAAGTGAAGTGAAGAATCAAAATCAAGTTTCTAGTAGTTCAGAGCTTTTAACCAGTATTGCAGATCCAACGGTCATCCCAGATTTGGGGAAAGGTCCATTTAATCTACCGATGATCGATGATGAAATGCTCGCTGATAGTAACGATGATAGTAACGATGATAACGCTGAAAATTTTGATCAACTTTTTGCTGATACCCCGGAACTTACGGAAGCTGAAAAATTGGGATTAAGCTTAGACCAAGCTTATCAAAAATTGTCCTTATTAAACGAAGATCAAGAGTCTCATTTTAACGCTGAAAATGAAGATGAATTGCAGCGGCTGGAGGCGCAAATTGATGAAAATTTGCAATCCACGCAAAATAAGGCCCAGGAACTAGGAATTTCCCTAGATTTTTTACAAGATCATTCAGATGAGGCGCCGGACACTGGTAAAAACGAAGTTTAGCTGCTAGTAATCCTTTCATTCATTCACACTTACCGCCGTGAGGCCGGGAGCTTTTTATGTCAAAAAACGATTCTTCAAATCAGTCAATTCGTCTTCAAAAATTCATTGCCGATTGCGGATACACTTCTCGTCGGAAGGCAGAGTTGCTGATCACTAATGGTGACGTGACGGTCAATGGTCGGATGGTGACAGAGCTTGGGACTAAGGTCAATCCAAACGCCGATGTGGTGATGGTGAGTAACCAAATTTTAGAATTAGGTTTAGTCGATAAAATGTATGTGGTTTTAAATAAACCTCGCGCTTATGTTTGCACCTTGTCTGATCCTGAAGGTCGAAGAACCATTCTCGATTTAACCAAAGATATCAACGAAAGAATTTATCCCGTAGGCCGGCTTGATTACTTATCTGAAGGAGTTTTGATTCTCACCAACGATGGTGAATTTGCTAACTCCATTATTCATCCAAAACATGGAGTAGAAAAAATTTATGAAGTCAAAGTTTTTGGTGATGTCAATTTAGAACTCCTCAAAGAGTTAAAAAAACCGCGAGTAGTTGAAGGCGAGAAATTGACTCCTAAATCGGTGCGAGTGATCAAACAATTACAAAATAAAACATGGTTGGAGATTAGATTAGTCGAAGGCAAAAATCGCGAAATTCGAAAAATTTGTGATGACGTAGGTATTGTGGTGGATAAGTTAAGACGATTGGCGATTGGTGGATTAACTTGCGAAGGAATTGCTCCTGGTCATTATCGCGTGATGAAGAAAAAAGAAATGCTTAAACTCATTCACCAAACCAGTGATGCCAGCGAAAGTACCAGCGAAACCAAAACGGCATTTTGGTCGGCCAAAAAATCGGTAAAACTCGATCCTAAAAAAGCGCGTCGAACCGCCAAAACAAAATACTTGGCGACGGATGAAGCTTACCAAATGTATAAAAAAGAAAATTATTATAAGACCTTACAAAATATTAAAGAGAAAAAATTATTGGAACCGGTGGTGTTAGAAGTTAAGCCTGTGATGCGAAGAAATTCCAATAAATCAGCGGGCAAACCCACCAAGCCTTTTAAAGCTCCACGAAAAAAAGAGTCTGGTAGTACTAATTATCGTAAGCGATAACTTTTTGTTTCAGTAAAGCATCGTTCACAAGATCCATGGCAAATTCCACCGCCTGTTGAGCGTAGTCAATATCAGCAGAAGCTCTGGTTTCAGCAAATTTTGATTGCTGAACTGCTTGCGCCACCATTCTCATAAGTTCTGCACTACCTTCAAAAAAAGCTTCTTCTTGATCCACCGTACTCACATGCAAAAGCATGGCATGGATTGATTTTATTAATCTAAT
>JBIKWR010000038.1:0-19599 GCA_044356225.1 Bacteriovoracaceae bacterium | reverse complement strand
AGCGTACCCGCCGCCACATCCCACGGCGCCAAGCTTCTTTCCCAAAAACCATCGAACAATCCGCGAGCGACTAAACCCAAATCAAGTGCAGCGGAACCAAACCTTCTGACTGCACGACAACGATCCATAATCCGTTTAAAACTTAAAAATTCTTGTTTGAATGTTTGTCTTTTTTCAGTGGCAAAACCGGTCACTAAAACGGCATTTGATAATTTTTTGGAATTTTTTTTCGATCGCAGTCGAGATTTAGTTTTAGTTTGAGTATTTTTTAAAAAGGCCCCTTCTCCTTCAATGGCGGTATATAAAGTCTGGCCAGCAGGATGATAAATCACTGCTAAAACAGGACGTCCATAGTAGGCCAATCCAATACTCACACAAAAATAATCGAGTCCCGCCAAAAAATTGGTCGTGCCATCCAGGGGATCAATCATCCAAGTAAACTCTTGATCAGCATAAGTCATTTTATCGATACTTTTATTGATAAATGACGACTCTTCCGCCAAAAAAGAAAACGTGGGATCGATTAATTTTAATTTTTTAAGCAATAATTTTTCACTGGCAAAGTCGGCATCAGAAACCACACCTTCACCTTTTTTATGATTGGTCGTTAGTGAATGAAGTTTTTTTTGATATTGCAATAATAGTTGACCGGCTTCAATGGCGGCCGATTCAACGGTGGGTAACATTTTTTTTAACTTTTGTTTTAATTTTTTAGTTATCATTTTTATATCTCTGTTTTATCTTTTTTAGGTTATTCTTCTGAATGTTCATGATCTTCATCACTTAAACTTTCTGCTGAAACCAGTTCATCTTCCGAATCATTTTCTTTTTGCTGTTGTGACACCGGTACAGCATAACCTTCATTTAACCACTTTTCTAAATCAACCATTTTACAGCGTTCATTGCAAAATGGACGAAACTTAGAATTCCAGTAGGAAAATTCTTTTTCGCATTTGGGGCATCGTACTTTAATATCCGGTTTTTCTTTTTTTTCCATCTGACTTTATCTCTGATTTTTTTAAAAAATTAAATGGGCTCCGAATGTTCCTGGCAAAATGAGTTGTAAGTTTCAATAACATGATTGCTTAAAAAATTATTTTGAAAATGTCGATCATCGACGGTCTGAATGGGCACCACTCCTAGAGTCGAATTGAGCAGAAAAACTTCTTCCGCTTGTTTTAATATATCTAAATGATAACGCCCCAATTCCCAATTTTGATTAGATATTTTTAAAAATTGCAGAAAATGTTGTCGTGATAAACTGTTGAGAATTCCCAAAGACAATTCGGGAAAAAAATATTTATCTTGGTCGACAAATCCTAATCCAGAAAAACTAGATTCTAAAACCATTTGTTCTTCATTAATCAGTAAAATATCATCAAAGCCAGCAGATTTTGCATGGCGGGCAAGTTTTTGAATTTCTAAATAATTGGGACGTTTATGCCGACCGAAGGGATACAAGGAAACGGCACTTTTTAAAGTTTTAATGCGAGATGAAGTTTCAAAAGAATAGAGTACAAAAATTTTAAAAAGGGAGATTTTTCCGGCAAATGATTCGGTTTGAGGATAAAGGGCCAGGCGAATGGTTGCCGCATGAAAATTGGTCATGGAAAGTTTTAATTTTTTTAAATTTTCTTTAAGGTAATCCTTGAAATGAGATGGCCAATGATAATCATCATAAAAATAATGAAAACTATTTTTTAAGCGATGGATATGATCATCTAAAAAACAAATTCCCAGTTCATCCATTTTAAAAGAAGTAAAGATACCGTCGCCAAAAAGTAGATTGGTGGAGTTAAGTGAACTGGCACTGAGTTCATTTCTGGGCATTAAGATAAATTCAAACTCCACATTATTTTGCACGTCAGTCTCTCTTTTGTTTCATCGCCACACTTTAAATTGCGATTAACTCACTCGCATGATAAACGTATTGACTATGCACCGAAATCCTGAACTCGTCATCATCGGCTTTGGCAACCAGGCCCGTGCCTGGGGAATGAATTTACGAGATTCAGGTATGCCTCTGACTTATGCCCTTCGAAAAAATAGTGATTCCGTTAACCGTGCAAAAAAACAAAATTTTCCAGTGATTTTTTTAGAAGATAGTGAAAGCTTAAAAAATTATCAGTATTTTGCCTTGCTCATTCCTGATTTAGATCATCCAGCGGTTTTTTCACAATATGATTTTCCGTACGATGCGGTTTTTGTTTTGGCCCATGGTTATAGTTTTTGTTATCTGAACTTGCCAAAAAAATTTCAATATCTTTTACTCGCACCCAAAGCGATTGCCTCTGAAATGCGTTTTCAATATGAAACTCAAGGAAAACTTGGCGCGGTTTTTTCAGTGGAAAATTCCTTGTCTCCAGATTTACACCAATCTTATCTTTTTTCCCTGGCCAAAAACTTAGGCATTACCTCGGGCCCTTTTAAGGCCCCTTTGATCGCTGAAACCCAAGCGGATTTATTATCGGAACAGGCCCTACTTTGCGGTTTGATCCCTTATGCTGCACTAAGCTGTTACAACCTTTTACGCCGCAAAGGAATTCCCAAAGAAGCCGCTTATTTTGAATGCTGGTATGAGCTAAAATTGATCGTTGACGCGATGGTTAAAATAGGACCAGAAGATTTTTTTGATTTAATCAGCCCAAATGCCTTGGCCGGCGCCCAAAAAGGGCGGGAATTGCTGGTGGGAAATGCTTTTCAAGCCGCCCTGGAGAAAATATTTACCGATATTGAAAACGGCAACTTTACAAAAGAACTAGCGCAGATGGATATTGATAGCTTGAAAAAAAGGGTTCGTTCCTTTTGGCAACAAGAGGAGTTGGCCCAGACTCATCGTGAATTAAAAAACGATCTTTTTTAACGAGGTTCATTTGTCCAATTCCATTCTTAACACCCGAAAAATTCGCCAATTCAAACAGCAAGTTCAAGGCGCGAAATTGCAGATGCTCACTTGTTATGATTTTCAAACGGCACAGCTGTTAAATGAAACCTCACTCGATCTTATCTTGGTGGGAGATAGTTTAGGTAATGTTATTTTAGGATACGACAACACCATTCAAGTTACGATTGCAGAGATGATTATCTTCTCTGCCGCGGTCAAACGTGGTGCTAAAAATAAATTTGTCATCGCTGATTTACCCTTTGGCAGTTATTTTGATTTAAATAGTGGTTTAGAAAATGCCATCAAACTTTTTCAAAAAAGTGGCGTTGAAGCGGTTAAATTAGAAGGCGCTTTCCCTTATCAATTGGAATTAATTTCTCGTCTAACTCAAGTGGGAATTCCAGTGATGGGGCATATTGGATTAACGCCACAAAGTGTCCATGAACAAGGTGGATACTTCACGCATGGTAAAGATGAAAATTCTAAAAACAAACTTATTCAAGCAGCACTCGCTTTAGAACAAGCTGGAGTTTTTGCATTGGTTTTAGAGTGTGTGGAGGCACAAACCGCCGCTCAAATTACGGAACAACTCAGCTTACCAACCATCGGCATTGGTTCAGGTAATGGCGTTGATGGCGATGTTTTAGTGATTAATGATTTACTCAATCTGGGTTTAAAAAAACCACCGCAGTTTGTCAGTCCCATCGCCGACATTTACCAGGTCAAAAAAAATGCTATCGATCAATACTTAATCAAACAGAATAATAAAAATATAAAAATAAATCCTGCTGGATTAACTCGTGAACACTAAAATCCTTATTACTTTTGACAATGGCAATTCCCATCCTCATTTTGGGCAATTTCAAAACGGAGTTTTGCAAAAGACCATGCCTTTTGAACAAACCTTGTTATTAGATTTTATGGAAAAAGAAGTCCCCATCGTGATGTCAAATGTGGCGAGCATTCCTGCCGAACTTTTAAACTATAAACATTTAACCAGAGTCGGGCAGTTTAAAGAAGATGGACGCTTTTTAGATATGCCGATGGATTATACCAGCTCCATTGGCGACGATCGGATAGTTCAAATCTATTATTTGTATAAAACTTGTTTTAACCATGAACAAAAAATACCCAATGAAAAATACTTTGCTTTGATCGATGCAGGAACTTATATCACCATCGATTTTTTTTCTAAAAAAGGTCATCATGGTGGTTTTATTTATCCCGGGGTGCAAACTTTTTTAAATAGCTATGATCATGGAAAAAATCTTCCCAAACTAAAATTTAAATTTGGCCAAGATAGTTTGCTCTTTGAGCAAGTGAATACTCTCCCCCACAACACCCAAGAGGCTTTAATGATGGCCACCAATCACTACTTACAAAATACCATTATCCAGTGTCTGTTGCGTTTTGGGCCTGTCAGCAACTTGTTTATTACTGGCGGTAGCAGCGAACACATAAAAAAAATTGTTGCGATTTTAGGGGCAGTGGCCAAAGTGAATGCTGATTTAATCCATGAATCACTCTGTTATTTTTATCAAACACTCTCCCAGCAATTAGAAAAATCTTTACCGGAGTCAAGCCTGTGAAAATTGTTTTAGCAGTCACCGGTTCAATATCTGCCTATAAAAGTTATGAGGTCTTAAGACTTTTAGTTAAAGATGGACACCAAGTTCGTGTGATCCTCTCTCAAGGGGCCTTGGCCTTTACCGTGAAAAAAGTTTTTGATTATCTGGGAGCCGAAGAGACCTATTTGGCGAGTGATGATTTCAGCTTAAGCCAGCATCAAAAAATTCTCCATATCGATTTGGCCAAATGGGCCGATCGTGTGGTCCTGGCCCCGGCCAGTGCCAATACTATTAATAAACTAGGTCATGGATTGGCGAATGATTTACTCAGCAACTTTTTTTTGGCCGCGGGAAAAATTCCCTGGATCATTTTCCCGGCGATGAACTCCGCCATGCTCGAACATGCCATCACTCAATCGGCGCTCAAAAACTTAAGACAACTAGATCATGTTTTTATCCATCCAACCGCGTCGGGCGAATTGGCCTGTGGCGATGTGGGAGAAGGACGTTTAGCGCCAATTGAAACAATTTTTCATGTGGCCACCTGTCTTAACTTTCAAAAAGGTGAAAGACCTTTAGTGATGATCACCGCCGGAGCGACGGTGTCACCTCTGGATCCGGTTCGTTACTTAACCAATCCTAGCACCGGAAAAGTGGGATTTGAATTGACCAAACAATTTTTAAAAATGGGTTATGATGTAACGGTGATCGCGGGTATTTTTGCCACTAGTGAATTTGAATTTCTCCAAGATGTTCCAGACCTTAAAATTATTCGAGTGACGACCACCGAAAATATGCTGGAAAAAGTTTTACTCACTTTTTCTGAGTGTCAAGTTTACATCAGTACTGCGGCGATCAACGATATCGCTTTTTTCCCCCACAAAAGTAAAATTAAAAAAACCGATTTCGTCGACTCACTCCCCATTAAATCCAATCCCGATATCTTAAAAACCGTATTGGCGATAAAAAAACCTCATCAATACATTGTCGGCTTTGCCGCCGAGACAGACCTATCTGATCGAGTCTTAGATAAAAAAATGGCGAATAAGCCCGTCGATTTATTGATAGCGAATGAAGTGTGTAATGGTCTCCTAAACCAAAATGGCCAAGCGAACCAAATCAAAGGCTTCCAAGTCAACAGCGCTGATTATCATTTTATCCACCAAGGAAAAAAAACGATCTATCCCAATATGACTAAAAAAGAATTGTCTTTAAAAATTTCAGAGATGGTGACTAAAAGCCATAAAGGCCTTAAAGACCGTCAGGAGAAAATTCCTTGTATCAACTTATAAAAAAAACCGATCAATTGTTAGAAATTTTGGCCACCAGAAAACGTGCCCATAAAGGCTTAGTGCCTACCATGGGTAACTTGCATATGGGGCATATCAGTTTGCTGGAGCGTAGTTTAAAAGAAAACGATCTGACGATCATCTCTATTTTTGTTAATCCATTGCAGTTTGGGCCCCATGAAGATTTTGAAAAATACCCCCGCACTTTAGAAGAAGACTGCCGGTGCATTGGTGAGTTGTTACAAAAACTCTCCATGGAGCATAAAGAAGTGATTATTTTTGCTCCAGCTTCCATCGAAGAAGTTTTTCCTCCGGGATTTAAAACGCGGGTTTCTGTTTCCGACTGGACTAGTCGGCTTTGTGGTAAACAACGCCCCGGTCATTTTGATGGCGTCACCACTGTTGTTTATCGATTGTTTTCGCTCACCCAACCAACCAACGCCTATTTTGGAGAAAAAGATTTTCAACAATATTTAGTGATCAAAAAGATGGTGGCCGATCTTTTATTGCCGATCAATATTATCCCTATGCCCATTGTGCGCGATCGCGATGGCCTGGCACTTTCTAGCCGCAACCGATTTTTATCGGAACAAGAAAGAAAAAATGCCCTTTTTCTTCCCAGTTCAATTTTGCAATTAAGAACAGTTTTTCAAACTGGGCCGTATAAAGACCAAAAAGATATTGCCGACAAAATTATTCAAAAAAGAATTGGCATGGCCGAGTGGGATTATCTGGAAGTGGTAGATGCTGATACCTTAGAATCTCCCAAAGACAATACTAAAAAAATTCTGATCGCCGGTGCGATGAAGCTGGGTGGAACAAGACTGATTGATAATGCTACAGTAACATTAGCTAATTAATTATTTTATCAGGACTTTTTTTTGATCGACGAAAACGAATTTCAAATTCCCCCTCATTCCAAAGCGACCCTGGTTTCGATCGTTTCTAGGCGCATGCCTGGGCATGAAAATGAAGCCGATACTGATCGTTCGCTCTTAGAATTAAGAGAGTTGATGCGCACCCTCGACATTCCCGTCGATGGTGAAATTGTGCAAAAGAAAAACGACATCGATCCCGCCACGGTGATTGGCCGAGGAAAACTCGAAGAGATTGGAGAAACCGCCAAGGCCGCTGGTAGCAATATTTTAGTTTTTGATTTTGAGTTAACCGCTTCGCAAGCGAGAAATATCAAAGAAATTACCGGCATCGAAGCGATTGATCGCTGCAACGTGATTTTAGAAATTTTTGCTAAACACGCTCACACCAAAGAGGCCAAAATCCAAATTGAAATTTCCCGGCTGCAATACTTATTGCCTAGGCTTTCAAGTTTATGGACCCACTTTTCAAGGCAAAAAGGGGGAATTGGCATGAAGGGTGAAGGCGAGCAGCAGTTAGAGCTCGATCGCCGAATCGTGCGCGAAAAAATTGAGCATTATAAAGAATTATTAAAAGGCATCGAAACCTCACGAGAAGAACAACGAAAAAGACGAAAACATAAGGCGGTGACCGCTGCCTTAGTTGGTTATACCAACGCCGGAAAATCTTCGCTGATGAACCGCTTGTGTAAAGTGGAAGTGCTGGAAGAGAATAAATTGTTTGCCACCCTCGATTCAACCTTTCGGATGCTTAACCCCGATACCAAACCGCCGATGATTTTAATCGACACCGTAGGGTTTATCTCTAACTTACCCAATACTTTAATTGAAGGATTTCGCACCACTTTAGAATCGGCGATGGAAGCGGAATTGATTATCCAAGTGATCGACTTGGCGGACCCTCATTTTGAAAACCATATCAAAGTCACTAACGACGTTTTAAAAGAGTTAGGCGTCATCGATAAAAAAACGATTTATGTATTTAATAAAAAAGATTTGGTCGCTGACCTCAAACAAAAGTCCATCTATCTTCATAAATATAATCCTAAGTTTGTGGTCTCTAGTTTCAACGCAGAAGATATGGATTCTTTACGCCAATCAATTATTGATCATTTTTTGGCACAACAAACACCACTTGATATATTTGTGCCATATGAAGATGGCCAAACCCACTCCATTGTCATGGGCAAGACCAATGTTCTAATTACTCGAAATCACGAAACAGGCATATACTATCGAATTCGCGTACCCGAGTTTATTTTAAATAGTTTAGACCTCAAACGATTTCAAATTGGGCCAACAGAATCCAAAATTTTCGAGTAGAAATTACCGATGCTTTTGCGGTTTTCTGCTAGGTGCGTTAATCTTCCTTCTAGCAGGAGAAAAATAGATTATGAACAATACCCAAAGTAGTTTTAATCACGGCATTGAGCTGATTAACTCTGATCGCACCCAAAAAGCTTGGCAAGATATCAAAATACAAATGGAAGGGCTGTTAGCTGAACCTGAACACTTTAAGTGGATCGAATCCCTTGAAGTTCTCGGCCAAACCAACGACAGGCTCTATCTTAAAGCGAAAAACCGTTTTGAATCCATGTGGATCAAAAATCATTATCAGCATTTAATCGATACTCTTTTAGAACTAGGAAATGAAAATTTAAAATCAGAGATTGTGATTAAAGAGTAAATTCTAAAAAGCGGCAAAAGCTCCAGTTCGCATATAAAGTGTTAAGAAAAAAAAACTTGAGCAAATCAAAAAGCCGATGACAAAAACTTTAATATCTATTTTAAACATATAGTTAACTCCACTACTTCTATCGGATTTATTGAGTTGGTTCTAAAGATTTTATTTAGTTTTAGAAAAAAAACGGCTTAACTTATCAATTTTATTGATTCTAAAATCTGCTGATAAAGCCCGGTGGGACCAAGTGGTTTTGGTAGGACCACGCCCTCGCCTTTCCCCATCAAAATAAATTTTATCGATTGAGTGATGGGATCACTTTTAAGCCATGCTTGAAAAGAAGTTAACTCCGATCCCAGGGTCTCCAAGTCGGCGATGATTAAGTCCGGCCGAAGATCGATGATCACATGGTGACAGTGGCGATCTTCCACCGCATAGGTAGAAAGTCCTTCACGTTTAAGCGTCAGCTCCAGCATCCGCCTCATCATGGGTTCTTTTTCAATAATAAAAACTTGTTTGAGCTCCAAACTGACCGCACTTTGCTTTCTAATTTCATCCAACTTAAGTAAGATGGCGTTTTATAGGAAGTTTATAGTGCATCAAGAAGTTCGCGTCATCGAAAAAAATTCTCAAACCGTCTTAATGACTTTTGCCCTCACCTCCGGAAATTCTATGGACCAATTGGCGAAGGCCTATGAGTTTGCCCATGATATGGAAAATCTGGGGGTGGATGTGATGGTGGAAACGCCAAGTATCCACGATTCCTTGGCCACCTCACTGGGTGTAGACCAAAAAGAAAGAGAGGAGTATCAGCAATCCTTAGTGGATGAGCTCGACTCTCACGAAAGTGAAGAAGGTTGCTGTGGTTCTTAGGATACAGGTGCAACCAGAGTTTGCCGTGACAGATTAGCGTAGCTTCGGTAAAAAAAAGAACTTTTCTCTGCCCCTAATAAAGTCGGAATGTAGCGCAGCCTGGTTAGCGCACTAATCTGGGGGGTTAGGGGTCGCTGGTTCGAATCCAGTCATTCCGACCATTTAAAAATAAATAAGGGCCATCAGGCCCTTTTTTATTTTTGGTCCATACTGGACACATGCTTTACACATTATACCGGAGACATAGTTTACACTTTTAAATAATTTGGTCGGTTACAATTTTCCTATAACAGGAGGTTGTAATTATGCCGTGGATGGAGTGTAAAGCATGTGTCCAGTATGGACCATCCTTAAATTTTCATTTACAAACCTTATCCATCATTTAAATTCATAAAAATACTACTTGAAAATAATGGTATAACTGTTATACTTATTGAGATGCGGTTTAAATTTGATCAAAACAAAAGTAGCCTGATAAAGTCGAACTCCAAAAGGGGAATTGATTTTATAGAAGTACAGGAAATATGGTCCCATCCTTACTATGAAGATTTTCGTTGCGATGATCCGGAACAGTTCCGTGCAATAGGTTGGGTTAAAGGTAGATTGTATTCGGTTATCTTTGAAGTAAGAGAAGATGCTGAGGGAGAGTTTTTTCACCTAATAACCCTCTGGAAATCAACCAAAGAGGAGATCAAACTTTATGAAAAAAACATCTAAGAAAATGACAAAAAAAATTTCAGCAGATGAAATTGCCAAGATGGCAGATCAAGGGAAGAATATTTCTAAGTTTTTTTCCAATTCTGGAACTATGAGAGAGCCTATTCAAAGAGTGAATGTGGATTTCACTGAATCCATGATTGAAGAGCTGGATACTATCGCAAAGGCATTAAACATTAGTCGGCAAGCAGTGATCAAAACTTATCTTCGCCAGGCCCTTGATCAGCACTATATTGCCAAGGCAAAAGTTGGTTAGTTTTATTTGCTTAAATAAATTAAAGCTTGTCCTAGAAATTTTTTCTTTTATTTTCGGTCCATACTGGACACATGCTTTACACTTTATACCGGAGACATAGTTTACACTTTTAAATAATTTGGTCGGTTACAATTTTCCTATAACAGGAGGTTGTAATTATGCCGTGGATGGAGTGTAAAATTATGGATCAAAAACTAATCTTTATTGCTCGGTTAATTGAGGGCGAAAAAATGGCGCCTTTATGTCGTGAATTTGGAATTACACGACCTACTGGTTATCGAATCTTTGAACGATATAAAAAGCTAGGCGAGCTTGCCCTCGTAGAGCAGAAGCGTACCCCTCATCGGTACGCTAATAGACTCCCCATCGAAATTGAGGCACTCATTTTGAGTTTGAAGCGAGAATATAAAAACTGGGGTGCTCCAAAAATTCGCGAAAAAATTATTAAAGAATTTCCTGATGTAAAACCTCCAGCAAAAAGCACAATACATGCAGCTTTAGATCGTAATGGTTTAGTTCAGAGTCGTAAGGGAAGAAAAAGATATCAATCAACTGGTACGGCCCTGGAACACGTGAAAGAAGCAAATCAATTATGGTGTGCTGACTACAAAGGGGAGTTTATGATGAGCAACCGTCAGTATTGCTACCCCTTAACCATAACAGATTACGCCTCGAGGTTTTTAATTGCCTGTGATGGGCAGACTGGAACAAATGGAGTCTTTGCCTTTGAATCATTTACTAAGGCATTTAAGGAATATGGTTTACCTGATGCCATTCGAACGGACAATGGTAGTCCTTTCGCCAGTGGAAATTCTTTTTATAATCTCACCCAGCTATCAGTTTGGTGGATGAGATTAGGGATAAAAATAGAAAGAATTGAACCAGGAAAGCCCCAGCAAAACGGACGTCATGAGCGAATGCATTTAACACTAAAACAAGAAGTAACGAGACCTCCTAGAGAAAATTTGATCGCTCAACAAGAATCTTTTGATAAATTTATTCAAGTTTATAATTATGAAAGACCCCATGAAGGAATAAAAAATAAATATCCATCAGAAGTTTATAAAAAATCACAAAAAGAATTTAAAAAACCAGAACCATTATTTTATCCCTTTCACGATAAAACAATAACTGTCAGTCAGTGTGGGAGAATTTGCGACAAAGGTTTGAAAGTAAGTTTGAGCCGCGCCTTTGCAGGAGTTGAAGTCGGAATCAAAGAGATGGAAGATGGGATTTGGGTCGTTAGTTTTTTAGATTATGATTTAGGATATTTTGACGATAAGAATAAAAGGGTAGGGCCCATTGAAGACCCGTTTGGACTAATGTGTAAATGATGTCTTCGGTATAAAGTGTAAACTATGTCTTGAGATGGACATTCAATTGTCTTGTATTGGCAAAAGTGAACTTAAATTTAATTCTAGCATGATGACACTATTATTAAATTCGATTTGGGTTTCATCTGATGAATCAAGTAAGCTAAACAAAAAATCTACTTGATTTAATATCAAATCTAAATATCGAGGAGAGATTCTTTTGACATATCTCTTACTAAATAAATTTTCGGTCAATTTTTTTTCAATAAGAAGCTCACTAAACCACTTTCTTCTTAATTGTTTGTATTCAGTGGCTTGTTTTAAATTATTATCGAATTGAAATTCATTTTTATTTGAGTAAATTTTTCCATTTTTGATTGTAATAATTTTTTCCAAAGCAAGATCCTTCAAGGCGAGATCTACTTCATTACCTTTTCCAAAAATATAGAGCGCCTTAATGGAAATATGCTCTCGTTCTAATGTTGAATAAAGAAAGATAAAATAGTGAATTTTCGATTTGCAAATAGCACCTTCTTGTTTTGGGGTGAGCAGCGTGCTTTTCTCAATCGCTTTAGGTTCGCTAAGTACCGCAACTTTTTGAGCATATTTTCTTGGGCGTGAAAAAAGATTTTTGTTCTTTGGAAATATTTCTTGGCAAAAAGCCATAATCAAACCTTCAGAATATTTTTCATCCAGAATGCTACTCATAAAATTTATCGCCGTAAGCGAGGGAGTGATGTCTCCTTTTTCAATGCGAGTATATTGAGGATAATTAAAAGGAGGTATACCTCTTTTTGAAATAAATTCAGTGTAAAAAGACTTTAGATTTTTAAACCCCATTTCTTTTCTTATATGGATAAACTCTTTTGATATCAGAGACATAACCACCATCTATAGATCATTTGGATAGCCATAATTTATTATCGGTAAACTATTTAAAATCTTAAAACTAAATTTAATAAAAAAGTCATGTATGAGGTCTCAAGCTTTTTAGATTTATCAGCTTTTAATTTTAACCAGGAGAACAGAGATGAAAATTTTGATCACATTATTGCTTGTATTGCCCTTGTCAGCTTTTTCAATGAGTTTAGAAAATAAATTAAAAACATCAGAAGGCCTTAATGAAATTTTAAAAACGGTTTTAGAAACGTATCATGCAGATGAACAAAAAATTGATTCCGCTGAAAAGGAGCTTATTTATGAAGTTACTGCGAACTCTGCGATAACAAATTTGAAATCTTGCTTTATTCGTGGTTCTAAAATAAACGCAAGTAAAATTCGTGAAAATATAATTACCTGTAGCGATTTATATCGCAGTTATATTATCTATATAGAAAATTTAACTAAAAAAGAACGTTTTGATGTAGATTGCTCAAAAATTCTAATAGAAATGCTTGAAGAGGCCATCAGTCATGGAGTTAAAGACTAAATCATTTTTTTGCCGCCACATCCCTTCTCTAATAATAAAGAATAAAAAAGATCTTACGGATCTTTTTTATTTTTTATTCAGGGTTAGTAGTTCCATTTTTATCAGTCGAAAATAGATAGCGGTGCTGGTTGAGATTTTCAGTATCGGAATATGATCACTTTATAACTTCATGAGAATTTAACGGAGTGGTGTTGGCTTCAGATTCTTCTCCCAAACTTCCCTGTAACAAACCTAAGGGATTATTATTGGGTACACCCTTGCATGCTTCGACTGATGATAACAACGAAAGTGCAAGTAGCATGGGAGCATAATGATGAGATTCAAAATTATTCTCTCCATCTAAAATCAGTGCTTTCTTTTCTCTATCCCAAAAAGTCAGAGTCTGATCAACAATACTCTCTCTCATATTTTTAAGAGAAGGATCATCTTTTTCAAAATATTTCATCAGTGGCAAAGCGTAGGCGAGTGAAGGGTAATAGTAATAGGGTGCAATTCCATATTCCCCTTGATGCGCCCGAGGCCTTACAGTTTCTTTTTGGTTGGTTAAAGCAAAACGGCCGTAATTTTTCAAACAACCAATCAACCACTTTTTTGCCTCAGCTTCATTCTCTGTACCTTTAACTTGCCTCCAGTAATCATAATAGAGAACCACACTTCTTCCAGCCGAGCCGATCTCACTACTCCCAACTAATCCTTCGGTAAATTTCCCGTCTTGTGGTAAATAATATGGTGTCTGGCATTTGCCTTTTAACTTAGAGGTAATTCCCAGCACTTGACTTTTAAATGGGAGTGAGTGGGTTTCAAGAGAAGCATCGAGGGCGGTAGTTAAAAAGCCATTTAAGTTACTATCATTGGTTTTATCAGGCCTAGTGGCCCGACGATGAAATTCATTGCTATCTACACGCGCTTTTACTCGATTCAAAAGTTTTTCTTTTAATTCTCTTTTATTTTTATCCAGCGGTCCTGTAACATTTTTCTGTTTCTCCCATAAGTTAAATAATTCAATCGAGTACAAAAAGCCATAGTTGACGGGACTATTGTTAAAATCTCTCGTCATTTTATCGCCTTCACCTGCAGCAAAAACATCACTATTTGGAAGATGATTTGTAAGACTATCTTGCCAACTGCTTTGAATTTTTTCATCGTCGCTTTCTTTACAAATATCTTTACTGGTGGTTAAGAGCAGCATGCGAATCGATTGCAGTCCTAAATTCCAGCTCTCGATAGGAGCATATTTAGAATTCTTTGAGTTAAATTGTTTGATAAAATCTTCATTCAGTTTTTCTTTCAACACTTGACAGATAACTTCACAGCGATGAGCTTCATCCGTTTGGGGGACTAGAAAAGTATTTAGAATGTCTGCAACTTTATCTTCACTAGATGAATTTAAGGCCAAGGCAGCACTGGTGCGAATATTTTGATCACTTTGTTTTAATAATGCCACCAGGGCCTGAAGTGTTTTAGCATCCGTCGTTGCATAAAGTGCAGAAGCAGCACTGGTTCTAACTTTTATATCATGATGTTTTATCAATCCCACCAGGGCCTCAAGCGTTTTGGGATCCATCGTTCCTCTGATTGACAAAGCCGCCCTTTCTTGAACCTTTGAATCTGGATCTTCTAAGCGTAAAACAAGTGCGGCCAGTGCATCAGCGTCGGTGGTACCAGCAAGCGCCAAAGCGGCATTTATTTGAACCATTGTTTCCGAGTTTGTTAATAATGCGATTAACTTCTTAAGCGTTTTAGGCTCGTTTATACCGAAGAGGGCGTTAGCAGCAGTTTCTTGAATATAGGGATTTTTATTTTCGAGTAAAGTAACTATCTCATTGAGGACTTTCTGGTTCCTCGTTCCCCTTAAACTTAGAGAGGCATTTTCTTTGACATCATTATTGGGGTCTTTTAGCAAATGGACCAGCGCTAATTGTGCATTTGGATCAGCAGTGCCTCGAAGGGCAAAAACGGCACTTTTTTGAATATATGATTTTTTATTTTCTAAAAAAGATATTAACACTGCCAACGTCTTTGGATCCGTCGTATCACGCAAGATATAGGCTGCACTTTCTCGAACATAAAAATCGTCGTTTTCTATTAAAGAAGCAATTGCCTTTAAAGTTTTTTGATCCTTAGTTCCTTGGAGAACGGGTTCAATACTTTTTTTAACATTTTTATCCGCGTATTTTAACAATTTAACTAACTCTTCAAGTGTTTTAGCATCCTTCGTTTCCCT
Organism: Bacteriovoracaceae bacterium; assembly: GCA_044356225.1. Taxonomy (GTDB): domain Bacteria; phylum Bdellovibrionota; class Bacteriovoracia; order Bacteriovoracales; family Bacteriovoracaceae; genus JBIKWR01. Next base: position 4,490 of record JBIKWR010000038.1, on the reverse strand, counting down.
TAGAGCGTGTGCCGCCCCTTCGCGAATTTTTTCATCTCGGTTAGATAACAAAACAATGAGCGCTGCAAGTGTTTTAGGATCTGTCGTGCCTCCAAGGCCATAACTCGCACTAGATCGAACACTCAGTGATGAATCATTTAACAAAAGAACTATCGTACTTAGCGTATCGGGGTCCGTTGTTCCCTTCAGAGCAGAAACCGCACTTGATCGAATTTTTGGATCCTGATTATTTAATAAATTAACGACAGCTGCATGTGTCTTAGGATCAGTATTTCCTTGAAGTCTTGAGGCGGCACGATAACGAACATCAGGATCTTGATGTGATAAATCTTGTAACAATTGTTCGTTATTTTTTTCTTGTGAAAAGAGTGATGCTGACCAATAAGTCAAAACGGTTAACATCAAAATACTTTGAAGAAAAAAAGTTCGCTTGATCATTCTGGTTTCTAGACCTCTATGCCAGTCAGTTATAAGCCATCTTACATTTTTTAATTATAGACCGATATTGGTTGAGACAAAAGCTTAATGATCAAATGTCCATAATCATTTGAGAAAATTTTGCCGATTTTTAAAAATAATCTTCATTTGACCTGATTAATTTCAAAAAAAAATCTTAATGCTTTTCAGTCTTTATAAAAATCAAAACTTAAAAAAAAGTTCTTAAAAAAATAATTGTAGATTCCCTTTTAAAAAATGACCACCTTGGCCAAACAGGAAAAAACATCGACAGAATCCAGGGAAAAAAACACAATAATGTCTTGGGTATTCGAAACACTTTTTAACTATGACAAAAACTAAAATCATCGCCATCGTTGCTGAAAAACCTTCTGTCGCCAGAGACTTGGCACGAGTCGTAGGCGCTGATCTCAATCATCGCGGCCATTATAGCGGCAATGGATATGTGGTAACTTGGGCGATTGGGCATTTAGTTACCCTTCCTGAACCGGGAGCGATCAAAGCCGAGTGGAAAAAGTGGAATTTGGATCATCTTCCGCTCTTGCCTTCAAAATGGCCACTAACCCCGGTAGAAAAAACCATCGATCAACTTGAAATCGTCCAAAAAATTTTACATTATTGTGACGAAGTGATTTGTGCCACCGACGCTGGTCGCGAGGGTGAACTTATATTTCGTTATCTGTATGAATACGTAGGTCTTAAAAAAAAGGTGCAGCGTTTATGGATTTCCTCGTTAACCACGCCGGCGATTGAAGCTGGATTAAAAAATCTCAAAAGTGCTCAATGTTATGATTCCTTGGCGGATGCCGCTCGTGCTAGAAGTCGTGCAGATTGGTTGTTTGGCATGAATTTTTCTCGCGCCTATGCCATGACTTCCCAGCAGCAGTTTTTTGTCGGCAGAGTTCAAACTCCAACCTTGGCGATGGTGGTTAAACGCGATTTAGAAATTGCCAATTTTGTCACTGAAAAATACTTAGTGATCGAAGGACATTTTTCTTTACCGATGGCCTTGGAGGATGATTTTTTTTCTGGGCAATATATTGGCGAAAAAAATCAAATCGAGTCGATCTTAAAACCAAAAGAAAAACGCTTTCGTCTCGAAGAAAAAAATTCGCTGATCTCACCTTTAATCAAACAGCTTTCATCGGCACCGGCATTAGTCGAAAAGCTCGATGGCCAAACGAATTCATGGCCAGCACCTCTATTTTATGATCTTACAGAACTGCAACGACATGCTCATCGCCTTTTTGGTTTTTCGGCCGCCGAAACCTTATCAATTGCGCAAGGCCTTTATGAAAATCATAAGCTGATTAGTTACCCCCGCACCGATTCCCGACATTTATCTTCGACGGTGGCCAGCACCCTGCCCGCCATCGTGGCAGTCATTCGAGTGCCATATGAATCCTTGCTTAACTTCAATGACCAAGTGGGATTGACTTCGTTGCCAAAAAGATTTGTGGATGATCTGAAAGTGACGGATCACCATGCCATAATTCCTACCACCACTTCAGTCGATGATGTTCACTTAAGTTTAGATGAAAATAAAATCTACGATCTGATTTGTCGCCGGCTTTTAATGGCCTGGATGCCCGATCAGATAACCAAATCAACCACAGTGATCGTTCGAGTCGGCGAGCAGTCATTATTTAGAGCACTCGGAAATCTAGAAATTCAGCGCGGCTGGAAAGTCTTAGAACTTAAATTGGGAGAGAAAAATCTTTCAGAAAACCAACTTCCTCATTTGCAAATAGGAACAATCCTTAAAAATAAAAAAATTCAGATGGTGGAAAAAAAGACTTCCCCTCCAGCAAAGTTAAATGATGCCAGTTTACTCACTGGCATGGAAACCGCTGGCCGCGATTTAGAAGAAAAAGAACTGGCCAGTGTTATGAAAAACTCCGGCATTGGCACTCCTGCCACCCGAGCGCAAACAATTGAAACCCTCATTGCCCGAGGATACTTAGCACGCCAGAATAAATCGCTGATCGCCACTACTTTAGGCCACCAACTGATTGCCACCGTTCACGAAAATATTAAAAGTCCGATTCTTACTGCCCAGTGGGAAAAAAAATTGCACGATATTCAAAATGAAAAATTATCCTTCAATGAATTTATGAAAAACATCGAAGCGGAAATTTCTTCACAGGTGAGATTGATTTTGCAAAAAACTCCGACACCCACTATTCCCATCGCCAATCCTGGTAAAGTTTTTTCTCCCTTAAAACAATTTGAACAATTAGAGCAAATTTTAAAACAACTTTTTGGGCTTAAATCCTTTCGCCCTGGCCAGGAAAAAGTTTGTCAGCATTTAGTTCATGGCGAAGATGTGCTCTTGGTGATGCCCACCGGGGCGGGAAAATCCTTGTGTTACCAATTACCGGGTATTGCCCGCGGAGGAACCACTCTGGTGATCGGGCCATTAATTGCTTTAATGGATGATCAAGTGAGTAGTTTGTTGGCCAGAGGATTACGGGCCGCCAGTATTCATTCTGGAAAATCGCGCGAAGAATCGCGCGCTGTCTGTCGTCAGTATTTAGCAGGAGAATTAGATTTTCTTTTTATTGCCCCAGAAAGGCTAGCAGTGCCCAGCTTTCCGGAGTTATTAGTTCGTCGCCCCCCAACCCTGATCGCCATCGACGAGGCCCATTGCATTTCCCAATGGGGCCATGATTTTAGACCGGATTATCGATTGCTGGGAGAGCGGTTGCAATCTTTAAAAAGCATGGGTGGTGCACCGGTAATTGCCATGACCGCCACGGCGACACCAATTGTCCAAAAAGATATTTGTGAGCAATTGGGACTAACGAAGGCCCACCAAGTGATTGAAGGATTTCGTCGCACGAATATTGCCATTGAGTTTATGGAACTCACACCAAAAGACCGGCCAGCGACCATTTTAGCTTTACTCAAAAACCCGGCCAAACTTCCGGCGATTATTTATGCTCCTACTCGCAAAAAAACCGAAGAGTTATGCACTTTTCTTAAAAATAAAAAAAATCAAAAAACTTTTAAAGTGGAACCCTATCACGCCGGCATGTCATCAGATCGGCGCGAAGAGGTACAAAATCTTTTTCAAACGGGAAAAATAGATGTGATGGTGGCGACTATCGCCTTTGGCATGGGCATCGACAAGGCCAATATTCGCACCGTTATTCATGCCGCCCTTCCCAGCAGTGTGGAAGGGTATTATCAAGAAATTGGACGCGCGGGTCGCGATGGCCTAGCAAGTGAAGCTTATCTGCTCCATTCTTACGGCGACATTAAAACCCATGAATATTTTTTTCATTTAAATTATCCTGAACTCGCCGACTTGCAGGCCATTTACGCCAAACTTTCCACCACCGCCAAAACCAAAGATCAAATTCAGTATCACTTAAGATCCATGGATGAGGCCCATTTTGAAAACGGCCTAAGACAACTGGCCCTGCATCGAGGGGCGGTGATAACACCGGATGATCAACTGATCAAAGGCAAAGCGGGCTGGGAAAAAACCTATCAAACGCAAAAAAATTGGAAAAGTTTACAAATTCAGAAAATGCAGTCATTTACTTCGATGATCAAATGCCGAATGGTTTGCTTAGTAGAGCATTTTGGTGATCAAAAAGATTTGGGTGAAAATTGTCTTCTATGTGATCGCTGTCGCCCGCGAATAAACTCACAAAATCATGTTTCATTGTCGCTGAAAGAAAATGAAGCTGAAATATCAAATTGTTTACTTGGTCTTTTAAAAACAGAAAATCAACTCGCAGCAGGTCGCTTATTTGAATCACTCAATGCCTACTTTCCCCAGCTTAAAAGAGCTCAGTATGAAGTAATCGTAAATCTTTTGCGGCAGACGGGTGAGCTAGAAGTTTTAGAAAAGTCATTTGTCAAAGCGGGAAAAGATATTCACTACCGACAAATGGCCTTAACTTCACTTGGTCGTCAAAATTCCACTATGCTGGCAGTAAAAACGAAAACTAAGCCTAAGATCAAATCTAAAACCAAAACTAAATTAAAGAAAAAAAGTCGTTATTCCCACTGGAAAATTAAAA
>JBIKWR010000179.1:0-5904 GCA_044356225.1 Bacteriovoracaceae bacterium | reverse complement strand
AAAAAGTGCAGACCATTCAATCAGCCTAGGAGTTTGAGCATCGTCGACTCCAAGCCTTGTCACCATAAAAGTTCTATTTTTTACTTTGGTTATACCTTCGATCAGAAACGTTGACTTGAGACACTGATTTATTGATTTTGCGGAGAAATATCCGGGGAGTATATAATCAAGACAGCCTTCACCAATAATGATTCCATTTTTATGACTTTCCAGAAAAAAGGAGATTTCAGTCAAGTTTCTTAATGTTTTAAATTCAGTTTTAAGTTCACTGATAAAAAGATGATCGATACTAAAAAGTTTTTCCGATGAATTTGTTGAGAAAAGATCATATTCGGATGTTGTCTCATATCTTAAAAAATCAATTTTCTTTTGATTATAATATATTTGTTTTGGACAATATCGAGACGTGCATAAGACGGGATTATAGGTAAGAAAGCATCCAAATTTATAATCTAATAATAATGGCTTATACTTAGCAAAAGGAATGATTTGGCAATTCTCGAGTTTATTCATGCCGGAGGTTCGTTCGAGAATTTTTTTGACTATTTTATCTTCAGCTAGGTCGGATGTTGGGTGAGAGTTTAGGATAAAAGGATGGCATTGTTCTTTCGCTAGTATTTTATCCGGGTAACAAATTTTGTAGTTCCAAGCCTTTTCGTTGTCTTTATTCAGGTTAAATATAGCAAAAAAAGAGGTTGAATTTGTTGAGCATGTGGCTGGATTCACAATCAGTGGGCCAGGGTTAAAATGTTGATAAAGTCGAAAAATACTGGTGATTCCTTCTTCATTAATTGTCGCCGGGCAATCATTATAATCAGCATTTAAGCGCGATAGATTGAGGGCCATGGTAGTTTGATCGCAGTTTGGTTTTGGAATTAAAGAAGGATAGATGAGAGTATCAACAGTCGAACAAAGATTGGGATTTTGACTTAATTTATTTTTACATTCAAGCATATCTTTTTGATTAATTATTTCTTTTTTTAAGAGAGCTTGACAGCGATAGAGTAGTTGATGGATGGGTTTTTCATTATTAAGAATTTTATCCCAATAATTCTTGGTTAAGTATTTATCACAAAATCTTTTTGGTTCTTCGAGGTTTTCACAAAAATTCGAAGTGTAAGAGTATTCAAAATCATTAAACTGGCTTCGAAGAGTCAACGCATTTTGATAGATGGATTCCCAGCTTAAGTACTCTTGAGAGTTAGTGTTTTCAATCGCGGATAATTTTTCTTTGGCACCACGGGCCAGATGAATGCTCTCAATCATGTGACATAAAATTGGGGTTAATTCATTTTTCTTTAAAGAATTAAACTCTTGATCACACGTTTCTGCGTTTTGAGGGGCATTGAGTTTTAGCAATTTGATATATTCTGGAGTTTTTTTTTGATTAAATACTTCGATTAATTTTTTTAGGTTGAAACAATTTTTTTTAAAGAAATCGTTAAAAAACTCTGTTTTTGAGTACAAAAGCGGCCGAATTTTGTTATCTGCATACTTAAGATCAACAATCATTTCGTTTTGATTCGTCAAACCACTTTTTAATTGTCCGAAATATAAAAGAGAATAAAAGTGGCATTCACTTTTTGTTGCTAAATTCAGAAATCGTCGATCGCTATTAAAGGTTAAAGAATTTAAAAAAGTCTGATTAATCTTAATATCTTGAATATTTTGAATGTTACTAACTTTGCTTGGATCTTCTTCAATTTTTTTAAGTAACTCAATCAACTCCTTTTCGTAAATTAGTTTCAAATCCTCCAAATGAGAAATAAGATTAGCTGCGGTTTTTGGGTTGAAAAAAAATAAAAGAGAAAGTGTAATAACTACATTTAAAAAGCACTTACGTTTTTTAAATTGATTCTTTATTTGATTTAATCTTAACATTCTCAATTAAATCCCTTGTTTTAGACTCTTCAAGATAGATCAACTTAGGTCTCGAATTCCAAAACAAGATCGACTTAAGTTATGACAAATGACTATAAAAGTATTTTGTCATAACTTGAGTATTTAAGAGATCTTATTTTCCTACCGACTCTGCTAAAATTGATGCAACGTCTTGAATGTTTAAATTCTCAGTTGCCGCTGTTTTACCTCGAGCAGAATTAAAGTTAATCATACAAAAAGAACATCCTGTCGCCAAATTATCGACTTTGGTTTGTTCGACATGCTCCATTCTATTTTCAGCTAAATGTTTACCTTCTTCAATTTCATACCACATGTTTCCTCCACCCATCCCGCAGCAAAGGGCCTTATCTTTATTCTTTTCCATTTCTATGACTTTGAGGCCAGGAATTGAATTCAAGATAGAGCGTGGAGCTTCATACTGATGATGATGTCTGCCTAAGTAACAAGGATCATGAAACGTAAATTCTTTGGCAATAGTTTGAGTGGCTTTTAGTTTCCCACTGTTTAAGAGTTCAGATAAAAGTTCGGTATGATGAATGGTTTCAAATTGGCCATCTTCAAATTTAGCGTATTCTTTTCCAATGGTATGGAGGCAATGTGGACAGTGAGTAATCACTTTATCAAAACTATATTTTTTCATATTGGCGATATTTTCAATGGCAATTTCAAAAAATGAATATTCATCACCAAAACGTCTAACTGGATCTCCATTACATTTTTCGGTTTTTCCCATGACGGCAAAACTGACATTGGCCTTTTTCAATAAGGTCACAACGTCTTTAACCACTTTTTGGTTTGCGGCATCATAGGAGCCAGCGCAACCAACGTAATATAAATAATCAACTTTTTTGCCAGCTTCAATCACTGGAATGTCTAATCCATTGGCCCATAAAAAACGATCTTCTTGACTGATTCCCCAAGGATTTCCTTGAGTTTTAATTTTTTGAATAGCATCGGCTGCAGATGGTGGAATGTCTCCTAAGGTCAAGGCTTTAAAACGTTTAAGTTCCATGATCATACTAACATGCTCAATATTCATGGGACATTCTTCCATGCAAGCTCCACATGTCGTGCAACTGTCAAGCTCTGCTGGGGCATAAATACTTGCATCCCAAAAATTTCCTTCTCCCCAATTTGATTTTTCCGCAAAATCTCGGGCCTTGGTAATAATCAACTTAGGATCAAGTGGTTTATCGGCAAGATGGGCCGGGCAACTTTCGGTGCAGCGACCGCATTCCACACAAGCTAACATATCCCATTTATGCTTTAGACTTAACTCTGAAATTTTTCCTAGTCCAAATGTTTCAGCACTTTCGTTCTCAAAATTCATAGGAGATAAAACAGCTCCTCTTTTTGACGGAGTGATCAAAGCGGATAATGGGGCAAAAATAAAGTGAGAAAATTTTGAAAAAGGTATCGAGGCGACAAACACCATCGTGGCCGCCATATGGATAAACCATAAAAATCGAAAACTAAAAGAGAGGGTTTCATCAGAAAGACTGAAGTTTTGAAATACGGATGCTAAAAGAAAACCAATGGGAGCATAAATTTTTTCTCCAACCGGCATTCCTGTTCCTAAAATTCTCAATCCTTCAATTAAAAATCCAACGATGACTAAATTCGCCAAAGTATAATACATGTATTTTTCACGGCCAGGTTTGGTAGCACTCAGATACTCAGGTTTGTCGATATATCTTCTTTTATAGGCCATGACCAAACCAATGAGGATTGCTAAACCTGCAAAGTCTGCTAAAAATGAAATCACAATGTAGACTGGGCCTTTAAAAACTTTGAAGGGCGTATCGTAATGAATCGCCACTAAGTCAGTGGCAATCCATAAAATAACAAAACCAAAATAAATAAGACCGTGGACAAATCCAATATCGGATTTACGGGGAACTTTTCCTTGAAGGAAGATGGTTTTAGCAAAACTTTTCCAATTTAACGGTTTGGGTAAAATTTGTTTTATAGAAAAAAGTTTTCCCCCAGTGATAAAGACCAACTTTTTATAAAAACCATAAAAAAAGATACCAAGAGAAATGGCGAAAAATGCATACATGAGAATCTTAAAACTAGATGGGATGTTCCACATAATCTCTCGAGTCGCATTCGCCAAGTCGTAGTTCATTGATTCCTCACTTTTTTATCTTCGTGGATAAGTTAAATAATATCTAATAGGATAGGTGATGAAAGCATTAATTAAAATGGATTTTTTTAATGATTTCTTAGACCTCCAAATTGGATCTTGATTGAGCGAGAGCACCAGCTAAACTAAAGGAAAGAATAGATGAAGCTAATAGGACTTGAAATACTTATATTGGGATTTTATTTGGCGATTCAGTTTTGGTCATTAAAGAGTTCACTCTATTGGTCTTTTGGCTTGGCCTACATCTTAACCGTTTTAGGTTTTACCAGCTGGCAAATGCTTGGGCACGCGTATGACTCTACTTGGGTCGTTTTATTGTTCTATACTGGACTATTTAGCTTGGCTTCTTTTTATATGATAGCAACTCAGTCTAATCTCTTGAAAGATAAAGGGAAATTAAATGCGGTTGCCATTAAATTACCCATCTTAGGTTTAGTTTTTGGAGCTTCGACCTTAAATCAGACAATTCCAGTCAGGTTTGATCATTTTTTACTTTTTTGGGGTTTAACGATTTGGATAATATTGGGAATTCATTTTATCAATGTTCGTCATCAAGAAAGATTACCTTTAAGACAATGGATCTTATCTCTTTCAGGTTTATTGTTAATGACTACCTCGAAGCTCATAAAATATAGGGGAGTTTATAACGATGATAACTTTATCTCACAAATCACTCTGATAGGTGGATTTTTTCTTTTCATCGTATTTTTATTTCAGAATATCAATTACTATTTGGTGAAAGAATTAGTTTATAAAAAATTACTTCAAAGATAAATTTAACCGAAGATGTTAGGAGAAAGAGCAATAAAAAATAAATCCTCAGCTTTAATCATTTTTTTATTTTTGAGTCAATTGATAGCAAGTTGTGCAAAATATGGTTCAATCAATTTCAAATCACATGAACTTGGACAAGTACCTCAAAAAATAATTTGGCTTCAGATTGCCGGTCTCGATCCTGAACATTTGGCGATGCTTAGGTTTGATTTACCTGAAATTTCTTTATTGACGGCATTTGAAGAATCAACATGCCAAGGTCAAATTTGGAATTTTAATATTTTTGACATGCGTCCTCCCGCTCATCATTCATTTTTGAGTCAGTTAACTGGAAGAATGGACATTAAAGGAGAATGTAGCGACTTTGGAAGTATGATTATTTCAGATCATCTAAAAAAAATCTCTTTTAAAAATAGCATTTTTGAAATTGGTACCTCCGCTGAAGAATCTCTATATCCCTCAAAAAATTTCTGTCCTGAAGAAAAAAAAGAAAAGTTAATCGATGTGACTTATTGGTCGATGGGACTCGCACCCGAAGGACATAAAACCTATTTTCATTCGCAAGAAAAGGAAAACTTTATTCAAGGAACTCATTATTTTGACCGATCTTGCCAGAGAGGAGAATGTTCAAGCAAATATGCAGACAATGTCATTTCAGTGTTTGAAAGATTTCAAAATAATAATAATTATTTTTTATATCTCGTTCGAGATTTTGAATACAAAAAGAAGTTAGAGAACAAAAAAATGGCCGGGATTTATGACCATTTAAAAGAAGTAGAAAAATTATTATCTTATTTTCAAGCATATGCCAAAAGTCATAGGAATACTCTGGTTTTAGTTACTAGTGCTAGTGCCAGACCATTAGAAATGCCTCCACCTGGGATTGCTTGGGAAAAATATCGGGAAACTAATGAAGCGATTCTTTTTAAAAGGAATAGTTTGCTTTCTCCTGTTTTTGCTTTTGGTGCGAGAGCAGAGAACTTTTGTGGGTTGTTTGAAGAATCTCAAGTTTTGAAGAGAATTACGGAAGCTCCTGTGCAAGGCAAGTACGAGTACTATTTTATTAATCCCTTTTAAAACTG
>JBIKWR010000002.1:0-66090 GCA_044356225.1 Bacteriovoracaceae bacterium | reverse complement strand
GGACCAACGTAGTGTGAGGGGAAATTCGTTGTTAATCCTGGTTCATTTTGGTGGCGCATTTCATTAAAAAATTGCTACCACGAAAAAGTCCGGAGTGGCTTTTATTCCAGGATGCCTTAGATACAGATCGTTCACGATTAAAAAATTCTGCAAAAATATTTTTTAAAAATAATTCTGACTCTTGCAAAAAAATAATTAAAAGTTTTGTTTAGGGCCAAAAAAGCTTAGACCATTTTGAGTTGGCCGCTTTTTAGCCTAGCGAAGTGTGGTGGGAAAATTCGTGCAAGCTAAGAGATTTTCCACTTTGGTTGCGCATTTCATAAATGTTGAAATGATTATTAGATTTGTTTAATCAACAACCTTTTTTGATAAAGAACCCAAAAATAAGAGGTTTGCCTAGAGGCAAATCGAAGATTTTTGGGAATCAAGATTGCGTGCATGAAACGAAGATCCACTGGAAAACTCATCCAGTGCCGCTATATACGTTGATTGCCTCTTTATCATTTTTGGTTAACTACTAGGACGTGTTGACGTTTGAATTCAAATTATCAATGCAACTTTTTTTCAAATAAAACTTCACTTCGAATTCTCATAAATTAAAGTTTAGGTTAAGGGGTAAATGAAATTTTTATTTCATTGGTAAAAAAGTATTCCAACCCATCGATAATGGTAGCGGCAAGATAAATCGATTTGTTTGCAAAATTATGTTCATGTCCTGCTGGTACCCAAAATTCAACTTGTGCTTTGCCTTGTTGATCGAGCTCTCCCCATTTTGCCGAGAGGCTTAATCCATGATTTATACCGTGATAAAAATAGGTATCTGTGGCAATTGGCATGTAATAGTTTAAAAATGTTTGATTCGTTATATTTAAACCAGTGGAACCAATAAAATAAAAAACTTTGCCTGCAGCTTGAGCGCCTAAGTTTAAATTGAGTTTAACTTTTTTATTGGAATAAGCTCCTATTTGAGTAACGTCGCTTAAGAGAGAGTGAATGCGCTTAGCATAGTATGTACCAGCTTTAGAAATTTTAGTTCCGTCGGGTTTGATAAATTGCACAAAGGGTATGGAATAAAGTAAATATTTGGCATTCACATGAATGGCGGACCCAAGTTGAACTTGTCCATTATTCGAAGTTAGGTCTTGGATGGTTTCTTCAAGATTCCAAACATTGTTAGTCAATTTGTAACGAAGGACTTGTCCCTTATAATCATACTTGTTAGGCGTGCCTAAAATTAAGTCGTTGCCGTAGAGAGCTACCCTACTAGCAAATCTTTCTGATGCAATGGGCGTGGAGCTTTTAAAAATTTTTTCCACGATCCATTGGTCATTAGTTGGTGTGTTGGATGATTTTTTAATGACGACTGCGGCTCCAGCAAATGCTACTCCATTGTTAACATAACCTTCCGCAGAGGCGACAATTCGATTTTGTGAAATCGCTAATTTATGCCCAAGCCTGGCGTTATCTCCAAGTTCTGTTAAAAAGATTTTCTTTTTGTGGACCATTTGGGTACCCACATCATAAATATTTATTGATCCACAATCTACGATCCAGGTGTTGTTATTTGAATACCAATACTCTTTAGGTGCACCCACAACGAGTGTCGAATTTTCAATTGCCAATGAAGATCCAAAGGAAGACTTGGTTGAACCGTTGTAAAGATCTTTAGTTGGCTTAGCTACCCAACTGGCATTTTGCAATTCAAAGTTAAAAACTTTGCCGGCATTCATATAATATTTAGGAGAACCGACAAAAATATTCTGTTGGTTGATCGCCAAGCTAGAACCAAATCCATCAAAAGCGACTGAATCATGACCTACTAATTTTTGATGAGGCAACCATTGGCCATTAGTATTTTTAAAAATAAAAATAGCTCCCGATGAGACTCCTTTAACATCAGCATCTGGGGCACCGACAATGGCATAATCACCATGAATCGCTACCGCCGATCCAAACTGCATGCCAGCGCCATTATTGGGCTCAGCATTTCCTAAATGATTAAATGGAGAGAGGTTAGCGATGTTGACCCAGACACCATTTTTATCTTCAAAAATATGAGCAGCACCAGATTTGACACCGTTAGCACTTTCTCCCTCAGCTCCTATGATGATGAGGTTTTGGTAAGAATGAATTTGCAGCCCATAAAACCCGGAGGTTGTTGGAGTGGGCGGTTTGATTTCGACAAAAGGAGATTGGGCAAAAAGGTAATTTTGGAATAATAAAATAAAAAAATAATAAAATAAGTTTTTTTTCATTACGTACCTCTTACGTTCACAGCGTTTTTAAATTTTACTAACTCTCGTCATATTTTAACTGAAAATAATGTTCCAATTCAGTTCTTGGGAAATTTGTGACCAACTTATTTTATTCATTCTTAGAAATTGAGATTGAAATAATTGTGTTGAAATAAGTCTTAATTTTTAATCCAAAAACAAAAGGGCAAAACCGCTACAGTTTTGCCCTTATATAAACCTAAATGGAAGAACAATTATCTTGCTCCTGCACTTAGCTTTGCTTTGCTTATTTCTGTGGTGACATGTCTTATTCGGCCTTCATTTAATGAATCAGCACTGTGATGTGTGTAGAGAATTTTTCCATTACCGTCCACGATCACCTCGATGATGAGAAATGGGTCATGAGGATCTCTGAGTTTAAATAAGTAATAACCATTTTCCGCATCTAGCAAAAAAACTTCAACGACAGAATAGGCGTGATGTCCATCTGGAAAATCAATAAATACAGAAACAATGTCATACTCTTCTTTTTCGTCAGTTTGAGGAGGAACTTCTACTACGTCTTCAAGTTTTATTTTATCTAAATCATGAGTATCAATTTGTAATACTGACTTTTTATCATTCTCATAATGTTCATAAAGTTTTTTACACTCATGGAGAACATCGAGCTCTTTGCTTGGCACAGCCACTCCTCGGTCGAGGTGAACATTTGAAAACTTTGCACATTTTTTTATCCACTCTAAATATTCAGAAACATATGTGTCTGACTGATTTTCTGAGAGGAGGATATTGGCATTAATAAGTGATATAGTTACGCAATCCGAACTATCTCCTTGTTCATAAAGTTGTAAACCACCAACTTCTTTTAGCTTTGTATTGGTATCTCGAGCATCGTTACGAACAGACCGAGGTTTGCAACTATATTGTGTCTGGTGGTTTGAGATTTTATCATCAATCACAGATCTTTGATTATTTTGACGAGCGCCAGGGTCATCATCATTTGATATTCTTAAATGATCATTTAAATCCTTAACAAGGATTGATTGTGACGATGCTGTATAGGTATGGAGAAATAAAATTAAGGTGACGAGGTAAGTTTTCATTTTAAAAATAGAATCAAATTTCATATTCCCTTCCCCTTGTTGTTTAATATAATGAAATAATGTCATCATTTTTCGTGCACCAAAAAAACTTTTTTGAGACAAATGAAGTCTTGGAAATTGAGACAAAATCATTGTAAAAATGCTCAATCTTAAGAATTCAAAATCGACTCTATAGTCATTTTATATAAGTTAAAGAAGCACGAACTTTGTGAACATCGCCCACTTTTAAAACACCACAAAAACCACATGACTTTAGTCTCAACTCCTGGAAATTTAATCATTGTGGTTGAATCAAAAAAGATTTAACAGAAATCTCCATTACAATGGTTTTGAGCAACAAGTTAAAGACTGTTGAAAAACGAGGGACGTATGAAGAAAACTAGAGTCAATCAACAAGCAGGATTCACCTTAATTGAATTGATGGTGGTGGTAGGAATCATCGGGATACTCTCTTCGGTGGCGATTCCCGCTTTTCAATCTTACCAGGCGAAAGCGCGAAAGTCGGAAGCGAAATTACATCTTTCAGCCATCAAAACTTATGAAGATGCTTGGTATGCAATGTATGATCATTATGCGGGTTGTCTTGAGGTTATGGGCTACTCTCGAGTGGTTGGAGATAACAGTTATTTTAGTATAGGGTTTCCACTTGCGCCCGAAACAACAGGATTACTTTCAGTAGCTGCAGGAGCACCTGCTGAATGTGGCGAAATCAATAATCATTGGACTCCTACTAATACTAATTTGCCAAATAATACTTGGTTTCAAGGTAATCGAGCAATTGGACAAAATATAGGACCTGATGTCCTACAATTTATGTCAATGTTTGGTTTAACAGGTAGTGAAGTTGAAGCCTGGGGGCAATCTTACAGTATTGGTGCTATGGGTTTTGTAGAAAATACTTTTGTTGTTTTACCGAATTTGATAATGGCCAATGCAATAGCGAGTGATTATAAACAATTTGCAAAGGGATTATTCTTTAGCAGTGTAACAGGCCAGTTAACAGAAGTTCAGCCTTGGATTTCGATACCGCCATTAATTAATTCTAATGTTAGTGGAGCTCAAGCTGCGCAAGATTTTTTTGATGATCAAAACAATGCTGATCAACCGGATGAAGACGACACAATAACTACAGGTGGTTCGTTAATACCCTAGGAAACAATAGTCTACTTTAGATTTTTAGACCAGTGTGCGTGATACCTTTTTGAGCCACTGAATAAACTCCGTATCACGAACCCGCCTCGAAAGAAGGAAGTGCATGGAATAAATCCCAAAATTAACTGCGCTTGCGAATTCGAGATTTTTTATAATTTTCAATATCTTTCAGTGAGCTATACCAATTTCTGCCTTCTTTTTGCGCCTTTAGCATCCCCTTTCGTGCCAGTAGGTTTAGATGTTTCGAGGAAAATTCGCTTTTTTTTGCGAGTTCAGAAAGTAAAAGTAGTTCAGTCTGAGATGAACTTTTAACGATTGTCTTTAAATATATATTCAACGTTTTTTCCACCGCCTGGGTGACTATTCGAACTATGGCATGCATATCACCATCATCAGCATCATCAAGAGCATTATAATATTTAGTCCGATCATTTTTTTGAATGATAGCTATTGGATAAGCATTTCTCATGAGCAGTAAATTCATGAGCAGTCGTCCTGTTCTTCCATTTCCATCTTCAAAAGGGTGAATAGCAACAAAACGATGATGGGCCAGCGCTGCGAATTCCACCGGATGGTAAATATTTTTACATTTGGCCATCCATTTAAAGAATTTTGTCATTTTCTCTTGCACTTGATAACCCGGTGGAGGACGGTGTTTTGAACCTAAAATTTGTACATCCGTAACTCGATAAGTTCCAGCTATTTTTGAGTCAGTGTCTTTGACCACCAGTTGATGAAGTTGGCGGATTAAGTGGTGAGAAAGTGTTAAACGTTTTTTTGAGTCTACAATATCGAAAAGAAAATTCATCGCTTCTTCATGGTTCTTCGCTTCTAAATGCTCTTGAAGATTTTTACCTTTAACTGTAACTCCCTCGCGAAGGACAAGAAGAGTTTCCTTTAGGGTGAGTCGATTTCCTTCGATGGCATTTGAATGATAGGTCATCTCAATAGTGAACTGCTCACGAAGCTTTTTTAAAATATTTTGTTTGAGAGGACGATGACGATTGAGTTCAGCAAATGAATTCGTCAGACGTTTTAAGATTCGAGGGTCGAGAAAGGTAGTCATGCTTTATTATGGCATAAGTCTTGATTATAGTCTATCCCATATTAGCGTGGTTTCCGCGACTTCATCTACTGCAGTACGGATTCGTGATACGAATGCCCCTCATGGTCCAAGAAATGATCACCTTCCTGCTTATTCTGGGCCTGGAATCATCCCCACCCAGTAATTTTTCGGTAAATCACAATCCGTTATGAAAAAAGCTTTGCAACTGCCTTGGGCCTGAAGTCTGCTAAAAATTATCGAAACACTTTTTTTGGTTTCAGCAAATTTTTTGGGAATACGTTTACATGATTCTGGAGGTGGGTTAATAGATTCATCTGGATGAACTCCGACAATTCTTACAGTTTTCGCTCCTTTAAGCATTTTTCTATATTCCCGTTCTTCACTTAAACACATTGGTACATTGAGCACGCGACGATAGATAAACTCATACTTCGTGTCGCCATCTTTAATTTGAAATATCATCCATGAGTTTTCTTTTTTAGGATCGTCTTCCGTGCAGCCCACCCACACTTAATTAGCAGGGGCCTCGACGTCAATAAAATAGTCGAGCGTCTTATGAACGATCACTCCCAAAGGCGAGGGTGCAGGAGACTTATCAGCGCTCAATGAATTTAAATTTCCCAGACAGAAAAATATCATCAATATTAAAAATTTCATGGCAGAGGCTTTTCCTTTCGTTGTTTTTTTAGACGCATATGCCGAAGCTTTATTTTTTCCATAATTTCATTTGATCTTTGGTTTGTTCCCAAGTCTGGAAAAATTCCTTTGTACTCGGCTACCACCTCTTCCCAGGTAACCTCCCGTTTTAGACTCTTCTCGAGAAGATATCTTTTATGGTGCAACCAACGAACACCAGCGGCAATGTTCACTTCAGGCCCTCTGCTCTCTTCAATCGTCATACTGATCAAGTGATTCTCCAATTCACCTTTAGGGTCTTGAAGAATTTTTCGAGTTTGCTCTGTGATTTGAATTAACCCACGAGCATTTCCAACCTTGCTTTTAATATCTTTTAAAATTTCAAAATCTGACTCAATTGAAATGAGCACTTTAACAAAATCCGGTGTAAGTGGATAATCAGGTTTGAGAATTTCATTCCAAAATTTAGTCCACCCGGCAATACTTAGGTCATATAAGTTTCCATTTGGTGCATCTAATGAATCAGCAATCGGCATGGCCTCAGGATCACCACGAAGTACATCGAAACAAAGGTCGGCAATCTCGCGCAGTTCTTCGGCCGTGCAGAGCTCTATTCCGTTGGGTGTTTTACGACAGTGGCCATTTCGAATTGTCTTTCTTTTAAGGCCAAGTGAACTCTCGGGGATTGTTAAAGGGTGAGTCCGTACCCAGTGCTCGCTAATCGGACAAAGCCGCCAAGGATAACTTTTTATTGCTGACTTTGATTGATTCGAAACATCTTGGTTTTCAGTTGGTAATTTATTTAGATTTTTTGTCTAATCTTTAAAATTTTATTTACAGTTGTTAAAAGAATCTGACCAAAAGTTGATTAAAAAAAACGTTTGCTTGTGGATGGCATCGCAAAATTATAAAGAAAATCAAATGAAGGTTAATTGAATGTAGAAACAAAAAGTTCCATGCACTTTTGTCCCATTTGTCCAATGAGCAAGAAGTGCATGGAACCAATGCCACTTGCTCCCTCAACTCACATGCTCAATCGTCAAAATGAAAACTGGAAAAAATTGGCGATCGATCGTTTGATGTATCATCAAGCAGTGAATACTAAAATCTATATTCATGCGGTGGAATCACGAGTCAAAGTTTTTCAAAAAAAGAAAGCACCTAAAAAATCCTTTGGACGTTATGAAGAAATCGCCGTCGTCACCATCATTAATGCCCAAGGTGTACGTGGTGATTATAAAGCTCTCATCGACAGCGAAACCGGCGAGATTTATAAAACCTGGGATCGTACCTTTGAACAAAAAGGGATCAGGCCAGTGAAGTCGGTGGGACTATCTCCGTCTGGAAATATTTAAAGTACTCTGAATTATTTATATACAAATAGAGTTCACACAAATTGCTTCATGATTATTTCGTTCGTTTGATAGCTAGCTTTTTTTTTATGTTATAGCTGCACAACTGTTTTCAATTTAGAGAACTCTTATCATTTATATTTTGGAGGTTTGAATGAAATTTTTTATTATTGCTACAATGTTTTTTTTAAGTTTATCTCAAGAAGTTTTTGCCCAAGAAGAGCAATCACCAAGTTTAATTAAAACGCAAGAAATTGAATTGGGTAGTAAACTACCAGTAGCAGTTGGGGATTGTGCACTCAAAAAACGTACTTCTAGTTCAAGTTTCGGCAATCTTTATCATAGTTATTCAGCTACTTTTGATGTTGTATACCAACAACATTTTTTATTAGTAATTTACAATTCAGTAACAAACGAAACTTTACATCAAGAAAGAATTACTAAACGTAGTACGACCCAAAAAGGACCTTTTGAGTCCACATATCAAATGAAATATGAAGAAAATCTTAAAAAGATGAAAGTTGAAATAACTGATTTATGTAACAGCAAGAGGTCGATTTATCTTAAAGAGATAGAAAATACATCGCCTAAATCAGAATAAGAACATCAAACAAAAAGTTCCATGCACTTTTGTCCAATGAGTATGAAGTGCATGGAACAAATGACACAATTCTTTAAAATTTAAAGAATTCTTAACATCTATTTTTTGGAGATTTGAATGAAAATTATTTTAGGATTATTGTTAATGCTTGGGAATTCTCTCCTATATGCTCAGAACTTTCAAGCTCAGATATGGTCGAATAATAGTGAAATTAATTTTCATACTTCTTTAGAAAATCTTGAGAAAAGACTTCAAAGTTCTAAGGGCTTGGAAGACCTTAAACTAATATTGATTTCAATTATTGAGAAAGTGGCATTGGCCTGTTCTGAGGATCAATGGTTAAATATCTACCATAATCTAAGTTTTTTTATTGATAAATCGCCAAATTTTTTGTCCAGAGAACTGGATGAAATTGCCCGTAACCTTCTTAATGAACTACTTCATGAAGCAAGAGAAAGACTTAAAGGAAATTTTCAATCAGTTTTAAAAACTAAACTTTTCGACACCCTCGAAAATATCAAAAAAAGTGGTAGTTCCCAAAAGAAAAAGTCATTACCAGTTACAGTTAGACAAGCATCTTTACCTGAACTTCAATCAATTTTATCCAAGTTGGTTATTGAAATTCAAACTGCTAAAAATGGTCAGGAATGGGTAACTGCATATGACCAAATTAATGCATTTATTCAAAACTCTCCAAACCATATAGCTCGTGAGTTGGATATCATTGCCAGAAGGGCACTAAATACACCTTTTCCAAAAGTATCACGCTGACCATTGGCTCAAATTTTTTATCCATAATTAGGTAAAACATGGGTACTTAATACGAATGCCGCTGCTTTAACACACGCCATTTCGGGCCTTAAATTCACTTCGTGGTTCCATTAAGTAGCTATATGTTGATTTCATTCTTCTTTTTAAGGCCCTAGGTTCAATTCGAAATCTGTTTTTTAGTACCTCATTTTTTAAAAGCTCTATCGATTTATAAATTAATATTTCAGAATAATCTTTCATAATTTCCAAAAAATAAAATAGTGAACACTTAAAACTTATTTTCTGAGGATTAATTTGTTTAGAACTTAACGAGATCAGAGATCTAATTAAATTATATCCCAAAACATATACATATAATTCTTTTCGTACCATGCTCGGGCTTTTAGATTTTAAAAAATAAGATCCTAATGTTCTTTTCAAATTTCGAATGTTTGTTTCTGCATTCCAACGATCCATATAAAGCATGGCCAAATCATCTGATGAATAATTTTCCATTGAAGTTATAAAATAATAAATTTTATCTCTGAACCCTTTTTTTATCGACCTATGCTTTATGATTCTAACGCCGTAGCTAGTCGGATATAATTCATATGAACTCTGCTCCATATTTTTTGGCTTTGGAAGAAGCTTCCTTTGTATGATTTTGTCTTTTTGATTTCCTTTAAAGTATTTCTCTCCTGTTTTGTCTCTTAAACGGACTAAAAAATCGATGCCTTTTTCAATTAAATCATAATGAAGAAAATAACTCGTATAGAATCGATCCATAACTAAAATATCACTCTTGTTAAACTTTGAGATTATTTTTAGCAACAGTGATGTTGCAGCGGTTCCTTTACCAGAGTATGGTGCTAATTCAAGGTCAAGTAATTTACCAGTTCTATGAGCAAAAACACCAAGAATTCGCATTATTGGTTGCCCAAGTCCTTTTTTTTGGCGAATATTTTGTGGATACTCAATTTGATTTTTTTCAGTGTCATTCATTATCATAGTAGTCCCATCGATAATTTTTACATTCCGATTATTCCATTTTGGACTTTGTGATTCACACTTAACTTCGAGGGCCATTTTTTTTAATAAACTTTCTGGAAGTTTATTTTTTGCTCGAGTAAAGCAGCTGGTGTTAGTTGAGATCGATTGCTTGCCAGTTTTTACTTGTTCTATATTAAATTGCGCGATCACTCCTTTGCAGGAGTATTGCTGAAAGATTTGCATCAAAAAAAGTCTTAACGTTGTTAAAGGATCAAAAATCCGAATTCGTTCAGATTCATTCATTAATTTACTAAGTAAATCTATTGGTATTGAACGAGAAAATTCTTGATGGATATCAAATGACGAATGACTCTTTATGTTTTTTTGGATAGATTTCATAGGACTCCCTTTTTGTTGTTTTTTAGTAGTGAATTAAACATATCAAGGAAGTTAAATACGGCCACGACGCGTGGCCGTATCATTTTGAAATCATAGAATTATTCTTTTAAAGCAGCGGCATTCGTATTACGAACCTTTTATTGTTCTTTATTGAACTGGCCAATTGAATCTAGACTGGCACAGATTTTACATTTTATGGATGTGGTTCTATCCATTCTCCTTTTACAATCTTCTTAACGTCTGGCCCCCATTCAAAATGAAATCTTCCCATTCCATAATGAACTATTTTATCTCCGACCACTGAATAAACATAAGCATCTGTAACAGGATTATTTCCTGCAATCATTGGATATAGTGCAAACTCCAAATTTCCATCATGATCAAGATCGTAGAGATACTTGTCCTTAGATATTTTTACAAAATACACATAAGTATAATTATTCCACTTTGAAAGAATGCCTGAATGATCAGTTTTATTTGTTTTTGCGATTAAAAATAATCGATTTGACGGTAGGCACAGATCTCTTTCTCTGTCACACTCATCCTTGAAGTATGATTCAATTTCTAAAGATAAATCTGGGGAGACCTCTAATTTTTTAATACCAGAATACACAGACTCACTATATCCAAAAGTCGTAAGTGGTATTGAAAAAGCCAAGAGTATAATTATAGTTAAAAATTTATTTCGACTGTTCATATAGATTAAGTATTTTGTTAGCATACTTTTCTCCGGCCTGGTCATTTGAGTGATAAAATTTAATCGTTTTTTCAAGTGATTTATCTTTGTGTTTTCGGATCAAACAAAACTTATGAGCAAGCCATCTTATTCCAACGGCAATATTTATAATCGGGTTTTCAAGCTGCAACTCAGTTACATAAACATGATAGTCTTTAACCTCGTTATTTTTAACATCAAGGGTTCCAGCTAATGAATTTCTTGCACCATTCAATATCTGCATAAGCCCAACAGCAGTTGTAGTTTTAGGCCTTGCTATCACATTAAAACTAGATTCAATGGCGATGAGAACTTTTATATGAAGCGGAGTTATACCTACTGGCAATTTAATACCTTGCTCTCTCCAATAATCAAGCCAAAATTGTATTATAGGATCTAATTCATGGTAAGGAGGAAAACCTTTAGCGGCATTAATTGTTTTGTATGTTTTTATATTATTCCAAAAAAAAAAGAGAAGATTTTCCTCTAAATACATAAACTTTTTACTGCGATTTTTTCTAATATGAGTATCAACCCATGTTGATGTACCGCTTTTACAAACTCTAGTGTGGCCGTTAACGACGTGATATCCAAGTTCACACATCTTATTATCATCAGGTCGTTCTATTTTTATTGAACTTGTATTACTCATTATCGCCTCTATATAAGAATAAAACACCGGCTCCCTTACCCTTGCGCACAAATATTTTTTGCTCAACTAATCGATTCATCTTTCTTGTTGCTGTATTTCTTGAAAAGCCAATCCTTTCTACCAATTCTCTTATTCGAACTTGTTTTGAATTTATACCCATTTGAATAATCTTCTCCTCATCTGTTAAATTGTCATCAAGCGCTTGTTCAAAGAAAAAAGTGACTTTCACAAAGTCTCCATCTTCATTGAATTCCGGTTTTCGTATCCCTGCGTCCTTACATGATTCAAAAATTAATTTAATTCCTGAGCCAAGTTTTTCAATTAATTTATATTTACGAGCAATTTTGGCAACAGTCGGATTACGTAAAAAAGTTGTACCATCACCTAGATTTTTAACTGATAGAAGTCCTGGCAATTGTCCGGGACTAAAAATTTCTAAACGATTATCATACAACGCAATTTTAATGGCCCCAGGAATAAAGTATTTACGATGGACAAGTGCATTTATGATGGCTTCTCTGATGGCCACAATTGGTACTAACATTCGTCCTTCCAACTTTCCTGATCTTGATACTTTCAAATCTCTTTCCATCCATGATGCCATAACGGAAAGTGTAGAATGGACTATTTCAGGAATCGGGCCCTTCAGTTCCATTGTTCTGATAATATCTCTTCCATTATTTCCTTTGAATTCAGAGCAAATGACCATCGCTTCTTGAATATGATTTTCAGGATTAGCATGGAAAAAAAGTATTCCCGCATTTGTTGCAATAAGCTTCTTAGGATCTTGGACACTTCGAACTGCAATTTTCTCAATTATTGCCTTTTCGGGAGAAACATTTTTCCCATATATCTCACTTAACAGCTCCTTTTTTAGTTTAATAAAAGGCAAATCGCTTGGGCCCTCATCAAAATATGTATTTCTCTGTTGGCGATAAAGATCCTCGATGTATTCTTCTGTCGCCCTCTTGGTCGAGGAGCCAACTCTTAAATAGACGCCCTTTTTATTTCCCTCGCTAGCAATATAATAGGGAGGTTTACTTCCAGGATATATTTTAATAATAACAATTCTTTTGTTATTAATATTTTTTTCATAGATTTCAGGAATCAAATGCGGAACAATTGAATCTATTATGGAGTTAGCAATATCTTCAAAAATTTTATCTCGTATTTGATCAGTGACACCAATAATTTCATGAGAAATGTCTTCAACTCCTATTATAATTTCTCCGCCTGCACCATTAGCGAATGCAACACAGGTCCTTATGAGCTGATTCTTTTGAGGTATTGTTTCTTTTAACTCTGTAATCTTAGATTCTCTTAGACCCAATTTTTCTTTGCTCATACTTTTGTCAATTCTTGCGGTTGATAAAATTCATTTAAAGTATAAATGCACTCATTGCACCAGTCAATATTAAAATGCACCAAATGCACCATTCGTAATTTGATTGCACCAATGCCAAATTATTCATTTATAGGACACAGTACTATCAGTATAAACGCTGTAAATTCGAAACTTTAGTGCGTAAAGTTTCTGGCCCATTACCTTTGGCTTGGACCACAAAAACATATTAATCTTAACTTAGTATCGAGTTGGCTTCGGCGACTTCCAGATCTAGAATAAAATTAGGTTTGGGCTTATGTTCAATTTGAAAACCCGCATTTTTTATAATTTCCTCAAATGGTACCGTTTCTTTTCCTTTTTTAAATTTGGCCTTAACAATAAGCGAGCTTGAAAGCTTCACTTCGCCTTTAATTTTGCAATAAATTTTCTGTTCAATCCAAATCCATTCTTTATCCCAATAAATCAGTTTTGAGCGAAGTTCGAGTTTTTGAAATCGCCTCAATGAACGTCGAAAAGAAATGTGGGCAGTTGCGAAGGCGGCAAAAACATTATTTTTAAGACACCACTTTAAAAGACCTGTTCTCACTAAAAAATCTATTCTACCTAATTCTGTATACATTAAAATTGCTGAATTATTGACGTAATGAAGTTCGGCGTCTGTAAACCAAGTTCTTAATGTTATGCTTTGCTCTGAACTGATATCAATTTTAGGCGCAAACGAAACTTTAATGCGCTCAGGGTTCGTGATACCTTTTTTCTGTTAAGCAATATTTATTTAACGACAATGATACCTTGAATAAAACAATACCTTCCCTTCTGGAGGGTATGTTCTTGATTTTTACCAGTTACAAAATTTATTCAGCGGGTAAAAATATCATCACGAACCCTTTATTGCTATGCTGATTTTCTTTTCTCAGAAATTAATTTTTTTGCCTGTCGCTGGATGTCTGAGTATTGAGAGTGGAGCTCTTTAAGCCCACCAGGAAACAAAAGAAGAGCTGGATCAAAATTGAAAAAAACGGCAATTTTTGAAGCAACTTCGAGACCAATAGGTCTTTTGTCGTTTTCCACAGCACTTAAATATTTTTCACTGATGCCAGTAATCGCACAAAGTTCAGCTTGTGAAATCTTAAAATTTCGTCTGAAAGATTGAATAATCTTCCCGGCAGTATCTTCATTTTGTGAAAATAATTTTTCTAAATCTTTCATTTTAATTGTCCTTGTTATGAATAATCATGTTCAGGGGTAATTCGAAAAACCTTAACAGTGACTATTTTATCTTCAACTTTGTATATAATTCTTCCTGAGAAGCTATAACTGCTAGCTCTATATCCTGACCACTTTCTATCTAGTTTATGATCATTCAAATTATTTAGGTGACTCCTCTCACTTAAAGAGTCCGGGCCATGTTTTTTAACCTGTTTGATCCAAATGCTCAAAACTCTTCTATCGTCCTCGGACAAAAGACCACTTTTTATAAAACCTCTAATTTCTTTCTCACATTTTTCCGTAAAGAGAACTTTCCACATCGGAGCTCCATTATCCAGAAGGATACCTTATCTTTAAAGATAAGTCAATATGCTAAACCCTTGCTTTTAAGTTCAGAATTTAGGAGAGGAAACAGTGCCATGTGCTCGGTGTTTTGCAAGATTAATCTAGAAATTGAATCAGTAGTTAGTAGTTAGCTACCAGCACCCAAATGGTTGAAATAAACTTAACCATTTGGGTGCTGGCACTTAGCCCTTAGCCTATGGTGGAACAAAAATGCATGGTGCTTTTTTCTTTGGTACTTTTTTCTTGTTTTAATCGAGAAATCATTGTCGTTAAGTCAATATTGCCTAGCAGAAAAAAGGTATCACCCTAGGTAATCCCCTGCTAAGGATATTTTTTCACACAAAGTAGTCAATTTATTTTTTCCAATCCATATTCAGCAAGAAAGTTAACCTCTAATAATAAATAGATAATAATAAAAGGAGTCAGGATGAAAAAAATGATCTTTATAACAGTAGTTATTATGTATTCTCTCTCTGCCGCTCTTGCCGCAAAATGTCCTGTCAATACAGAAAAGGTCATGACTTGTCTTTCTAAACCTAAAGTGGGAGATCATGAAGTGGCCTCAAACATGTTAGATTCAATTACGATTTGTAATAATAAATCAGAAAAAAATAAATTAAAGCTTGTTGTAGAAAAAAATAATGAATCTGATATTCTTTCACCTGTGGTTGAGTTAAGGGTCGGATCAATAAGTTATAAAATGAAAGCGGGAGAGGTGGATTTTACCCTATCAGTTACGAGTGGAATTAACCCTCAGATAAAAAATATCCCTGCAAGGTTTAAAATTTCAATTAAAGAGCCACAAATAGAGGGATCCTCAACTTATGTTTGCAGGCGCTAAGTATTTTTCTTTGGATTTTGATTTAGGGTTTGTAACACTTTGATTACGATAGAAGAAAAAAATCTATGAGAGAGATTTTTTGGTGCCGAAGAAGGGACTTGAACCCCCACGTTGTTGCCAACGGCGGATTTTGAATCCGCTGCGTCTACCATTCCGCCACTTCGGCATGTTGAAATTATCGCAGCAGTATTGCGTAGGTGTTTCTCGCTGTCAATGCTTTGCATGGAGTTTTCGCCTTGGTCGAGAATAATCAACATTTAAGTTTTTAAGTTTTTTAAGGTTTCTTCAATCGGTTGAGAGCTAATAGGTTCTGGTAGAAATTTTGCCAGGCCCTCGTTGCTGATTAAACAAGAGTATTTGAGATAATCAAAAAGATAATCCGGCACACTCACGATATTTTTATTGATCAAACTGGCAATCGTTCCCACAATGGAAATCGGCAGGGGAATGCCTTTCACTTCCACTAATCTTTTGGCCTTGCGGATGGAAATATAATCATCGGGGGCGACGTTGTAAGTACCCGAAGGCAATTTGACAATACTATCGGCTAACACACGGGCCATATCGTTTTCATTGATAAACTGAAACATCGGATTATAGTCGATAGGGTAAGGGGAGAACCGGCTACGAAGATATTTGGTCATGGCATTGTTTAGTTGGGTGCCAATAATATTGCTAGGTCTTAAAACTACCATTTCTTGTTCGTGCTGATGCTGCCACAACCAATTCGTCGCGACTCGATCCATTTCCACAACATCGCGCAATTCTGGATGGGCCAAGCTGGCCCGCAAAGGAGCAGATTCTTTCAGGAAAATGGGATTGTCGGGGAGAGCACCGTAAACAAAATAGGTACTGAGTAAAATAATTTTTTTTACTTTGGCGGCGAGAGCAATATGCAAAATGGTTTCGGTTCCAAGAACATTGAGATTAAGTCGTTTTTTTAATGAGCCAGCGGGGTTAAAACTAATATGGCTTAAACGACTGAGGTGATAAACCACATCAAAATGTTGGGCGCGAAAGAGTCGTTCAAACTGACCACGACTATAGTGAATGGTTTGGTAATACACTCCAGAAACTCGTCGATGTTTGGCAATTTTTCGTTGATCAACTCCAATGATATTAGCTTCCGGAAATTCTTTTTTAAGTTGAAGAATAGTGAGGTAGGCCAGACCTCCGGCCGCACCAATGATTAAAATTTCTTTGACCTCGTCTTTTTTCACTTGATTGTTCTCGTTAGAGTTCTCGTTTATCTTTTAGTCCTTTGATTCCTAAAAAACTTAGTTTATCAAAAAATGGACGACGTTCTTTTAGTCCCTTGATCAGCATTAACTTGATTTGGTTTTTTACTTCTAAAACTTGTAAATTGATATCTTCATCAGGTGCTTCGGAATCTAAACTGGGTGGCAAAATAAATGGTTTACCAAAATAAATATCGATCGGCGAAGGTAGTGGGAGAAAGCCCAGTGGTCCTAATAAAGGAAAAGTAGGGGTGATGGGAAAGGCCGGTAAATTTAAAATTTTTGACAGCAATTTTGAATGATGAACCCAAGGATAAGCCTCTTCAGCTCCGACCACCGCCACAGGAACAATGTTTACTTTATGACTTAAGGCCATACGAAAAAATCCGGTAGTAAAGTTCGTCATTTTATAAAAATTTTCCGTGGATTTTGCGATTCCTTTAACACCTTCGGGAAAAACCAGAATAGATTCACCTTGATCTAATAAATATAAACAATTTTTTCGATCGCCTAAAATTGATCCAGCGCTGGCGGAAATATTAGCAATAAATGGTAGGCCCGCCATCCATCGTTCAATCATTCCTCGAACGATTCGCGGAACAGGAAACTCTAACAAACTGGCCATCGCAATCAGCATGCCATCAAAGGCGATCTGCCCAGTGTGATTACAAACAAAAATATACTGTTCATCGGTTTGTATATTTTCGGTGCCAAAGGTGCGCACTGAAAAATAGTTTTTATAAAAGGGATAGAGAATCGAAATATAATGCCGTAATTTGTCTAAATCAAGGCCCCAAGGATCAGCACCTTTTTGATACTTTGATTGTAAATGATCAAATATTTGATTGAGCTTTTCATCTGAAAGCATTAATGGTGGCTTAATTAAATCAGAAATTTTCATAAAAATCCGTGGGGTAGAGATCATATTATAAACTCTTGCCGTTAGTTCACAAAATCGCGTGCTTGAGGCAAAGCTTTCACTGGAAATCTCAACCGGCACCGGTATATAATTATACAAAGTGAACGTGTCACAAATTAACTAACCATATTCATCAAGGAAAGATATGACCGACAATGGTACCAATTGGAAAGAAAAATTTTCATCCCTCGTCCAGACTTGCCAAGAAGAATTGAAAAAAACCACTGAAATTGGTAAGCGCATGATCTCTGCTTCTAAAACCAATTCCCAAATGCGTGAAGCCCATGAGGAGTTAGGCACATTAGTGAGAAAAGCGATAATCGATAAAAGTGTCTCTTGGACATCACCGCGAGTTGAACAATTGCTAGAGCAAATTCAAAAATGTGAAGCCGAGATTGAATCCATTGAAAAAGATGTACAAGCGATCAAAAAAAATCATTCAGATAATCACTAAGTCGTTTTTTGGATTTGACCAAGCAAAAAGCTTTTGAGGGAAAGCCCAAGGGAATCAGTTCCATCACCTTTTTCCGCAGAGACTTTATAAATTTGCTGATAACTTTTAAATTTTTGATCGGCCAAAAACTTTTCTAAACCAGATCGCTCTTTTTGATTTTTTAACTTATCCATTTTATTAAAAACCAAAAACTTGGGGGCCTCATGACCTATGATAAAATCAAGAAACTGTAGATCACTATCTTGATTGGGATGGCGTGCATCTTGAATGTGAATAACTAATTTATTGGTGGTGCAAAATTGAAAAAATATATCCATTAATGCATTCCATTCTTTACCCATTTGTTTTGATACTTTGGCATAACCAAAACCTGGTAAATCAAAAAAGAAAAAAGTTTTTTCCACATCGGGAATAGTAAAAGAGAAAATATTTATACATTGTGTGCGACCAGGTGTTTTCGAAGTGCGGGCGGTTTTTCTGATATACAAAGTATTGATCAATGAAGATTTACCAACATTGGATCGCCCACAAAAAATCAGGCCAGGGACATGCCCATTTTCACTCATCCAATGAGAAATTTGATCTGGACTAGAAATTGCATATTCGAATTTTGGGTTTAAAAAATATTTCATGGTTTAAAATCTTTGCCTAATCAGGTGAGTTAAAATCATTAACTCTGCGATTTTTCTTAAAAAGTTCTTCCCCCTTATATGGCATCAAGTTTGAAGAGGTTCAAGCATAAATTTTATTAACTTTAAAAAGTGAGGTTATCTTGAATTCTACCATGAAAAAATTGAATTTTTTTCCACTCTTTGCTGGGACAAATTTGAAAAACCCTGAGAGTTATCCTTCAACTCATCAGGCCATCTTGCTTAAAAACGGTGTGAAATGGAAAGATGAATTACAGATACGACCAATTGAAGGCAAGAGCAAAAAAATTGAATTGCATCGCACCCATTATCTTTTCACTTCTGTTTATAATGAAGAACGCTCTCATGAGATTTTTTTGCCATCTTTAGGAAGTCAAAAAATAGATTTTGAAATTATGTTTGATCAGTTCGGAGAGGGGGCAACGGAAGGGGCCTATTATATGTGCTCCAAAGGAAAAGATCCATTTCGCATTAATGGAAACTTAAGTTATTGCTCATATCTAGAAAGAGGAGACCGAGTGGAGTTAGGTTTTAATCAACTGCATTTTCAAGCTCCAGTTGCGCAAAACCAGATGGAGACGATCTTTTCTTCAAAGGTTTCGATTGATTTAATCCATTCAACATTACCGGTGTTGATTGAAGGAGAGACTGGTACCGGTAAATCGACGATGGCGAAAGAAATTCATCAAAGGAGCCAACGGCCAGGTCGATTTGTGCACTTAAACCTAAGTAGTTTTTCCCGAAACCTTTTAGAATCAGAGCTCTTTGGCCATGTGAAAGGGGCCTTTACGGGTGCCAGTCACGATAAAACGGGAGCTTTTTTAGAGGCCAATGATGGGACACTCTTTTTAGATGAGTTAGATAGTTTAGAGCTCGACTTACAAACCAAGTTGCTGCTTTTTTTAGATAATCAAGAATTGCGACCGGTGGGATCGGGAAAAACATATAAAAGTCGTGCGCGATTAATATTTGCCTCGGGCAGAAATTTATCCGATTTAGTTAATCAAGGTTTATTTCGGCGAGATTTGTTGTACCGACTAAAAGCGGGAGGTGTCTGTCAGCTATTACCTTTAAGGCAAGATTTTGAAAAAATACAATCGATCATAGAGTATTGGTGTCACCAGGAAGAATCCGCCATTTCCCAGCAATTGCTGAGCTTCTATCAAAATTGTTCGTGGCCGGGGAATGCTCGACAATTGATATCTCATTTAAATTTAAAAAAGGTGTTATCCAAAGGAAAAAAATTGGTATTAGAAGAAATGGATTTAAAGCTAAATGAAGATTTTGTGCCATCGGAAATTTATCAACATAAAACGATGAATAACGTTAAGAGCGCTTATGCCAAACAAGTTTTTTATCAGCTGAAGGAAGATGTGACGTTAGCTGCAAAATATTTAAAAATTTCACCGGCGACGTTGAAGAAGTTTGTTAACCACCAAGGATGTCTTTGAGATAAACTTTTTTAATCTGACCTTCGACATTTTGTTGTTTAAGGAAATTATTTAATTCAATTTTGATTTTTTCTTTTAAAATATCTCGGCCTTCTGGCTCCAAAGGAAATGTGGGCTCGAAGGCCTCAATTTCAGAATTGAGATAGTCGCGGATAACGGCATGATTGGAAACTAAAAATTGAACAGTGGTACGGTTACTTGCTTCTAGGGTAATATCCATTTTTAGACTTTTCATAGAGCCAGTGCTTTCAATATAAATGGGCAATATTAAGCCGTTGATATGATACATACGCTCTTCTAGTTTATAATACGGAGGTCTGACGGCATAAGGCTCATCTGGCACCGAGGCGATTTCTCGCCATCCAGTTTCTAAAGAAAGCAAATTAAGTTTTTTGACAATAAACCATGATAACAAAGAAAAAAAACAAATGACCAAAGCATAGCTGAAAACAGCTTTAAAGTTTATCTTTTGAATAAAACCGATGATAAAAATTTTTGTTTCTTCCAACGTTTTTTGGATTAGTGATTTGAAAGTATCGGGATTGAGTTTCTTGGCAACCTCAATACTCTTTTTAAGTTTAGTAAAAACAATTTTCTGAGCATTACCTTCGATAACATAACGATAAGCCATAAGGCATTTATTTTTAAGAAATTCTTTTTTAGTTTTTATCCAAATATAGATTTTATTAATGGTGTTAACTTTCCAATCCAGTAACTGAAAAAACTTTTTCTGAATTTTGATTGGGGTGAATTTTTTCAATAGGCGGATAATCAATTGACCGATCCGGATCAAAAGAGCATTCGCCAACACTTCGAATTTTGAAAATAACTTAACCACAATAACCTCGTTATCTTATCGGTGAAGGTCAAATAATGCTGAATAAAAAAGAGTATAGTAAAGAGAATTACTCAGGTAAAAATTGCCACCAGATGAGAGGACACCGTAATAAAATTGATCAATACCCCATGAATTCCGTAAAGGAATGGTGAAACATGAGGGGCTTATATGCCAGTACTAAAATCAACTATTCATTTCGCTTTATTACTCACCATTCTGACTGCGACAGGTTGTTCAATGCTGTTAAGTGAACGACGTTTTATCCAGGAAATGGATCATGATACCGACGGATTTTTTGTCGCGGGAAAAGATTTTCATGTGACCTCGGGAGATGATGGTTTTTCGGGACGAAGTTTAAGTCAAATTTATGAAAGAACTCCCGCCAGTTCTCGCGATAAACAACAATTTCAACACGACGTTGGATTAGAAAAAGAACTTTATGATCTTGAAAAAAATGAAAAAGGAATGACTGGAGCTCTCTACGAACAATATGGAAATTTTATCAATACCACATCAGAAAAAATTTATTTTTTAAAACTTAAAAGTTACGAAGAAAGAGAGCAGTATTTATATAGTTTAGGTTTAATAAAAAATACATATATTGCTCACCCGCAAGAAATTAAAACAGCAGTTAATAGCCGTGAAATTATTTTGGGTATGTCAAAAAGTGATGTCATGAGTGCTTGGGGAAGGCCATCCAGGGTGGATGTCGCGGGTAACCCCAGACAAGAAAATGAACGTTGGTCATTTTATAAAAATGGTCAGCTGAAACAAGTCTACTTTGAAAGTGGTCGAGTTGAAGGCTGGGATATTGAATAAATCCATTTAAAAATAAGCACTAACGGTCTTACGAGAGCGTGGTAAATTTTCAGTTTGTATTGACGATAAAGGCATTAACAGCCAAGATAACGACTCATTTTTCCCTTCATTTGACGCATAGGCATAAGCCGACTTTCCCGTCTCAAGAAGGATGCATGTGAGGTAAATGTGGACTATACTCTGGACTTTGAGCGGCCAGTGGCAGCGCTTGAAAATCAAATCAAAGAACTTAAAGGTGCTTCGTCTAAAATTGATTTATCCTCTGAGATCGAGGCCCTACAAAATAAAGTTAATCAGTTAATCAAAGAAATTTATCAGAATTTATCTCCTTGGGAGCGAGTGTTGTTATCTAGGCATCCCTTGAGACCTCATACTGTGGACTATATTGAAAAAATGATCACCGACTTTCATCCCTTGGCCGGGGATCGGCGTTTTGGTGATGATAAAACCATGATCGCGGGCCTAGGTTATTTAAAAGGTGAACGAGTGGCGGTGATCGGCATCGAAAAAGGGAAAAAAACCAAAGATAAAATAGTTTACAATTTTGGGATGCCTAATCCTGAGGGATATCGCAAGGCCCTAAGAGTGATGCAAATGGCCTCCCGTTTTGGCATTCCGGTAGTGACCTTGGTAGATACCCCAGGAGCGTATCCAGGGCTGGGAGCCGAAGAGCGTGGGCAGTCGCAGGCGATTGCCGAGAGTTTGGCGGAAATGTTTGATTTAAATGTTCCCGTGGTCTCAGTGGTGATTGGAGAAGGTGGATCAGGCGGGGCCTTAGGAATTGCCATTGCCGATCGAGTGCTGATGATGGAATTTTCGGTTTACTCCGTTATATCACCAGAATCTTGTGCTTCTATTTTGTGGTCCGACCCTCTCAAGGCCGAAGTGGCGGCCAATTCTTTAAAGTTAACTCCGGAAATGGCGAAAAAGTTACAAGTGATTGATGACATTATCGCAGAGCCCTTTGGTGGAGCTCACCGCTATTCAGATCAAGCGATCGCTAGTGTTGAAAATAAAATCTATCAAGAGCTAAAGGCGCTTAAAAATAAATCTATTAATGATTTGAAAAATGAAAGGTTTAAAAAGTTTAGGCAAATGGGCAATGCCACCATCGCGGGTGTGAGTGCAGATCTCAATCTCAAATATACTAATAATGATGTCGAGGGTAGCAATAAAAAAAGTTAAAATTAAAGGAAGCTCAATGTCCAACTCGAATAATTTCGCAAAAGTTCCTCCTAGCTCCATGACCGGGTTTGGCAAAGGTGAAGTAGAAAACGATCATTTTGTTGTGACCACGGAAATAAAAACTGTTAACCATCGATTTAAAGATTTTCGTTTTAAAATGAGTTCCCAATTGGCGGCAGTCGAATCTGAACTAAAAAATAAAATTGAAGCACAAATAAAACGAGGAAGCATTGATATCTATATCAATTATCGTAAAAAAAATACCATGGGTGGATTAGAAGCATTAGATCAGAAAAAAATTAATCTCTTTATCGATGAATTCAAGAAAATCATTGCCCATCAAAATTTACCATTACAAATTAGGCCCACTGATTTTCTACGCCCGGAATTTGCCTTGGATCAAGAAGATAAGGGAAAAGCGGAAATTGCTCCATTGGCAATTCAGGCGACAGAAATTGCCTTAAAACAATTATTGGGCGTTCGCCAAGTTGAAGGCAAACGATTGACACAAACTTTACTCGATCACCTAGCAATTTTTGAAAAAGAATTTTCGCGAATTGAAAAAAACGCCGATGTTTACCGTGAATCGGTAGAGAAAAAGTTAAGAGAAAAAGTTTCACTATACCAAGAACAATTTAAAATAGAAGATTCAAGGATTTTACAAGAAGTGGTTTTTTATTTGGAAAAACTAGATGTCCACGAAGAAATAAATCGCATCAAAATTCATTTAGAAAAACTTAAATCCATTTTAACTAATGGTCATGAAGTTGGCCGGCAAATTGACTTTATTGTGCAAGAACTTAACCGCGAAACCAACACCATTGGTTCAAAAACAGGTCTCAATGAAGTTTCAGATGCTGTTGTTAATATGAAAGTTCTATTAGAAAAAATTCGAGAGCAAGCATTGAACTTGGAGTAATTAAAAAGTGATGAATAGTATAAAACGCGGAAAAATTATTGTGATCGTCGCTCCCTCAGGCACAGGCAAGTCGACATTAATAAAAAGATTAAGAAAAGATTTCCCTAACCTCAAAGAATCAGTCTCATTTACCACCAGAAAAAAACGCGAAGGTGAAGTGCATGGTGAAAATTATTTTTACACGGATGTGATAACTTTTAAAAACATGATCGATCGCGGAGAGTTTATTGAATGGGCGATCGTGCATTCAAATTATTATGGAACTTCCAAAAAAGTCATTGAAAATGAACTCTTAGAAGGAACGGATTTACTTTTTGATTTAGATGTTCAAGGGGCCGATTTTTTTAAAAATTATTTTAAAGATGAGGCCAATATCATTTTCCTAGAACCACCAAGTTTATTGGAGCTAGAAAATCGACTGATGAATCGTGGAACTGAAAGTCTTGATGTGATCAAAGAAAGAATCAGCAATGCCGCGAAAGAACTAAAAAGAAAAAATGATTTTGATTATTTAGTATTGAATAAAGTCTTAGACCAAGCCTATGAAGATTTAAAAGAAATCTTTAATGACATTTTAAACGACCAATAAAATATGAGTAATGAACAAATAGATTTTGGACATGAACGAGACTTAACCATTGATGGTCTCGTGGATCGGGTTAAAGGTTATTATCCCGACGCTGACTTTTCGATGCTGAGAAAGGCCTATGCTTTTGCAGAAAAGGCCCATGAAGGTCAAAAAAGAAGTTCAGGTGAAAAATACATCATTCATCCTCTGAATGTGGCCGCGACCTTAGTCAAATTGCGCATGGATTTAACTACGATCATTGCGGGACTATTACATGACGTAGTTGAAGATTGTGATATTCAACCGACGGATATTGAAAAAGAGTTTACTTCCGATGTCGCGCAATTAGTGGTGGGTTTAACCAAGATATCTAAAATTAAATTTAAATCAAAAGAAGAAACTCAGGCAGAGAATTTTAGAAAGATGGTGGTCGCCATGGCGGAAGATATCCGTGTGATCATCGTTAAACTTGCCGATCGTATGCATAACATGCGAACGCTGCAATACGTTTCCGATATAAAACAAAAAATGATTGCTCAAGAAACCTTAGACATTTACGTTCCGCTGGCCTCGAGGCTCGGTATTAACTCAGTCAAAGGTGACTTAGAAGATTTATGCCTACGTTTTCTTCATCCCGAATCCTACTATCGTTTGGCGGAAAAAGTGGCGATGAAAAAGTCCGAACGAGAAGGTTATATTTTAGAAGTCGTCGATCTCATTAATGAAAAATTGATTGAGTATGCGGTCGAAGCCGAAGTGACAGGAAGGCCCAAACATTTTTATTCTATTTATAAAAAAATGATGAGCAGAGGAGTGGAGTTTGAACAAATCCACGATATTTTAGCTTTTAGAATTTTAGTTAATACCATTACTGAGTGTTACAAAGTTTTAGGCGTTATTCACTCGGCATTCAAACCCGTGCCTGGTCGATTTAAAGACTATATTGCTATTCCCAAGGTCAATAATTATCAAAGTTTGCATACCACCGTGATAGGACCAGAAGGTGAGCGCATTGAGATTCAAATTAGAACTCATGAAATGCATTACGTGGCGGAACGAGGGATTGCCGCCCATTGGCGCTACAAAGAAGGTAAAACGGGTAATCAACTAAAACAGTTAGAATGGGTGCAAGAGTTATTGGAATTTAATCAAGCGACCCAAAACAATACTGAAATTCTCGATGTGGTTAAAAATGAACTGGATATGGGTGGAGTGTTTGTATTTACTCCTAATGGTGACGTGATTGAATTGCGTTATGGTTCGACTCCACTTGATTTTGCTTACGCTGTTCACACCGATGTGGGCCATCATTGTGTTGGGGCAAAAGTTAATGGCAAGATGGTTCCTCTTAAATATCGACTCAAATCAGGTGATGAAGTAGAGGTTTTAACGAATAAATCGCAAGCGCCAACTAAAGATTGGTTAAAAATTGTTAAATCGACTCGTGCTAAATCAAAAATTAAACAGGCCTTATTAAAATTAGAGAGAGATAAAAATCGAGAAGTGGGTTTAGATATTTTAGATAAGGCCTTTAAGCTTTATGGAACATCTATCAAAATTCAGCGCAAAGAAGGATCAATTGATAAAGTCCTCGAGCAAATTCGCTGCCGTAATGAAGACGATTTAGTCGTCGGTCTGGGCTCAGGAAAATTCCGAGTCAAAGAAATTCTGAGTTATATCCCTACCCTCAAGGCCGACATTATTGAAAGTGAAGGTCAACCCACCATCAAAGAATTAGATTCCTATGCCACCCAAGTTCATAAAAAGGCCAAAAAAGAATCAGGCAAGGACAACGCCGTCATCGTGGATGGAGTGGATGATGTGCTGATTCGCATGGGGAAATGCTGTAATCCCATTCCTGGGGATCCCATCGTCGGTTTTGTCACTCGTGGGCGTGGAATTACTATTCACACTGTTTCCTGTGTCCGTCATGATATCGCCGATCCAGGGCGCACAATTGGTGTCGAATGGAATTCAGATTATAGCTTTAAACATCCCGTCAATATTAGAGTGATTACACACGATAAACCCGGCATTTTGTCGGCGATATCAAAAGAAATCAGCAATGTTGGCATTAACATTCGCTCCGCCATCGCCAAGTCTTTGCCAGATCAAAAAGGTTCGTTCGTTTTTGAAGTGGAAGTTAAAGACTATTCAGAGTTATTAAAAACTATCTCGTTGATTGAATCGATGGAAGAAGTCATCGCAGTTTCAAGAGCTTAGATTTTTTTTCAAAACTAAGTAAAGATTTCATTCTTGTTGAAGCTAATTTTTATTCAAGCTAATGATGTCCCCAATAAATTTTTAATCGGGGCATTCGGTGCAATACTTTATTAAGAAATCATGTTTTTTTCTGGTCTTAATCGTTTTAATCATTGCTTGTGGATCAGATAAAAAAAATTCACCTGGCCCAGTAAAACAATCAGATCCCAGTGAAATTGATTTTATTCCTTTAACCGATGTTTCACCAATCCAGTACACTGATTCGCGATCTATCTCTTTTGAAGATTTTAAAAATTTAATGAATGAGCATAGAGCTCAATGGCAGCATCTTGAAGTTGGAATGAGATGGCAAGAAGAGACTGAAGGAACGGTAAAGCTTGAGGTTGAGAAAGGTCGCGTCATATGTCATAAAAAATCTTCAACCATTTACACAGTTCTGACAATTGATAAAGCTTCAGATAACGTGGAAATTCTCGAAGAGACGGACCGTCAATTTCTTACTCCAGAATGTGATATGTTCAATGGTAAAACAAGATTTCGTTCAAAGCATCAATATATTCTGTCAGAAATAAATGAATTGGATTTAGAAAAAATTCAAAATGATAAGAACATTGCAAATTTACAATTTGAAATCCGTCAAAGTGCTGGAAAAAATCTCATATGGATAAAATATAATTATGAAAGTGAGTCTGATATTGTTGAAATTTATATTGATCCTCTTCAACCTTGGATCGCTGGCCCAATGAATTTAAAGTTATATGCCAAGAATTATTTAGTTAGATATATAGCAAGATCAATTATGTTACCAACCGTTGATATCAAGACGCTTGATCTAAGCGATCTTTAAGAATTTAGTATTCTCCTTCTTTGTTCCAAAGAAGGAGAAAAAACCATGTTTCAACATTTTTAGTGATTTCTTTAAACAGCAAACGGTACGTTCTGAATTCATTAAATTTTGATGGAATTCCAAAATAAGAAATTTCAAAATTCTCATGACTTTTTCTTAGTTTATTGATGATCTGATCAATGCGGTAGAGATGGTAGTCTGAGGAAATAATCAACACTTTTTTTAATTCTGGTTGCGAGCGAAGATGCTCCAGCGTGGATAATACATTTTCAATGGTATTTTGGGCCTGATAGTCGATATCGATCTTATTGGAATCAAGGGGGGAAGCCAGGGGAGGATTGAGCAGGTTCACTTGCTGATCGGTGCCTGTTGGAAAAGGAATAGGTTTTTCTTGGTAGTGAGTTCGCACTAAACTTTCAATAGTGTTTTTTTCATAAACTCCGCTGATCAAAACTTTTGGATAATTATATTCTTTTGATTTATCGAGGGTGAATTTAATTCGACCAGTATCGCCGGTGAATACGGCTAGCAGATCGGGTGCTTTTTTAAAAAACTTTTTATCTGCCAGAGTATTTTGAATGGCGGCGAAGCGCATGATGAGAATAGCAAATGAGCCATAAATTAAGGGAGGGATAAAAAAAATGAACCAATATTTTTTTAGCCAAGTAAAAAATCTATTTTCTTCAATTTCGAAAACATATCGATTTTTTTTCATGTTGATTATTGTGCGGCCAAGACTTCGATCTCCACCATGGCGTTTCTTGGAAGTTTACTCACTTCAACGGTACTTCTGGCAGGAAATGGCTTACTGAAAAATTTTTCATAAGCAATATTCACTTCATTAAAATTTTCCAGACTAGTGAGAAAAATAGTGGTTTTAATAACATTCTCTCGTTTAAGTCCGCAGGAGCTCAAAAGACCATCGATATTCTCCATCACTTGGTTAAGCTGAGTGATAAATGTACTTCCCATGACCATGGTTTGAGGATTTAGCCCAATTTGCCCTGAAAAATAATAAACTCCATTATGGATAACACCTTGTGAATAAGTTCCAATGGCGGCCGGAGCTTTGTCTGTGGTTACAATTTTTTTGGTAAAACTCATTTTTTTTCTCCTTTTTTACTTTCAGATTTTTTGACAGGAGTCAGATGCTGCGCCATTAAAGCGGTGACGATACTCATATTGACGATTTCATTAATAGTCGAAGTTCTTTGCACGATATTGACTGCTTTATTGGTTGGAATCAAGATCGGCCCAATAGGAGTGGCCTCGCTTAACTGAGCTAATAATTTATACCCAATGTTGGCGGAATTCAGATCGGGGAAGATTAAGACATCGGCTTCACCATCTAAAGTAGAAAAATTAAAAAGACTTTTGCGAATTTTGTTATTAACTGCCACATCGGCTTGAATTTCGCCATCTAAAACAATATGAGGCATTTTTTCTTTGGTCAGGTGCACTGCCTTGGCCACTTTTAAAGGTGATTCACTTTCATTTGATCCAAAATTTGAGTAGCTTAAAAAGGCCACCTTGGGATCTCGAAGCATCAATTCTTGATAAAGTTTAATGGTAGAAATAGCAATATTACTGAGGCCCGCTGCATCGGGATTAATTTGCATTGTACAATCAGCTAAAAAGAGAATTTTGTTTTTATACACCAGAATAATAACTCCCGCTGCTTTAGTATTTGCTTGGACACCAATGACTCTCATGACGGGCTTCACACACTCAGGATAATTTTGTGATGTTCCTGTGATCATGGCATCCGCATAGCCTTCTTTGACGAACATGCAAGAAAAATAATTTTTTCCTTCCATCAGATCATGAGCATGGGCAAATGAAACTCCTTTGCGTTGACGGGCCTCAAAAAGTGTATGAGCAAATGATTCATAACGGGGATCATTTTTAGGATCGATGATTTCAATATCTTTTAAATTATCCAGTCCCATTTTAGACATTTTGGCATGGATAATATCTTTTTTCCCTATGAGGATTGGTTCGATCAAATTTTCCTGTCTTAAAATATTCATCGCCCCTAAAATGCGGGCGTTGGTTCCTTCGGGATAAATAATGCGCGGTTTGTGTTTTTTATGCAGTCGATCTCGTAACTGTTTTACAAACTCTAATCCGGTATGAAGTCTGGCCATCAAACTTAAGGAGTAGGCATGAAGATCGGGAATTTGAATTCTCGCTACCCCTGTATCCATCGCCGCTTTGGCCACTGCGGGTGCAACCCGAGTTAAGGCCCGCGAATCAAATGGTTTAGGAATCAAATAATCTTTACCAAAAGAAAAATCTTCATTGCCATAAGCTTCTTTCACTTCGTCTGGCACTTCTTCTTTCGCCAATTTGGCCAAAGCATAGACCGCTGCTAATTTCATTTCTTCATTAATTTTTTTGGCGCGAACATCGAGGGCGCCACGAAAAATAAAAGGAAAACCTAAAACGTTATTCACCTGATTGGGATAATCAGATCTTCCCGTGGCCATGATGGCGTCGTCGCGAACTTCGGCAACTTCTTCTGGTAAAATTTCCGGATCGGGATTGGCCATGGCAAAAATGATGGGTTTTTTCGCCATTGTTTTAACCATGGCTTTAGTTAAAACACCTCGCGCTGAACAACCGATAAAAACATCGGCATCATTCATAACATCTTCGAGCGTGCGGTCTTTCGTATGGTTGGCAAATTCTTGTTTATAGGGATTCATGCCATCTTTACGTCCTTCATAAATCACTCCTTGTGAGTCAGTCATGAAAAGATTTTCTTTTAACACTCCCAGTTTAATAAAAAGTCTGGCACAGGCGATACTGGCGGCCCCCGCCCCACTAAAAACCACTTTGACTTTATTAATTTTTTTCTTCACCACTTCCAACGCATTTAAAAAACCCGCCGAAGCTATAATCGCTGTACCATGTTGATCATCGTGAAAAACGGGAATGTTCATTTTTTCTTGGCACTGACGTTCGACTTCAAAACATTCAGGAGCTTTAATATCTTCTAAGTTTATTCCTCCAAATGTTGGTTCAAGTGCGGTTACCACTTGCACGATGCTTTCCACCGACATGGCATTGATTTCGATGTCAAACACATCGATGTCGGCAAATTTTTTAAAGAGCACGCCTTTGCCTTCCATCACCGGTTTACCAGCTGCTGCACCGATATTTCCCAAACCCAAAACGGCAGTACCATTGGAGATAACTGCCACGAGATTTCCTTTATTGGTATAGCGGTAAACATCATTTTCATTTTTAGCAATTTCCAAACAGGGAAAAGCGACTCCTGGAGAGTAGGCCAAAGAGAGATCTCGTTGAGTCACACAGGGTTTTGTGGGTGTAATACTCACTTTCCCTGGTCTGCCTTCCTCGTGATATTCGAGGGCCGCTTTTTTAAACTGCTCCCGCGCCATTTCTATTTTTTCATCTCTATCTTGCACAGATGTTCCTTTTCTACGCAGAACCAAAAAAAGGTTCCTTTAATAATTAATATCTAAGAATAAAAGATTGAACTCTTGAACGCTACTCTTCTTATGTGAATTTTTTTTACTCAGTTTTTACGCGCAATAATTCTTGAACAAACAACGGAACTTCAATTGAGGCCTTACCGCGAATTTGTCGATGAAACTGCTGACTCCTCACCGTGGATTCTAAATTAATTTCCACTTTATGAGCATGCCTAGCCAGTTCTACAAATAAAGCGGCCGGATAAACTTGAGCAGAAGTACCGATGCTGACAAACAAATCGGAAGTTGACAGGATTGATTGGATTTCGGGCATTCTCAAAGGCATTTCGCCAAACCACACGATATGCGGACGCATGTTTCCTTTTTTACATTGAGCACAGGTCTTAGGGTGCTTAATAGGATCTTGATTGAATTGAATTTGGTCACATCGATCACAGCGAATTTTTAACAATTCCCCGTGCATATGGATAACGTTTTTGCTGCCTGCTCTTTCATGCAGATCATCGATATTTTGGGTGATGATAGTCATCGTACCGGGATAATTTTTTTCTAACTCCGCTAAAGCGAGATGAGCATGATTAGGGAGAATTTCAGTCGCCAATATATTTTTTCTTCGTTGATTATAAAATTCTTGCACTAGTTGAGGATCCTTGGCATAAGCTTGGGGAGTGGCCACATCTTCAATGCGGTGTTGATGCCACAAGCCATCGCCATCGCGAAATGTTTGAATTCCCGACTCAGCTGAGATACCTGCCCCAGTGAGAAAAGCAATATTATAAAAGTTGATAAAATAATCCTTGCTGTTAACGATATAGCGGCACTGGAAATCTCAACCAGCACCGCTATATCGCGGCACTGGATGAGTTTTCCAGTGGATCTTCCCCTCATGCACTCAATCTTGATTCCCAAAAATATTCGATTTGCCTCTAGGCAAACCTCATCTTTTTGAAAATCAATCTTGCGCACCTGAGACAAAGCTTTCACTGGAAATCTCAACCAGCACCGCTATATACCATTTTTAATCGAATCGTGTTATTTTCAAAGACCTTATGTCCCAAAATGAAAATCATGATTCTCCACTTTATAAAATCCGACATTCATTGGCGCACGTTCTGGCACAGGCCGTTCAGCAGTTTAGGCCTGGAACGAAATTAGGATTTGGTCCACCGATTGAAGATGGGTTTTATTACGATTTTATTTTACCTGAACCCATCAACGAAGAAGATTTTCCCGCCATCGAAAAAATCATGAAACATATAATCGCTCAAAATCAAAAATTTGAGTTTAAAGATTTGCCCGCTCAAGAAGCTTTTTCGCAAATTGATAAAATGGGCGAGCCTTATAAACGTGAATATGCTCAAGATTTAGTGAATAAACATGGCCTGAAAGAACTGCGTTTTTATAGCAATGGGCAATTTATCGACATGTGTGAAGGACCACATGTGGATAACACTAACAAATTACCGAAGGGTGCCTTTAAAATTAAATCCGTTGCCGGTGCTTACTGGCGGGGTAATTCTGATAACCAAATGATGACTCGTCTTTATGTTTGGGCCTTTGAAACTAAAGAAGAATTAGATGAAGTGATAAAAAGTCATAAGCTCGCCCTGGAACGCGATCATAAAAAACTCGGCAAAGATTTAGATCTTTTTCATATCGATGATGAAGTGGGCAAAGGTCTGCCGCTTTGGATGCCGAATGGAGCTG
The DNA here is from genome assembly GCA_044356225.1 of Bacteriovoracaceae bacterium. GTDB lineage: Bacteria > Bdellovibrionota > Bacteriovoracia > Bacteriovoracales > Bacteriovoracaceae > JBIKWR01. The sequence goes on along the minus strand of JBIKWR010000002.1, from coordinate 33,421 downwards.
TGATCCGCGATGAACTAGAAAAATTAATGGTAGAGATGGAATTTAAAAATGGTTATCAAAGAGTGCATACTCCAGAAATTGCCAAGACCAGTCTTTATTATCAAACCGGTCATCTCCCTTACTACAAAGATGGCATGTTTCCTTTTATGAGTTTGCAAGATCGTAGTGTTGATCATCAAGAAGAGGGGGCAGTCGCCACCGTAGAAGAATATGTTTTAAAACCCATGAACTGTCCTCATCACCATAAAATTTTTCATGCCAGACCAAAATCCTACCGTGATTTACCTTTAAGATTGGCCGAGTATGGGCACTGTTATCGGTATGAAGACTCAGGTGCTTGTTCAGGAATTCTGCGAGTTCGTGGCATGACCATGAATGACGCCCATATTTATTGCACGGAAGAGCAAATTAAGACAGAGTTTTTGGCGGTGATGAAAATGCACAAAGATCTCTACGATCTTTTTGGTTTCAAAAATTATCATATGCGCTTGTCTACTTGGGACCCAGAAGATCCCAAGGGAAAAGAAAAGTATGTGAATAATCCTGCGGCTTGGGAAAAGACCACAAATATTTTAAAAGAGGCGATGGAAGAATCGGGACTTCCTTATATCATTGGAAAAGGTGAAGGCGCTTTTTATGGGCCCAAAATTGATTTTCAATTTAAAACAGTGACTGGACGAGAAGAGACCGCTTCGACTAATCAATTAGATTTTGCGGTACCAGAAAGATTAGGTCTAACCTATATCGGTGCTGATAATAAACCACATACGCCCTATGTGATTCATCGTGCTCCTGCCGGTACCCATGAACGTTTTGTCGCTTTTTTGATTGAGCATTTCGGCGGTGCTTTTCCCACTTGGATTGCTCCTGTTCAAGTGAAAGTCTTAGTTGTTTCAGAAAAGTTTAATGAGTATGCTGAAAAAATTGTTAAAGATTTACGCCACGACTTTGTGCGGGCAGAAATTGATTTAACCGACGACTCATTTAATAAAAAGATTAGAAATAATGCTAAGAAAAAAATCCCCAATATCTTAATTGTGGGAGAAAAAGAAATGCTTGATCAAACAGTGACACTTAAAAGATATGGCATTGAAGAGCAAAGTACCATGAGTTATGAAGGTTTTAAAAAAATGCTATTCGAAAAAATAAAAACCCGAGCTCTCGAATAATTCCAAGTAGTTTTAACAAAAGCATTCGTCATATTTTTTCACCAAGTTTTTCCAATCAAATTTTTCTACAGAATAAGTAGGCAAAGAAGTTTTTCCTAAAATTAAGGCCCTGAGTTTATTTTTAAACTCACTGAGGTCGGAGTAAAGATTTTCTTCACTTACATATTCAGGATAGACTAACCGATGAGGTAACAGGGGAATGTTTTGGGTATGGATCGCCTCGATCACCGCAATACCGAAAAAATCTTGTTTTGAAGTAACAGGTAAAATATTAGTGCGCCATAACCATTGAGCATATTCATTGATACTTTTTACTTCACCCCAATGCAGAATATGACTTTTTAATTGATGATAGGCATGATCAAAAATAGCAGGTGTTTTCCTTGCTTGTTTTCCTAACACCACCAATTCAAAATTTAATCCTTCTTGCGATAACTCAATCAATATTTGGAAAAAATCTTCAGGATTTTTATCAAATTCCCAGCGATGATTCCAAAGAATCGTAGCACTAGAGTTTTTAGGAATTCGTTTTTGATTGAGACTTTCAAGATCGATGCCGATGGGTAAGATATTCGACTTTTTATTTTTCAGCATATGATCAATGGGAAAATCAGGCATTGATTTTAAGAAAAATTCCGCACTCTCGAGAAAAACAGATTGATGATACTGGCTATTAAAATAAACATTGTTGGCCAAGAGGAAGGAGATGATATTTTTAAAGCCATAATGAAGATCGCGGTTCAGTTTTTTGTCTTGATCATTGGAAGACCAAGGATAGGTTAACTGATTTTCATGAAAGTATAGTGAAAGAGGAACATCTTGATACTTGCGGTTAAGGGTGCATTTAAAAAGCGACAGATCGAGCATATCATCCACGATAATGTGATCAAAAGAGACAGGCGATTGATTAAGTTCTTGTGCTAACGTAATCGCCGCCCCATACATCCGCCATTTCCAATGTCTGCCGGGAAGAGAAAAGAGTTCGATAGAATGTTTTGAAAATTGTTTATACTCGGTTGCCCACCGAGCATGAGATCCGGTATGATAGGCGGATATTAAAGCAATTTTTTTCATCAAGAGAGATTACCTGAAACTCAAAGGAATTGTTATCAAATGAATCAAACACCTCTGATTATTGCTCATCGTGGGTTTTCGGGAAAATACCCTGAGAATTCATTGGAGGCCTTTGAAGGAGCGATTGCCGCTGGTGCCGACATTTTAGAACTCGATATTCATTTCACCCAGGATCAAGAAATTGTTGTGACTCATGATTTTTCTTTACTTCGATGTTTCGATACCGAAGGAACGGTTCTCGATTATACCTTAGAAGAATTACATGAGTTAGGTGCACCTTCTTTAAGTGAAGTTTTATCTTTGGCCAAAGATCGTATTGCCCTCAATATAGAAATCAAAAGAGAAACACTCCTCGCCGATGAAAAGAATTTTTCTCTGATGGCAGAAAAATTGTTAACTTTGTTAGATCAGGAAAAAATGTTAAGTGAAATTTTAGTTTCAAGTTTTGATCCTCGTGCCTTACACGCCCTCCGGAAAAAATCAGATAAAATTAGTTTGGGATTACTCGATCATGAACCCCATATCAAACTTAAACTAGATTGGATTAATGGTTATGATTTTTTCTCTTATCATGTGCTAGGCTCTGTGATTGATTTATCGATGATAAAACAGTTAAAAAAACATAATTTACAAGTTTATGCTTGGACCATTAATGAAGAACCTGATTTTAGAAAAATGGTAGATTTAAAAGTTGATGGAATCATCACTGATCAAGTAGAAAAACTTAGAGATTTTTTAAATCAATAAATTGATAAGAATGATTATTAACTTTTAATTCTTTTATCAGCGTTGTCATTTTTTTTCCCAAACTTCTTCCTGTCATTCGGTCAGAAGAGAGAAATTGATTTAAATAATTTTGATCAATAGTCAAACATTGATTTAAATGACAAGGGACGAGAAATCCAAACAAGCGGGCCGGTGCCAACATTTTTGGCGGTTGATCGAGCAGAATATGATTTTTCCCATTTTTAAGTTCACGTGGCTCACAATACTGAAAAAGATATTTTTCGGAAGGCCAAAGGCAAGTGTGATAATCCAATAGTTTATTTTTTTCTGGTATTTTTTGACCATCGATCACAGCGACAATGAATTGATCTTTATAATTAATTTTATAAAAAGCTAAATCAATCCATTCAAAGTTTTTATCTACTCTGAATAATCCTGGAGTGGTTCCTTTGGGTTTTTTTATCGAAAATGCACCAGGTCTAGTTTGTCGTATTTCAAGACCGATGACTTCATTTGAATAAATATAACCGGGAGTAGAAAACTCGGCCGCATCGCGATTAAAATGAAACCATTTATCATTGAGATACCAATCTTTGTGATGCGACCAATTCCAAAACCCAATATCGATACTTCGAGAATTTTTTTCTTGGAAAACTAAAACGCGACTTCCATAATGAGCAGCAACGTTGGGAATTAAACTCGAAAACAAAACAGCATTTGGCCAGTCGATCCACGAAAGATTGTCTTCATGATTGTTAATATATTGAGCCACTATTTGTTCGTTAGATAAATTAAAAAAGTATTCATTGATCAAAATCTTTGCCCAAGCTTTGGCCTCTGCTTCTGTTAATTTTTTATTTTGACTTTTAATTTTTAAGACATTTTTAGTTAAAAACTCATCTAACATCACTCCATTAGAGTTATAACTTTTTCCGAGCAGCGTTTTTTCAATTTTAGTTTTTAAATTAGATGAAATCTCTTCTTGGGACTGGTCTAGGAAAAATTTCAAAACATCTGCTAAATCAATTTTTTTGTCACTCATTCCTCGATAGAGTACTTGTCCATTACGTGGTTTTTTTAAAACACCATTTTTGTCCAATTTTTCCTGGGGAGTGAACGGATAAAAACTAAACTCTTTTTGCGCCAATAACTCTTTGTTAAAAAATAAGATTGTATAAACAAATATAATGAATAATTTAGACATAGTTTACTCCTTAAATTTTCTCTCAAAAAAATCACCTACTTCTTCTTTTCGACTATGAGTTAAATTAAAAATGGTAGAAGCATGGCCTCTTTTTTGAATTAAATATGGAGGCCTTTCGAGTGCATCCCATAACTCAATTTGATTTTTAGTAGGAACTTTAGTGTCTTTGGAACCCATATAGAGATAAAGACTCTTCGGAAAATCAAAACGGTTTTTCGCCAAGATGATGGGGTCAGTTTGAGATAGTTGTAAAACATTGGAATAGAGTTTTGCTAATTTTTCGTCTTTGTTTTTTCCGGGAATTTTTTCAATTTTGATACGATTTTCTCGATATGCTTCGAGCAGTTTTTGATCCGAGCTTACCCATAAATCGGGAAAGTTTCCTCCGGCGGCAATAATGATTCCAGCTTTGATTCTTTCGGTTTCCAGCGACATGAGAATAGAAGTGCGAATACCTCCCAGCGACGCTCCCATCGCCCCCATTTTGTCTAAATCAATGATATCGCTCCAGCCGGTTGAGATGAGATCGATAAATAATCTAAGACCAGTGATTTGTCGGCGAACCCAATAATCTAGTTCGGCCAATGGACGGTCGAGTAAAAATAGATCCTCTTGCAAGCTCATAATGACGCTGTCTATTCCCCTAAACGCCAATACTTCGGCCCATTTTGTTTCAACTGCTTCTAAACCGTTAGGTTCAATTCCTTTGATGGAAGGAGAAATGTAGACAATCGGATGGGCCAAGCTATTTTGCGAAGCAGAAAAATTCTGCAGTGCTCGGTAATGATAAAATCTGAATCGCCATTGTTGATTTTTTGAATTTAAGTGTTTTGGGATCATTGATATTGGTAATGCAGTTAGTAAATCATAGGCAAAAATACGATAACCTTGCTCTGCGCTAGTTCCCAATTTTAGGGAGTCGTCTTTTTGAATTTCTTTAATTTCTCCCAAAAAAATGAGTTTAGAATTTGTAATGCTTCCGTAGTTAAACTGAGAGACCGCTTTTTTTACGTTTTCTATTGAAAGATCAAACTGCACCAAGTTATTTCCATGACTTTGTACTTTTTGATAAATATTTTCAGCACTTAAAATATCTTTGTAAGGTAACTTTGAAACTTTAAGAGAATTAGAAGCATGCGCTAAAAATATTTTAGGACTAAATGCGCCGAGTGTTGATTGCAGAGCGACGAGAGAAAATAAAACAAAAATTTTCATAAAATATTTAATCCTTAATTTTTAAAATAACCATTATTCAATTCAATAATTATGTATCGATAATTTTTTTAAACTCTAATGATAAGGAAGTTACCTAAATTTTTTTTTTAAGTAATGAGTTATTTTTCTTAAAGGGTAATTTCTTCACTTTGATTTTTATTTTGATTCATAAGCGGTACATCCATTTAAATAAATCGCAGATGCAGCTTTTATGCACGCTGAGTTAATTTTTTTTAATTTTCAAGGAGAACTCTTATGTTGAAATGTTGTCACAAATTTGTTTCGGGTGTGCTGGTCTTAGTTCTAAGTACCAGTGCCATCGCTAGTGAAAATGATGTTTTCTCTGGTCGTTATCATTTATTACCAAAGCTAGACGATGCTTCTGATGAAGTTAACAAAATTGTTCTTCATTATGTCGAACTTGGTGTCGAAAAAGCCAATCGGATAGGACGTGAGAATGAAAGAACCAAAATGCGCACGATTGTTGAATCATTAAGAGATTTTTTAGGTCGGCACTTTCGTTGGCAAATTGCGGGAGCAAATTTAAAAATTTCTAAAATAGATACTTGGGGGCGCTTAATTACAAATGCCGATTTATTTTCAGAGAATAATGCTTACCGAACCATTAAGTATGAAGCTCCAATTGATCGAGCAAAAATTTGTGTCGAAGATTCAGTCTATCGTGATTTTAATATTGGTGATTCAAAGTCATTAAAACTCGCTTCAAAGTTTCACGATACGATGGCAGTTTTATTGAATATTGAAAATTTACTTATTGGAACAGATAAATTTTCGCATTTTTTTAATCGAGGAGTTAAATATTTTAAACGTCGTTATGGAATTCAGTGGACTCAAGAGTTAACAGATGAAGAAAGAGAAGAGTACACGATGGACGCTGGTGAACATTCAGAAAATAGTGCTTATGGAGTGAAGTCTACGGGAATTGCTTCTTATGCCGATCTGATGGCCAACTTTCAAGGTATGCGTTTTTGGAATGATCTTTTAGGTGTGGGAAAAGATGTTGTCACTAAACAAGAAGTTAAAAATCCGATGGTTCAATTAAAAGATTTTTTAATACTTCCCACTTGGTATCAGTCGCGAAGATTTGAAGAGCGACGTTTACTTTCTGATTTAAGCCCAGCAAAAATTGTTGAACTTAAAAAACAAGGTTGGGTGAAAACTAAGTTTTGGACTGTTGCTCATCATGAATTTGATATTAGAAAATATGTTAACGTCGCTTGGGATGAAGCTTATAATTGTTCAAAATTTTTAAATGAAAAAATGGCAAAATCTACTCAGCAAAGAGTGAATGAAATTTCGGTAGCGGTCAGCAGAGATTTACTGGAAAATGCTTTAACCAGAGAAACTTGTAATAATATTTCTGGAGGACTTTCTAACAAAAAAGGAAATTTTGAAACTGTTCCCGCCGTTTTTAAAGGTGAGCCTCAAATGTATAACTGTCCAATAAATTTAGAGGCCGTAAGACGACTCAAGGCTGAGTTTGGTGATTACTATCCTGCTTTAGTCAATGAAATTGGATATACATTTTTCAAACAAGGTGATTTACCAGACGGAGGTTTTCTGAAAACCTTACTTTTTGGTCAAGAACCATCTCCTGCAGAGTGGAAAAAAAATCGACTATAGTCGATTGTTTTAAGTTGTTTTAAAAAAATTATTGATGAAAAAACCGGAGTAATCCGGTTTTTTTTTATCTTTATCAGAGAAAATTACTTTAGTCTTTGGCCCTATTCTCATGCTGTAGCATAATTTTGATTCTCAATCCTCGTTTACATATTAAGTAAAATTTTAGTTGACCGAACTGTACCCAACCAAAAAATAACGAAAATTTTTTGATGGGAGGTTCTAATGAATCGAATGAATCGTGGATTAATTTTTCTGATGTTAAGCTTTATTCTCGTGAGTGCGGCAGTTGAGGCAAAAAATTGTGGGCATAGAGGTGGATCAGCATGTTTGCCTTATCCCGAAAACACGCTACTGGTCTTATCTGAGGCGATCAAAAAAACGCAACTACAAAATGATTTTAAATATCTCGAGTTTGATATTGCCGAAACAGCAGATGGTGAACTGGTTGTGTTTCACGATAAGTATCTAACAGAAAGAATGGTCCCTTACAATGAAGGCACCAACAAATTTGTGCTAGATCAATTAGTTAAAGATCCTGGCGTGAAATTGCGTGTAGGAAAAGAGAATTTTGATCATAAAAAACTCATCGTTAATCACCTAACCTTAGAGCAATTAAAAAGACTTAGAGTTAAAGGCGTTTTTGACCAATCGATTCCAACCCTTCAAGAGTATCTTGACTTAGCGGCCACTGCAGGGCTGTTAAAACCCATGGTCGTGGAAATCAAAAGGATTTACACCGAAGATGGGAGAAGAAAATTAATCGACCAAGTGCGACGCTTTAAAGAGGAGTATGCCGATCAAACAGATATAAAATTTGTTCCCGGTTATAAAAGTTTTGATCGTGCCAAAGTTACTTTTTTGGCCTTTAAAAAGAAATGGAAGGCCTCATTTGGAAACTCGGACGATCGTCAATATTGGTGCCAAGAAATTATCGATGCAAAGCTCTATGGGGTTTACAAGGCAGGCACCCATAGCAATATGTGTGATTAAGGGTATTTTTTCTTACTAATCGATATTTGATAGAGTAAACGTTGTTAAATATGCTAGTCCTTCCTTCATAAGAGGAAGGACTTATGAAAACAAATGGTATTTTAAATTCATTCTTATTGATTGCTATTCTTTGGTCAAATATCTCTCAATCTTGTGAAAAAGAACTCGAGAAATTTCCGATTGAATGCGATTTAGCAGATCGATATCAATACATAAAAGAGCGATTCGCAGACGATTTCTCGATTGATGTGGAATCAATTGCTTTTTATCGCGCTTTAAGATTTATCGATGTTAAAGATTGGAATCAATTGAAGGAAAAAAACTTTAACCTTCCGTGGAGAATTTATCAACCGGCACCTAGAACTTGGCTTTTTTGGGAACGAGGAAATAACTTAATAACTAATAACTGGCAAAAAATCGTCTCGGCCCATCATTTCACCACTGAGCTCATAGGAAAAATTCATTTAGAACTGATTGATGTTGAATTGATGTCAAATGCTTCCGTTAACAAAAAAGGCAATTTGCCGGGAGTTATGAGAAATCGAAAGGGTCAAAGTCCACCTAGTTGGAAGGCCAGTTGTGATCAGTATCCTCTGCCCAAAAAAGACTTTAATCTTATTAAGAACTTTGACCTAAAGTCGGTCCAAGGAAAGCCGTTAGTGCAAATTAAATCTGGTAAGGCCTGTGATAAAAATTCCCAAACTTACAAGGCGAGAGTGGTCTATTTAGATAGCGAGTATGTTCCAAAGGAAATGGAAAGTTTTATCAATTTAACGAATCAAATTTGGCACAACTTAAAAAGAAATTTGGACGTAAAGTTATCTCCTTTAGAATTTATCGCTGATTTCCAAAGAAGATTTATAGCGATTCATCCTTTTGGAGATGGCAATGGTCGACTTTCTCGAATTTTACAAGACGCCATCGCTCGATCATTTAATCTGCCTTACCCACCATCGGGAAAATTACAAAATGATTTAACGACTCCTACCAATGATTATCGAGCTAAAATGATTTTAGAAACCCAGCAGTTAGTGACAGACTTAGAAAATTGTTATCAAAGTTATCAAGCAGGGAAGGTTGAAATCGATTGTCAGTCTTTGTCAGTAAACCAGTGGAATTCTTCTGAAAAACAGCAAAATGAAATTAAGCTTTTTGAAATAGAACTAAAAAAATTCCTCTCAATCCCAATTCTGAAGTTGACTGATTTTTTTAAGAAGTATCAATATTTAACGGATATCAATAAATGGAACAAGTTCTTGGAAGATGAAAAAAACTAGCTCTAAAAAAGTTTTAATTTCTAGTTTTGAAACATTTGGCGAACATCCTTATAATCCGACTATTCTATTAATGAATAAATTGTTGGACGTTAGTTCAAGTCAAGATTGGCAGGGAATAACTCTTCCGGTAAGTTTTGGTAATGCTTTTAAAACGTTGGCGACAAAAATAAATCAATTTCAACCTGATTTAATCATCTCCTTAGGTTTGGCCGGCAATCGTACCCTTTTATGCCTTGAAAAACAGGCGATCAATTTAATTAAATGTGACATAGCAGACAATGATGGAGAAAAGATTTTAGACCGAGTGATTCGACCTGAAGGGGCACATTTTTTAAAAACATCAATCGATCTAGATAAATTGGAAAAACAACTCCTTAATCATTATGAGTTTCTTCAAATTTCAGATAATGCCGGTACTTTTGTATGTAATTTTCTTTATTACCAACTTCTCAAAGAGTATCCCCAAACACCGAGTCTCTTTATTCATATTCCGATGATCGCATCGAACTCAAGCGAATTTGAGCAATACACTGAAGCTCTTTTGCAGTTGATCGCAAAGATTGATTCTTTATGATGGAGAGTGTAACCCCTTGGCGATTTAAAAGAATTTATATTGAGATCTCCAATGTTTGCAATCTTCAATGTACATTTTGCCCGGTCGTCGATCGAGATAAAAAAATATTAGAAGTTAAAAACTTTGAAAATATTTTAACTCAAGTAAAACCTCTGGCGGATGAGATATGTCTTCATTTAATGGGAGAGCCATTGGCCCATCCCGAATTTTCTCAAATTATCGAATTGTGCGATCGTTATGAAATTCCTGTACAGCTAACCACTAATGGAACTTTAATAGAAAGTCGTAGCGATATACTATTAGCTTTTGCTTCCTTAAGACAAATCAATTTCTCCTTACAAAGTTATCTAGATAACTACCCACAAGCAGATTTGTTAAAATATATGAACACCATTTTTTCGTTTGCGAAAAAATTAGAACAAAAAAGAGATCAAGTTTATTTAAATTACCGTTTATGGAACTATCAAGCTGGCAAAGAAAACGATAACAAAAAGTTTTTTGAGTTGATTGAAAGTTTTTACCAAGTAAAACTTAATCCGCGAGTTCAGACAGAGAATATAAAAAGTAAAAAAATCATTGGCCGACACTATATGCACTTTGACAGCCGATTTGAATGGCCCTCTTGGAATTCTCCTCATTATGGAGAACAAGGGACTTGCCATGCTCTCACTCAACATTTTGGTATTCACGCTGATGGTACAGTCGTTCCTTGTTGTTTAGATAAGGAGGCGCAAATTCCTTTAGGAAATTGTTTAGAGACTTCTTTAATTGAAATTTTAAATTCTGAAAGAGCTGCAAAAATGAAAATAGGATTTGCTCAAAAAAAATTGATAGAACCTTTCTGTCAGCGCTGTGAATTCATTCAGCGATTTAACTGAAAATTATATTTTAAGCAGATGATCGAGGGTTTGAAAATATGGCCCCGAACTATTATTCAGTCTTCTCCAAAGGTTTTTATCGATATTGAATTGTGCAAAAAGTGTATTAATAACATTATGACAACTAAGGTAGTCAGTTGTCTTGTAACTTTCTGGTTTGTAATCGTAAAGAGGAAGACCAGTATCAAAGTTGTAGGGGCGTCCCATTATTTTTATCTTAGTTTGATCTTTAGAGAGGTGGGCCTTAGATAAAAAATTAATTTCATCGCTTGACTCAAAATCACTTCCTCCTAATGTTTGACCAGTCGCAATTCCTTTACCACCAAGTAAAAGAAAATTGGTCAGTGGATTATGATCTGTCCCCGTATTATTTATGGGGCGAGTGGTTTGCCGCATGGTTCGCCCAAACTCAGTTGAGATCAAAAAAGTTGTTACATCCATTAAAGACCTTTTTTGATCATAGGCGGTATTGCGTAAAAAATCTAAGGTCATGATGATTTCATTGATGACGGTTTGAAAATATTGTGGCTGTTTTTTAGCTCCATTAGAATCATGTGTATCAAGGGTTGGGTCCCATTTATCTAAAATAATTTCCGCTGACTTCACTAAATTCTGACTAAAAAATTCATTTACCATATAAAGGGCAGAGGCCAAGGGATCGGCATTGCCTCCGGGAAAAGAAATGGATTCAATCTTTTTCATGAGTCGAGGAGATAAATGAAAACCATTTTTTAATAGTGCTGCTCCATCTCCAAAAAAACCACCCAGCTCTTTAGCACGATCAAAACCTTGATCGATAAAATTTCGAACACTCTGATCACTCATGGCCGGAAACTTATTAAAATGACTGGAAAGAGTATTGATCGTTTCGGGATTAACCGTAATGGCATTTTGACTATTGGTGACTTCGGCCAAACTTCTGCCAATTTCTAAATAATCGAGTTCACTTTTTCCATGTCCAATATTGTCCATGTTAAAGTATGGCATAAAACCATTTCCGCCAAAGGGATTTCCCGTTAATAAAAAATTGGTATTCTGTTCATGTCCGTCGAACCCAACGTTCATATGAACGCCATTTAGAATGGTAAAATATTTTTGATAAGGCAGAAGAGGTTTTACCAATGGTGAAGCGAGTGTGTTGCGACCCTTTAGATCTGTCCACTGCCATGGTTCGATTCCTAAATAATTTTGAATTAAACCTTTTTGAGTCATTTCAAGTGGCCTAGCATCCCAGAGGTAAGTCGCATCAAGACCTCCGGGTATAATGAGATGAAAAAAGAAGTGCGGATCACTGATTAAATGGCCTAATTTTTTTTCACTCGCCATCGCCGAAACATTCAGAAATTTTGAGATCGGCAGAGTTGAAAGTGTCAAAACGGAGGAGAGCCCATGACCAATAAACTTTCTTCTATTGATTTTCATAAAATTCCTATAATTGTAAAAGAAAATAGGGTGAATAAAAAATGGTCATCGCCATACTTTTAATCAGCGATGCTGTGTCGTTATAAACAAATTCTCGACTGAAAAATTGTAACCAATGATTAAATTCATCAGACGGCGCATCAAACCCTATTAATTTTGACCAGAAATTAAAGAGTACAGAAGTTTCTTTAGCGGAATTTTTTGGCCATTGGCAAATAGGTAAAAGACTTTGAATGAATTCTGGTCGAAATTTTGTTTTTACTTTTTCAAACAAAATGGGGTCACAAACTTGAGAGATTTCAATTGAGAGCTGCTCGAATAAGAGGTGGTAAACGGAAAGATTAAAACCATTAGGATGGCCATTAATAAAAACAGTCGTTCCATCATCAAGTTGTCGCCATAAACCTAAAATATGTTCAACTGAGGTTAGTGAATAGGTTTTTAAATTTATTTTTTCTGCAAAAATATAAGTATTGAGGTGTCCTTGAATCGCCAAAGAGCCTTTAAATTGTCCTGGGTTAATGGAGGAATACGAGTTGAAAGTGATTGCCATGGCCAAAAAAAATTTTAACATAATACGACTCCAATCTTATTTTTGTTTAATCAGCCATTTATACATTTCCGCTCGTTCAATAGAACTTATGTGATGGGAAATTGGCGGCATAGTAAGCTCGTCATCATTTGAAGATATTCGATCGATCAAGCGATCAATACTTTCTGATTTGCTAAGACTTTTACCTTGATCATCAAAATGCGCAAAAAAGTATTCTCCTTGAGCATTTTGGATCCAGTTGGTGAGGTTTAAATTTCCCGGACCAAAATCAGACTTATGACAAGAGCCACAATTTTTTTGAAATAAATGAGCTATCTGGCAAGGTGGAGATTTATTAACATTAAATTCTTGATATTCTTTTGGGCCAGGAGCTGAATCATAACAGACATCTGGTTTTTTTATTTTTTGGGCAAAAGTATTGCTTAAGACTAATCGTTTAAAAAGATTTCTAATCGCCACAGATGAATTGACTTGCGCCTCAGTGATAAAATTTCGCGAGAGATAATCGAGATAGCCAGGATCAATTAAGGTATTTTTTCCTAATAGATACTCACTGGCCCTTTTGACGATACATTTTTTCACTTCGGGAGCGGTTTGAATAATTTTAAAAAGGTCTTCGATGGATTCCCCATAATGATTTAGCTTTTCATCGTATTGGGATCTAATCAGGCCAATATTCCATTCTCTTTTTCCAGTGCCATCTTTCCATGCTAACTCATACTGCTGACGATCCATCGTAGCGAAATCATCAAAAAAAATGTTTTTTAAACCTTCAAAAGAATTCCCACCTTGACCTAAGTGTTTAAAAAATCCTGCCATGGGATCTAATTTATAGTGGCAAGAGACGCATCCTGGGTCGGAAGAATGGGCATCTTTTGTATGGTCTGAAGCTTTAACAAACAAAACTGGAGTTAGGTCGTCACAAAAATACTGATTAAGAAAGTAAGCTGCTCTTTTGCGGTTATAATTGGTGGATGAGTTGGGTAAGGAATTCCAAAAGAAGTACCCATAGTTATAAGTCAAAAAATGGATTGGTGATGGTGCTTTTTTAAGATCGAGATCAGATGTTAAATTTATTTTGATCGGAAAAATATCACTAGGCGATAAAATTTTATAATTTTGATTGTTAGCGGCTATACGGTCATACTCTTGTTTGAATTGGCCAAGCTGGTTCATTTCCTCCAGCATGCTTTGGGCAAAAGCTTGACGATCTATAACATGCGGGCATTGAGTTCTCTTAGTCAATGATAACTCAAAAAATGCATTGATGATTGAGATTGGTAAACCGGTATTATTTAGGATGAAAAAAAAATCAATCAGGTTTTGACTCAAGGTGAGACAGGCGATGTTCATATCAAGAGTAGGGTTTTCTAATAAAAAAATAGCGGCATTGGCATATTTCTGAACGAGGTTTTGAAATTCACGATCTCTCCATAGCTTTTCAACTTTAGGGTCGAGTGGACCGAAGTCCGTTTCAACTGGTTCAAAATGAGAAAAGTAAAGGGAGCGATTAAGTTCTAAAAATTTTAAGTAATTTCCATTGATTGAATATTCATGGATTGAACTGAGAACTCCCGGCAGTTGGTAAGAGGTACTTAAATATCTTTTAGATTTATCTTTTTTGAAGGTAAAAAGAGAGTTTGTTTTTTTTCCTAAAAAATAAAGATTAAAATCTAACAAGACATCTTCAAAGTTTTTTTGACTGAGAAAAAAATCGACTACTTCTTCTCGGGTTTTCTGCAACAGCTCAGATGGCCGGTCTTGTTCAGAGAGTGGTTGGTTTAAACGAAGGGTCGCTGTCACTTTGGCAATCCAGGATAATTTATCATGTTCAATCGGTGTGATGATGGGGTTATTGTTTTTTGTTTGATCATCAGATGATGGGGATAATTCAATATTCTCTTCCGCTTTTTCACTGCAAGATAGAACGGTAAGAAAAATGAAAAGTAAGGCAAAAAGGTTAAACGGCAAGAGTCTATAAAAGCGATTAGATTGATGATACATATAATGACATCTCAAAAGTTTAAAAATATGGTTATACTTTAAAGCAGGTTTTGTGAAGTGGACAATCCCTAAATTGCAAACTAATAGACTTGTTTTGTCACCTGTTTCCCAATACGACGTAAACTCCATTTATCAGTACGCAAAAGATCCTCGTGTTTCTCGCTACACTCTATGGGAACCTCATCAGTCACTCAATGACACCGCTATTTTTATAAATGATTATGTTAACTCTAAGTATGCGGCCAATATTCCGGAACCATTCGGTATTAAACTAAAAGATGGAAATGAAGTGATTGGTACGGTGGGCATGTTCCCGATTGGTAACACATATAGAGCACCGCTATATACAATGGAACTGGCCTATGCTTTAAATCCAGAATACTGGGGACAAGGAATTATCATAGAAGCAGCACAGAGGGTCATAGAATACTGTTTTAATATTTTTCCCATGCAGCGATTACAGTGTCGATGTAAGATTGAGAATGTTGCTTCTGCCAGAGTGATGGAAAAATTAGGAATGCATTTTGAGGGAACTTTGCGATCGGATATCTTTCATCGTCAACGCTTTTGGGATATGCACTACTATTCTCTTCTTAAAAAAGATTGGATTCAACAATACAAGCCGATCATTCGACCAGCAGTCTTGGGCGATGAAGAGGGAATACACTTATCTCATATGCAATCCATCAAAGAGAACTGCTCTGCCTTTTATCGACCAGACCAAATAGCAGCATGGTCAGGACGAAAAATGAACATTAACTCTTTATCCCAGCTTATTCTGAATCATAAGGTGTGGGTGATTGAAGTCAAAAACTGTATTTTAGGTCATGGGATTTTGTTTCTTAATCAAGAAAAAAAAGAAGCTGAGATTGGATCACTGTATTTAAATACTGAAGTCATTCATCAAGGTTTAGGAAAAAAGCTGTTAAGTTATATGAAAGATGTGGCCCTGATACATCATATGAATTGTATGACACTGTCCTCCACCAAAAATGCCCTTAATTTCTATCTTTCACAAGGCTTTAAAGCTGATGGTGATGAAGACCGGTGTTTAATCAACGGAGTAGAAATAGAAGGGTATCCGCTCATCATAAACTTTTGATTTCTTGTTTTAAAAAAGTCTTCAAAAGGGAGACTTTCAAAACTCGTTTATAGCAAGAGATCAGTCACAACCTTCGTGATGTGAGCCATTTTTATGAGGAGGCATTTTTCCAGTTATTTCAATAGCTAAGTTCAAAATGACAGAGAAATTCTATAAAGCTGTTAGCATAAATTAAGTTCGAATCAACAACGAGGACAATTTATGTATTTTTCACTGGCCAGCATTTTCCGATTATCGATTATTTTTTTAATCATCTCGTGTCAGGAAGCAGAGTTGGCGAAAATAACCAAAACTTCAACTGATACTGATAAAGAAGATGAGCAAAAAAAAATACTTCAGCCGAATTCAAACTCATCATCGGAAGATAATTCTGCTACAGAGGAAGATGAGGCCTCTCCTTATGCTTCAGAAGATGAAGGTGCGGATGTTGAAGGTGATCAAAATTCAGTTCAAAATGAAAATTATTCCGAAAACGAAAATCCAGAGTCTATCATTCCAGAGCTTCCTGCGGTCATCAGTTATCCTGATCAAGCTCCAGAAAACAATTTAGGAAATAATTATTCTGGTGAAAATAGTGAAAATAGTGAAAATAGTGCTCAAGAAAACCAAAGCAATAATCAAGGATCCTATCCGGCACCAAGCAACGAAGTAGCAAATCCAATCCCTGACAATAACAATCCTGTGCCACCTGCCCCTGTCATTAGCTACGAGCCACCCTTAACCGGGATCACACTCAATAATGATCCTCCGGTTATTTTACCAAAAAGTGAAACGGAAACATTTATGATGTTGAGTAACTTTTCAACCGCCAAGGGAGTTGATTTAGTTTTTATTATCGATAACTCCGGAAGCATGAAGGACAATCAGCAAAAATTATCAACGGCGATAAACTCCATGGTGGATGCTCTGGTTTTAAAAAATCCGATAGATCTCATGACAGTGGCAGTAAGTACCGATGATTGGTTGTGTGGGAAACCTGGTGCTTGTGGCGTTCCTTATGGAATAATAAACCCTCAAGATTTCTCCCTTGACCCTTTAAGTTCGAAAGCAAAGTTAAAAAATATGTTAACCCCGATTAAAGGCGAGTTTCCTTTGATGACAGGTATTGGCAGTGCAATTGAAGAAGGTTTTGATAGTTTGTTAAAGCTTTTTAAAAATAATAAATCAATTTTCCGCTCAGAAGTTCCAACTCATGTGATTGTCCTATCAGATGAAAATGATCAATCGAATACTTTTTTCATGAATAAGGCCAATAGTTATCTACAGGAGTATTTAAAACTAAAATCCCCCAGTATTGTTCCCTTTGTTTTTCACAGCATTGTTAATGATAAGCCCACCAATAAAGATGTGGAACAAATGGGCACACACTATATTGAACTTTCGCAGTTAACCAAAGGCCAGGTTTCTCCCATCGGTGATCCTGATTTTACTCAAATCTTAAGTGTGATCACTGAAAATATTAATCAAACTCTAGGAATGTTTACCTTAAAAAATACTCCTTACATAAGTCCAGATCATACATTGATGGTTCAAATTGGATCCACGGTTTTAATGGAGAACATTGATTATTCTTTTGATCCTTCAAATAAAACCATTACAATTTTAAATCCTGCGGTTAATCTCATCTTTGGATTTCCAAAGCTGGAAGTGAAATATTTTGTGCTGTAAACAAAGTTAGGTCGATGAAAGATGATATTTTAGTTCGAACAAATAAGTGGCGAAAGTTTTTCCCCCAGTTATGTAGTGATTGCACCGCCCATTGTTGCCGTCTACCAGTGGAAGTCAAAATAAGTGATTTAATTACTTTAAAACTGGTGGATGAATTTGATGCAGAGGAAGATGGAAAAATCATTGCGAAAAGATTAAAAAACAAAGGTCTTGTTGCTCACTACAATCATAAGTCAGAAAAATTTACGCTAGCACAAAAGGGTAATCGAGATTGCATTTTTTTAGATAGTGATACCAGAAAGTGTACGGTTTATGATTTAAGACCTACTACCTGTCGTGAATTTCCCATGATAGGTCCTAAAACTGATTTTTGTCCATACGAAAAAAATGAAAAAAAAATTAATAAATAAGTATTTAACTTCTACTAAATCAGTTTTAGCGCTTGGGCCAGATCATTTTTAAGATCTTCAAAGTTTTCTATACCAACAGAAATTCTGATTAAGTTATCGCTAATTCCTAATTTCAATCTATTTTTTGCCGGCACACTCGCATGAGTCATGATCGCTGGATGTTCAATTAAACTCTCTACTCCACCCAAGCTTTCTGCTAAGGAAAAAACGCTTAAACTCGACAACACTTTTTTTGAGGCATTTAAACCTCCCTTAATAAAAAATGTAATCATGCCACCAAACCCGGACATTTGTTTTTTAGCGATAGCATGTTGGGGATGAGAGGGCAGACCTGGATAAAGAACTTTTTCTACTTTCGGGTGTTTTTCAAGCCACTTCGCCAATTGCATGGCATTTTCTTCATGCCGTTGCATTCTCACCGCTAAGGTTTTTATTCCCCTTAACACCAGCCAGCTATCGAAGGGACTTTGGCTTGGTCCAATGGAGTTTTGTAAATACCATAAACGATCATAAATCTTTTTTTGATTGAGCATCACACAACCACCCACCACATCGCTATGGCCATTGAGGTATTTAGTCATCGAATGCAAAACAATATCAGCTCCAAGATTGAGCGGATTTTGAAAATAAGGACTCATAAAAGTATTGTCCACCACCACCAGCGAATTAAAACTTTTGGCGATTAAAGCAATCGCTTCGATATCAGAAATTTTTAGCATGGGGTTCGTGGGGCTTTCGAGCCAAATAAGTGCTGGCTTTTGCTCTTTAACTACTTTTCTTACTGCCACCAAATCGGTGGTATCGACAAAACTAAACTGATGAATTTCTTGAAAGACAGTAGTGAAAAGCCGATAGGTCCCACCATAAACATCATCGCCACAAACAATTTTTGAATTTTTGGGTAATAAATGCAGGATGAGTTCTACCGCCGACATGCCACTCGCTGTCACCAAGCAGAATTTAGCATTTTCGGTTGATGCTAAACACTCTTGCAACCTTGTTCGGGTGGGATTATGAGACCGGCTGTACTCATAGCCTTGATGTTTGCCTGGAGATTTCTGGACAAAAGTCGATGTTTGATAAATAGGAGGAATAACAGCGCCGGTGGTAACATCTGGTTCATTGCCGATATGAAGAACTTTTGTAGAAAATCCCATTTTTTTTGCCATAAAAATTATCCTTTTCTTGAAACAAAATTGAGAATGTCGGAGTTGGTTAATATGTCGACGACGATTCCATTGTTTTTCACCATCACAATTTGTCCTCGCAGTAAAGCATCCGCCACTTCACTCAGAAGTTGATTGCCATCAATCACTTTAAAATTGGCCTGCATGATGACTGAAATTGAATCAGTGGTGGCGATTTTATTTTCAAACACTGGTCGCAACAAAAGATTTTCCGAAATGACGCCCACTAAATTTTTTTCGCGATAAACGGGAATTTGAGAAATGCCATGTTTTTCAAATAACTTGATGGCTTGGGCAACGGTGATTGAATCTTGGGCGGAAACAAAGGCGTTTTTCCCTTTTCCAAGGACCTCCAGGACCTCATTCACCAAAACATTAAAAGTGCTGTCCATATATCCATTTTCGCGCATCCAATCGTCGTTAAAAATTTTGGAAGCATAACGATTACCACTATCAGGCAATACCACTAATATTTTTTTAGGCACCGGCAATGTTTTGGCATAGCGAATCGCTCCCACGACGGCGGCTCCGCAACTTCCTCCGCAGAAAATGCCTTCTTCAATGGTTTTAAAATGAACATTGGCAGGGAAAATATCTTCCCCAATACCTTCTAGAACATAAGGACGGGCCTCACAAACTTTTCCTGTTTTATGAAAATGGCCGAGAATAGATCCCTCAATATCGACTCCTACAATTTTTATCTTGGGCATTTTTTCTTTCAGATATTTCCCGGTTCCCGAAATGGTTCCGCCGGTGCCAACACCGGCGACAAAAACGTCAAATTCTCCCTGGGTCTGTTGGTAAATTTCTGGCCCAGTCGTCTGGTAATGAGTCTCTGCGTTTAGCGGGTTATCATACTGATTAACGAAATAACTATTGGGAATGGATTTGGCCAAATTTTTACTGACGCTATAATAACTGCGAGGGTCTTCAGGAGCGACATTCGTTGGGCAAACGATTACTTTGGCACCAAAAGCGCGCAAGTTTTGAATTTTTTCTTGCGATTGTTTATCTGCTAAAACAAAGATGCATTTATATCCATGGACTGCAGCGAACATCGCCAAACCAACTCCGGTATTGCCCGAAGTGCCTTCGATGATGGTTCCACCTGGTTTTAAATCTCCGGTTTGGATGGCACGCTCTAAGATGTATTTACCAATTCTTTCTTTGATCGATCCACCGGGATTCATGTACTCCAATTTGACATAAATTTCAGATTGAACTTCCGACGCCACTTTATTTAATTTGACGATAGGCGTATGCCCTATAACATCAAGAACTGTTTTGTGAGCACCTCGTAACATAATTGGCCTCTCATATTGTTTTGAGTGAAAGTGAATGATATAAGCGAAGAGTGATTTAAATAAAAATTCCCTTCAATATTTTACCTTAATTTGTACCTTAAAAAATCTAAATTGCAGAATAATTTTTCCATTCGTTGGCCAAGGAAGTTACATGGGTCAAGGGATTAGCTTCGATCACATCACTAAATTCTAAGATTTGAGTTTTTTGCGCGGTTAAGAGATTGCGAACTTCAGATTCCCGTTTAAAGATCGACTTATGCAGTTGGTGCATGTTGAGATTTTGCCCCACCAGATTCCAGTCGGCCAAATGTTTTCCCAGCGATTTATTAACTAAGATATAAGAATCATCATGCATAAAATCGATCGCCTTGTCTTTAATATGACCTAATTCAAAAATTTTACTATGCTCAAAAGAAGTGACTAAAAACCAGTTAGAAAAAAGTTGGTTTTTTAAGTCATGCTCTAATTTTAAAGCCTCTAAAAAAGTAGATTTATTGGCATAAATTAAATGAATCGCATTGATGAACTCTTCGACGAATGCTCCTCCAGTCACTTTTTCTAAATATTGAACTAGCTTAGAAAATCCGGAATTGATTATTTTGGATAAAATATTTTTTGCGCCTGTCAAAGTTTCATGTTCATCATTGCCAATAGATTTTCCAACATATTTAAAAATCTCCATAAAAGACTTATCAAAAAAATTATTAATTTTTTTACAACTTTCTAAAAAGTCTAAAAAATGCTGTCCGGGAGGAGTGTCTAGAATAATACTATCGTATTTTTTAGAAAGCAGGTGTTTTTGAACTTCGACTATCGACAAAATTTCATTCATGCCGCCATGAGGTCTGGCCAGTATTTTGACAATATTGTTAGAAAGAATATTTTGACGATCTGAAGATTGGGTCGAGATCCCTTCAAAAGTTTTAAGAGGGGACATCAGTAAGGCATGGAGAGTTCCAGAAGTTTCTTCTTGAGACGTTTTTTTTAACAACAAAGTCACATCTTCAATATTCCCCGATAAATGATCATCTAGCCCAAGAATTTCTTTCAGTCTTTTAGCGGGATCGATGGTAATTAACAAAACTTTTAATCCTTGATTGGCGAGATAAAATGCCCTGGCTGTGGCCAATGTTGTTTTACCAACTCCACCGGTTCCACAAAAAATTTCAATTTGTTTATGCTGAACCTTTTTCACGTCAGAATTTCCTCAAGCGACTTGGAAATAGCATTAAAAAAAGCTTTATCATCTTCCACAAAAATATGGGGAATAATTTTTTTAAAATGAGAATAGTTGGCAAATAACTGATTTTCTAAAGAAATTTTTTCTTTAAAATATTTTGGCAATTGTTCAAAATTGATATTTTTTACTCGTGAAAAGCTGTTGTTAACTACGATGTCGATATGCTTAAAATGAATTTTCTCTAAATAGGTTTTTAGTTCTTCGGCTTCAGTAAAAGCAATGGTATTGGGAAAAGTAACAATTAAAATTTTTAATAAATTTTCACCAAACAAAAAATCAAGCATTTTATTAATATCATCGACTAAGATTCCAGACTTAAAAATATCGCGAAAATTATAAGCCGATTCGAGCATCGTAATCGCATGTCCGGTCGCCGGTGAGTCTAAGATGATAATTTTCTCAGGGTGAGTTTTTAGGTCATCTAAAATATCTCCCAGAGTGATTAAATAACTAAATCCTGGGATCATCTTCATCAGAGAATTAAAAAATTTAGTTCCCGTGATAAAAGAAGCAATCAACTGACTATTAAATTTTTTCGAAATATATCGATAAACGGAGTCATCAAAATTTAATTGTTTAAAAGGTATGGATAACTGATGAGCTGGATGATTTTCGGGAATTGAGTCATGAGTAAAATAATGAGCATCCAAACCTTGATTTTGCAGCGATTTGGCCAGGGAGATGGCAATGGCGGTTTTACCCACTCCTCCTTTGCCGGTAACAATATAAAAACGATGAGATGCTATCACGCACCAAGTTTAAAGGGATAACATCAGAATGAATACATCGTGGTGATAAGAAATTTACTATATGAACCTTCAACTTCAGGGCCAATTTCTTGTTTGATGTCAAAAGGGTTGTGATAATGAGTGAATATCCCAAAAACAAATTGATCATTAAGTTTTAAATCGACCCCAAAACCGAGGTGAGTCCCAAAAGTCCATTTACCTTCACTTTTCGTTATTTGGTTTTCGCTGAACCTTTCAACTGTTGGATGATAAAAACCTAGCCCACCGAGAACAAAAGGAGAAAAATTATCAAACTGAAAAATTTTACCTTTTATACCTACTGCAACCCCGGGAATGGTGACAGATTGCTCGCGAAACTTATGTTTTGATAGATGGAAATTGGCCAATAAATCAAAAGAATAAGAGGCACTGTAACTATAAAACGCATCGACGGTAATTTGGTTGTCTCCATTATCTTTTAAATCACCAAATAAAATTGTTTGGCCCAAACCCAGGCCAACACTATGGCGATTAATGTCACCAAAGATTTTTACTTCTCGGTTATTGTTCATTTGGGAAGTTGGGTAGGTGTCATTCATTTCTTCATTTTCATCATTTTTAGATTGAGCACTTTTGAAATTATTGGAAGGTTGGGTCGTTTCCTTAGATTCTCTAGATTCCTTAGAGATTGGCAATGTGGGCTTAGGTTTATTGGCAAGTGCGCAATTGATTCCTAATAACACAACCAAGATCCCTGAAGCTGATTTTTTCATGTTCTTACTCCCAACCGCCACTTTGATTCTAAGGATTTGGCAAAACCTTCTGAGCTTTAAGCACGTGGTGAAATATTTTGAATTTATTGGCTTAACTAAAAAGATTAAGCACCCAAAGCTCTAGTTAAATTTTTTAACTTCGAATGCTTCAGGTGCTTGTAGTTTAGTTTAAAGATGAGGGAGTTTCAACCGCAGTTGTTTGTCCACCGAATGAAGCAGCAGGAGCCTGATATCCAGTCTCTTCAGATACTGGAGCTTCAACCGAAATCATAAGTTGACTTTCAAGGCCTCTGATATAGCCAGTAAAAGTCCCTTCCATACTGCGAACGACTCTTTTGAGTAGTTCAACGTTGCCACCCTTGGTGGATTTGCGCTCTTGATCAAAAAGCAATTGGATCATCGTCATGTAAGTAATGTCATTTTTTGACTTGTTGTCGATAACTTGAATTTCGTTACCTTCTCTGATGATCTGAGCAATTTCTTCAAGGGTTACATAACAACTTTGAAAAGTGTCATACAACTTTCTGTTCTGGTACCTTTTGATAATTCTAACTTCTTTCATGCCGCTTCCCCTGTTAAGTTATTTATTAAGATCAACCCCTCATTATCCATAATTTTTGGTGGTGACCACGCAGTTCATATCTCATTTAAGGATCGAAAACGACACTTGGTGTAATAATTACAAGAATATAAAAAAGGGTATATTGCTTTTTTAAAATCAAGTAGTTAGCCAAATTGCGCCTTGCCCTTAACTCGAGGTACCAAGTATCAAGGCACAATATTGCTGTCAAGCATTCAGAGCATGACATTATCTGACTCTATCGTTAGCAATTTTTTTGTAACAAGTTGTGTCCTAAAAAGCTCCATGATTACAACGCGTTATATTGGTACGCCTTGAGTTATAATGCCAAAGTGAAAATATTACCATTTCTCAAAATCGACCATTAATCCCTTATTTTTGATCAATAAAAATCCGAAAAGCTCCTAAGGCGTTAAGAAAAAATAGGCAGTAGTGGGCAAAACAGCATGAAAAATCATCCTCAAGGTAAAACTCAAGTGAAGCGATTAAGCAAAAAAAATTTTTTGCCAAAACTTGTTCAAATGTTTTTCGCGCTCTTTTTGTTCTTAGGTATTTTAAATATTTTTTCCAGTTGTGCTCATCAGTTTAGTATTAGTAAAACGCCAGACGTTGCTAAAAATTCTCACGAAAAAGACCAGGAATCAGTTGAAGATAACGAAAACGCTGTGGCGAATGAAGCAGCAGAAAAAATGGAAAAAGAAACCTGGAGAATGGCCGAAGATAAATTAGATGCACTGATCGAAGCAGCGAAAGAAACCGGTCCCCACGCCGTGACGTATTTGGCGAATGACTTGTTCTTAAAAGCCGATGCAGCTTCGCGAATGGGTGATACCAAATCATCATTATTTCTCTATCAGCAACTACTAAAAATAGAGAAACAAGATCTTTTTATTCAAAAAAAATTAGGAGTAGAACTTATAAAATCAGGCCAATTTACAGAAGCAAAAGATTTATTTATGCAAATCATAAAGGCATCTCCAGAAGATGAAAATGCCTTATTTATATTGGCGGGAGTCTATATTGCCTTAGATGAAAGTCCTAAAGCGAATCAGCTTTATCAAAAAATTTTAGTCATTAATCCTAAAAATTCCGAAGCCTGTCTGTTTTTAGCAAAATCTTATTTTGAGAAAGAAGATATTAAAAATGCCCATCAAAAATTGAATGATTGTCAAAAAAAGAATCCGGAAGATGGTACTTATGCTTATTACCGAGGTAAATTTTATCTAGAAAAATCAAAATATGAAAATGCCTTAAAAGCCTTTCAAGAGTCTTTAAAACTCAATCCTGAATTGTTTCAGGCGGCATTGGCGATTGGATTGATCTATGAAGAACAAGAAAAAACCAAGTCTGCGATTAATGTTTATCGAAGTTATTTAAACCGCGATCTGCAAAATAAATTTATTTTATCCCGTTTAGTTAATTTGCTTTTTTCAGAGTCTCGTTATGAAGAAGTGATTCCTTATGCTGAAGTTTTAAGCTCGATTGACCCAATGGATTTAAATTTAAAAGTTAAATTGGGAATTCTTTATGCAGATACTAAACAATTTTCCAAGGCCATTTTGGTTTTTCAAGATATAGAGTCCCAAGTTCCAGATTCAGATAAAATTATTTATTATTTGGGAGCCATTTTTCAAGAAATGAAAGAGTATCAAAAATCCATTGATTACTTTTCAAAAATTCCCAATGACAGCACCCTTTTTGTCGACAGCAATATGCAAATTGCAGAAATGTTTAAAGATCTCACCTTAAGCCAAAAAGAAAATGATGATTTTAAAAATCAGTTTTTGGAATTCACCGATAAAAATTCCGAACATCCAGACCTAGCGGTTTATATGAATATCATGCGCGCCAATTATTATGAGTCTCATAATCAAATAGAGAAGGCGATTGCCTCAATGGAGAATATCAAAGGTAAAAAAGGATATTCAGAAAATCAGGATTATTACTTAGCTGTGCTCTTTGAAAAAAAAGGCGACCATCAAAAATCCATTAGCATTATGGAGCAAATTATTCAAGAAAACCCTCGCCATGCTCATGCTCTCAATTTTATCGGTTATTCCTGGCTCGAAAGAGGCAATAATTTAGATTTGGCCCACCAGTATATCAAAAAAGCAGTGGAGTTAAGTCCTGAGGATGGGTTTATAAGAGATTCTTTGGGTTGGTATTACTACACCGTAGGAAACTATGAAAAAGCCTTAGAGCATGTGCAAAAAGCCAAAGAACTCGTGGAGAATGATGTTGTCATAGCTAAGCATTTAGGACTAATTTATCAAAAATTAAAAAATTTTCAATTGGCCAAAAAGTATTTAAATGAGGCTTTCCAGAATGCTTCCCAAACCCAAGAAAAAGAAGAACTTCTGGTTTTACTCAAAGCCTTGGACGCTGATCGTTTGCCGGCTTCTGGGGACTCTAGTAACTCTAGGGATTCTAGGGATTCTAGGGATTAGTTTTACCGCCTGTTCTGACTTCTCTAAGTCCAACAACTCAACGCCCGCTCCCACCGAAATTCATCTTGGTCATTTTTTAAAAACGGCTTGCTGGACTGGAAATGGTAAAGGATTAGTCGATATTCAATCTGAAAAGTACGTCTTTAATTACGAATCAATTTTAAATTCTGAAGAATGGAAGATAGCACTTTTTTTTGCCCTACATGGAGAAGAGACCATCAATCTCAACTTCAAACACTTTTACACCCAAAATAAAATCTCTGTTTTGGGAACTTTTTTCACTAAGTTAAAACGTAATATGAAAGGCTCAAAAAACCAGCAGCATAAAATGGCGGACCTCAATCTTTTTTTAAAAAAAGTAGGCTTTTATTTGGCGATGACTCAAAACTCAGATGATTTGGCGGGACCACATTGTCAGTTTTCCCCCAAAAATGCCTTTGATTCAGAGGAAGAATCAGCAGTGGATGGTTTTTTTCAAGGGCAATGCTCCAGAGTAAATTTTCCCGTTATCATGATTAATCAACTGACAAAAAATCAGTGGGTTTTGAGAGAAGACTTTGATCAAACCAATGATTTTTTGGTTTATTTAATCAAGGACTCTTCAGCACAAGATAAAACCAAGTTTCATCAGATTAAATTTTTGATTCAAAATAAAGATAACAATATTCTTGATCGTCCCAAGCTGCTCATCCAGTTTAATGCTGCAGAGTGTAGCTAGCGCCAACCTGGCCCCAAACTCAAAGGAAAAGTGATTTACTAGTTTTTGTTTTTGCTCGTTCGAGTGATTTGAATTGCAAGATTATTCATTTTTTATGAGAAAAAAAGTTTTTTTCTTAATTTCGGCAATCGTCAGTTAGTTTTTTTGGCAAAAATAAGATTTATCTTATATACCTTGGTCAGTAATTCGCAAACAAATGTAACAAAATCGAGACTCTAACAAATATCAACAAAACCTTAGAAAAAGGAATGAAGACTATGAAATTGAATGTAATTTTTTTGTTCTTGTTAATGATTTCAGCTTTGATTTTTGGATGTAGTAAAAAGGGTGCTGACGAAAATACTGAAAAAGTGATCAATATTATCGCTCCGGCAACAATCAAAGGGTTTGATCCAATCCATGCTGACGATCTCTATACTTCAAATGAAATCGCCCGAGTTTATGAAGGATTATTAGAATTTCATTATTTAAAAAGACCTTACACACTTTCGCCAAACCTGGCCGCTGCATTGCCTGAGTCTTCTAATAACGGCTTAACTTACACTTTCAAAATTTTACCCGATGTTTATTTTCAAGATAACGTCTGTTTTCCCAATGGAAAAGGCCGAGAGTTAACCGCCGAAGATTTTGCCTATTCAATAAAAAGAGTCGCTGATCCTCGCACTCAATCTGCCGGTTGGTGGTTGTTTGATGGAAAAATAAAAGGCTTGAATGAATGGCGTGATGCTCAAAAAAATCTTGAATCTTCAAATTATGATCAAGTGGTAGAAGGTGTAAAGGCGATCGATAAATATACGTTACAGTTTAATTTAGCGAAAGCTAATCCCCAATTTCTTTATGGGTTGGCGATGCCTTTTTCCTATGTTGTGGCCAGAGAGTGTGTCCAGCATTATGGCAAAGAATTTTTAAACCACCCAGTAGGAACAAGTGCTTTTGTGACTGAACAGTATAAAGGACAAAGCCGAATTACATATACCAAAAACCCTACTTATCGAAAAAAGTTTTATCCAAGTGAAGCAGCTCCTGAGTTAGTTGCGAAAGGATTGACAGCAGATGCTGGTAAACAATTACCTTTAGTCGACAAAGTGGTTGTTGATATCATGGAACAAGAAAATACCAGATGGTTGAATTTTAAAAAAGGGAATGCCGATTTTTTACCTCCTCCTAAAGATAATTTTGATACGGCCATAACCCCCAATGAAGAGTTAAGTCCAGATTTCGTAAAACAAGGTGTGAATTTATCGGTAACACCTTCTTTAGATGTGACTTATATTGCTTTTAATAATCATTACGCACTTTTTAGAGATAACTTGAAACTTCGCCAGGCGATCTCCATGGCCTATGACTCACAAAAGTCATTAGAATTGTTTTATAACGGCCAAGGCATTATCGCTCAGTCATTGATTCCACCCGGAATCGCTGGACACGTGGCCGGATATAAAAATCCTAATAAAGAATACAACGTTGAAAAGGCCAAGCTTTTACTGGCAGAAGCTGGATATCCAGGAGGAAAAGGACTACCTAAGATCGTCTACGACACATCGGCAACTGCTACTGCTCGCCAAATGTCGGAATTTTTCACCAAACAAATGACCGAAATTGGTTTGCAAGTTCAAGTGAATAACCATCCCTTTCCTGAATTACAAAAAAGAATCGCGAATAAGCAAAGTATGATGTTCGGAATTGCATGGGGAGCCGATTATCCAGATGCTGAAAATTTTCTGCAATTGCTCTACGGTCCAAATAAAGCTCCAGGATCCAATGGTTCAAACTATGATAACCCGGCTTACAACGAGCTTTTTGAAAAAGCGGTCGTGATGGAAGATGGTCCAGTCAGAACTGCTTTATATGAAAAACTCTATATGATGGCGGCGGAAGATGTTCCATGGATTTTTGGAATTCATCGAAAGTCTTTTGTTCTGGTTCATGGTTGGTTACAAAATTATGTGAGAACCGAATTTGAGCAAGGCCAAGAAAAATATTTAGGCGTTGATAATGCTAAAAAATCAGAATTGAAGAAAAAAATGTAAGACTTAAAACGCCATAAGTTCACTCAGTAGGGAAAAGTTATGAACAATAAAATTTTAGCTTATATCTTCCGACGGATTGTTTACTCTTTTCCCATTTTGCTAGGGGTGTGTGGCATTGTGTTTGTTTTATTTAATTTAGTGGGAGGTGATCCTGCACTGACACTATTAGGAAAACATGCCAATGCAGAAATGCTTGCGGAAGTCAGGGAAGAGCTAGGGTTAAATAAACCTCTGATGTATCAGTACCTCGATATTGTGAAATCTGCTTTTACTTTTGATTTTGGGAGATCATGGAACACTAAACAAGAAATTTGGGAAATGATTAAACAAGGAGCCCCTGTTTCCTTAACCTTTACTTTTCCAGGTTTTTTAATTGCCAATGTCATGGCCATTTTAATTAGTCTAGTGGTTGCCTATTATCGAGGAAAATTTATCGATAAGTCATCAGTGCTACTAACGATTTCCCTACAGTCACTTTCTTCGCTGGCCATTATTCTTTTTTCCCAAACATTTTTTGCCTACTATTTGGGGTGGTTTCCTATCTCTGGTTATGAATTTGGGTTTCCTCATTTCATGCCTTATATAATTTTACCGATTTCAATTTGGGTTATTTTATCTTTAGGACCTGATGTGCGATTTTTTAGAACGGTTATGTTGGATGAGGTTTATCAAGATTATGTTCGAACTGCTCGCGCTAAAGGATTATCGGAAAGAGTTATCTTGTTAAAACATGTGCTTAAAAACGCCATGATTCCCATTATAACTTATGTGGTGATTCAAATTCCTTTTTTAGTTTTGGGGGCCCTTTTAATTGAAAGTTTTTTTTCAATTCCGGGATTGGGAGGAATTACTCTCAATGCTATTAATTCCAGCGATTTCCCAGTGATTAAGGCAATGACAATTTTAACGACGGTGGCTTTTATTATATTCAGTTTGATATCCGACATACTTTATACCGTGGTTGATCCGCGCGTGAAATTGGAGTAACAAAGGTGAGCACTACGACAACGACTACTGGCCCAAACATTGATCAGATGATTTCTCCACAAGAAAAAAAGTATAGTCCTAAATCACTCTGGGCCCACGCTTGGTCAACTTTACTGGGGGATCGAATTGCCATCATCTCTTTAGTCATAGTGGTGTTGTATGTGGCAATCGCCATTCTAAGTGCGACAGGAATTATCGCTAGTGAATGGGATAAAGAATTAGGGGCCAGTTATGCTGCTCCATCCACTGAGAATTTTTTAGGACTAGATATTTTTGGAAGAAGTGTCGCGGATAAGATGATCAAGGGAACAGAAGTTGCTATGCTCGTGGGTTTTACCGCTTCCGTTTTGGCGATTGTGATTGGAGTATTTTTAGGAGCAATCGCAGGTTATTTCGGTGGCAAAGTCGATGACTTAATTGTTTGGTTTTACACTACGGTATCATCAATCCCTTGGATTATGTCGATTTTAGGAATTGCCATGGTACTAGATCGTGGGCTGCATTCAATTGTTATATCGTTAGGATTCACTTCCTGGACCGGTATTTGTCGAATCATTCGCGGCGAAATTATCAAACATAAACAAAGAGATTATGTTCAAGCGGCATCGGCTATTGGAACAGGTCATTTTAGAAAACTTTTTCGACATATTCTTCCGAATGTTTTTCATTTGGTGATTATTCAGTTTTCTCTTCTCTTTCAAACGGCGATTAAAACGGAAGTTATTCTTTCTTATTTAGGGCTAGGAGTTCAAGGCAGACCAAGTTGGGGTATCATGATCGATGATGCCAAACAAGAACTCGCTAGAGACCCCATGGTGTGGTGGGGATTAGCTGCTGCGACTGGTGCCATGTTTTTTATTGTCTTGGCCTTAAATCTATTGGGAGATGCTTTAAGAGATGCTCTTGACCCAAAACTTAAGGGTAAATAGTTAGTTTAAAAACTTGAATTGGTCTTTTTGACCAATTGCCGATGAAAATTATCAACAAATTTTTTTTTATAAATTTATCCAAGCTTCTGTTTATTCGATCAGTATTTTATACCAGATGAAATCAGTAGATTATTTACGAGAAAGATCGTTAATAAAATAATTTTCATGCTTTAAATTCAAAATAAAAATCAAAAATTCCGATAAGTTAGGAGGAGATTTCCATTATGAAGCTATTGGAAAATAGTCAAAAAGTTTTTGACGAAACTATTCCTTTAAATAAATTAATTAAAAAAAATGCAGATACGATTTTTTCATTAAAAATTTCTCCGGATCATTTATTTTATGTCTTCAAAAATACAAAAAGTATTTTAGTTCACCGCGCCGGCGATTTATTAATCGGACAAGATTTGGATAAATATTTTTCAGAAGAGAAACCTTTTTTATATGCCTATCAAATCGTAAATGCCGAGCATCAACTTATCTTTAAAAAATTATTTGCTTATTTTTCGCTTGAACATGATGAAAATCAAAGACACTTAGCACGAATAAAATATTTGCAGTACGTCTGCGATATTTATTGGAGTGGGGAGAAAGAAGGGAGTTTATTAGATTTTTCTTATGCTCATTTTTCCATGTTCTGTGATCTTGAAGATGAGATTTTAACTAAAATCAGAGATAAAAGTATCTTACTTTTTAATCGCGCATTAATGATTAGTTCATGGGCCACTTGTCTGGCGATTGCTGGGGGAGTTTGCGATTTAGAATATTTAAAAAAATTTTATACCACTAGTTTTTTAATCGACTTTGGATTGGTTGATCCAGAGCTTTCTTTTGATATGTTAACCGCCTTAGAATTCGATAGATGTATTCCCGGTAAAGGTGAACGCTACTTGGCCAAATCAAATTTCTTAGTTCATTTTCATAACATTCGTGAAAGATCATATCAGAAATCAAAAAACTTGATGGGGGTTGATCAAGTTTTATTAAAAACCATTGCCGTACTTTCCAACTATTCCAAACTAAATATTAGTTGGTTTAATGGGCCAGAAAGTATTTTGTTATTTCTCAATAGCACCATTCCCTACAAAGAAATTGGTTTTTTGAGCGGAGATGGACAATTTTTCTTGAAAGATTTACTGGAGAGTTTTAAGCAAAACAAATATTTACAATATATGCCACATGGGAAAATTGAAAGTTTATTTTCATTTTTTATTGAAAGTGATGTGAAGAAAAAAGAGTTTCACTCTAATTCTAAAGCCGGATAATAATATGTCAGAAAAAGAATTAAAATTATCTGAAGCTGACATGGCAACAGAAGAGGCCAAGGCCCTGTTTTTTGTTCTCAACTTATTGACCAATGAAGAAATCAAAAATTTATTAAATATCTTGATCGTCGATTTTCATGGTGAAGTCGTTGCTGATCAACAAGACCAAAAAATAAAATTCATAGCTATTTCAGATGAATTTTCTTTAGAAAGTTTACGAGAGTTACTCAAATCTCTGCCAGCCGATGTTCAAGTTTTAAGAATTTTTTCAGATCAAAGTGAAGCTCAAAATGTCCAGGAAATTTGGGATCAAAGTATCAAGGCGAACATTCACCTTTCTTGGTTGAATTCAAATGATGGAAAAATTTTATTGTCGAGATTTTTTCAAAATTCCACTCCACTTTATCTGGAAAATATTTGGGCAGAAAAAGTTACATTAACCAATGGCTTTGAATTAGTGAATCACTTACGCGCGGGTTTTTATGGAGACAATATCAATACATTGGCGCATGCAAATAATTTTAATTTTGTGGCAATAAAAAACTTTTACCATAATATTGTCGATTATTTTTGTTATCTGAAAGATGCAAAAATGTCTGCTTATCCTTTTGATGTTCGTTACGCTTTTAATGATGAAAGTTTTATTCTTCAACTGGTTGCAAGGGTCGATCAATTTTCTTTAGAATATTTACAAGAAAGTATGAATGATCTCAATTCTCAAAATCCAGTCCGTTATCTAGTGAAAAACTCGATAGAGTTAACAGATTTCCTGGATGTCTTTTATCTAAATGCAGCAGATCGAATTTCAATATGTGGAGTTTGGAAAAAACAAAAAGATCAGCAAGTGAAGTCAGCCGCCAGCTTTTGTCTTCATAATATTTACTCTCATGAAACAAAACAAAAGATTATAGAAAATCAGTTTAACAAATTGGTACTCAATATTGAACAAAGTAAAGATGGAGAAGCGACAGTTTTAATTGAGAAAGAAATGCCAGGGGTTGGAATAAAAGTTCTTGAGTTTGAAAATCCTCAAAATACATATCAACATCTTTTAGAGAATCAAAACGATACTCAAGATGATGGACAAGGGGAAATTCAAGATCAACTCGATACCACCATCTCCAGTCTTGCGGCTCAACCTGATGAAAAGCAAACATTGTCTGCATCCCATGAATCAATCCTTGAGATGGCACGTTTTATCAAAGATCGACAGACAGCAGATTTAGAAAAATTTTCCAAGAAAAATGAAACAGCGGAAACTGCAGAAACAGCGGAAACTGCAGAAACAGCGGAAACTGCAGAAACAGCGGAAACTGCAGAAAC
>JBIKWR010000036.1:0-20416 GCA_044356225.1 Bacteriovoracaceae bacterium | reverse complement strand
ATGGATATAGTCGCGAATTTCCAGTTGAACGGTATTTAAGAGACAATAAACTGATGGAAATTGGAGCTGGAACAAATGAAGTCATGGTCATGATTATTGCCAAAAGATTATTAGAAACCGGTGCTTCATCTTAAGCGAGTAGATATGAATGAAATTCAAATTGAGTTAAAAAACCAATTGCAAAAATATTGTGCACATAAAATTGAACCATTGATGGAAGCGGATGATGAAAATGCGGTTTTTCGCAAAGACATTTATCAAGGTTTAGGCTTAATAGGGATTGGTGGAGTCACCATCAAAGAAGAATTTGGTGGAGCTGGACTAGGACTTGTCGATCAAATCATGGTGCTAGAAGAAATTGCCAAATACTCTGTTGCATATGCTGTCACTCTTTCAGTTTCAACCATGATTCAAACCATGATTCAAGAATTTGGAACTGATTCTCAAAGAAAAAAATTTCTTCCTGAATTGACCAGTGGTCAAGAGATTGGATCTTTTTGTTTAAGTGAATCAGGGAGTGGAAGTGATGCCGCTTCGTTGACGACGACCGCCAAAAAAGCGAGTGAAGGTTATATTCTTAATGGTTCGAAATTATGGATTAGCTCTGCAGGAGTTTCAAAAACTTATGTGGTGATGGCCAGAACTGGTGGACCAGAGAACCCTGGCGCTAAAGGAATTTCTGCCTTTATTGTAGAAGACGGAACGAAGGGAATGTCCTTTGGAAAAAAAGAAAATAAAATGGGTTGGCGGGCCAGCCCTACACGCGAAGTGGTTTTTGAAAATTGCTTGATTCCTAAAGAAAATTTGTTGGCCAATGAAGGTGAAGGATTTAAGGTAGCGATGAACGCTTTAAATAAAGGACGAATAACCATTGGGGCAATATCTGTTGGCTTGGCACGCAGGGCCTTATTTGAAGCGATCAATTACACTAAATCTCGACAACAATTTAATTCGGTATTGTTTGATTTTCAAGGATTGCAATGGATGATGGCCGAGATGGCGACAGAAATTGAAGCGGCTGCACTCTTAGTCAAAGCCGCCGCCGAACAGTCTGATGCAAAAAAATTGGATATTAAACTAGCGGCCATGGCAAAAATGAAAGCGTCTGATGTGGCGATGAAAGTCACAACTGAATGTGTGCAACTTTTCGGAGGAGTTGGCTACACCAAAGAGTATCCTATCGAACGCTACATGCGAGATGCAAAAGTTCTGCAAATTGTCGAAGGAACAAACCAGATCCAAAAAACTCTTATTGCTCGCGAATTAGGTAAGGCTTATTTAATATGAATATCAATCTTGAATTACCACTTGAAATTGAAAAAGAGTTTAATCTTTATCTTGAAAACATTAAAAACAATCCTCCCCAAGAATCATTTTTTTCTCAATTCTTAAAAACGATTCAATCACCAGAGATTGGATTTTACGATTATAGCAATGACTCGACGATCATTCAGCAATGCCGATTAGCGCTCGAAAAATTTAAAGATCAAAAAACACTCTGTCATGTAGGGATTGGTGGCAGTGGTCTTGGTCCTCAATTTCTGATTAACTGCTTTTCTCATCCACAATCATCACGTAAAACTATTTTTATCGATAATGTCGACACTGTAGAAATTGAACATTTACTCGCGAACATCGATTTGAAAAAAAGCTTTTTCCATATCGTCTCTAAATCAGGAAGTACGATTGAAACATTGACCGTCTTTCTCATTCTAGTTGATCGATTAAAACAAATGAATGTTTTAGAACACGAATTGAAAAATTTTTTTATTTTTACCACTGATCCTGAAAAAAGTGAGTTGCTCTCCCTTGCCAAAAAATTCCAAATCACCTGTCTGCCCATCCCCAGTAATATTGGTGGACGTTTTTCTCTTTTTACCCCAGTAGGATTAATCCCCTGCCTCTTCATGGGGATTAATGTCCAGGACTTTTTTATTGGTTGCAATCAGGCCAAACATTCTTGGCAACAATCAAATATTGAAAAAAATGAATTAGTTCGAGTGAGTCATTTAGTTTTATTTTTGCTTCAAAAGTATCAAGTTAATCAAACAGTCATGATGCCTTACTCTTCTCAACTGAAATTTTTTTCTCTCTGGTTTGGGCAATTATGGGCGGAAAGTTTAGGTAAAAATGCCTTGAATTCACTCACTCCTATTCCTGCCCTTGGAGCAACTGATCAACACTCTTTAGTGCAATTATTTGTCGCGGGAAAACGAGATAAACTTTTTTTTATGCTTGAGGTAATGAATCGCCCGGTGGATATCGTTGTTAAAAATCACTTTGCACAAGAGAGTCTCAAGCCACTCCATAATCTCAGTCTAAATCAACTGCTCAAAGCTGAATTTGAAGGGACGCTGCGAGCACTGATTGAAAGTGGAAAACCCGTTATCAGAATCCAACTAACCGCCATCAATGAAGTAGCGATTGGTCGGTTATGCCTTTTTTTTATGGCGTTAACCGCATTGATGGGAGAGGCCCTAAAGATTAACGCATTTGATCAGCCGGGAGTGGAAGCTGGAAAGCGCTTTGCTAAAGAATGGCTCAAACAAGTTTAAAGATTTTTGATAGGTGAAGTGGTCTGTTTCCTTCGTATTTCTTACTATTTCTTAGTATTTTTTAGTATTC
Source organism: Bacteriovoracaceae bacterium (assembly GCA_044356225.1). Lineage (GTDB taxonomy): Bacteria > Bdellovibrionota > Bacteriovoracia > Bacteriovoracales > Bacteriovoracaceae > JBIKWR01. The sequence continues at coordinate 17,791 of JBIKWR010000036.1, read as the reverse complement.
ATCACCACAATGCTTAAAGATCAACTTCTTGATTGATCAGTTCGAGAGTTATACAATCCTGTTTTTAAAACAAAACTCGATATTTTTTTTGAACCAATGAAAATTAAGGTTGGCCGTCAATGACAGATGAAACAGCTAAAAAAGGCAGAAGACGCGAAGACACGACGGTGGTGTTTACTGATATCCATGAAGCATTGGCCACTCCGGAAAATGAATCAAGTGGAAAACCCGCGGCCTTATTGGCGATGGGTGGTGATTTAAATGGAACACTTTTTGATTTGTTAGAAGGTGAGTCAACTTTTGGTAGGGAAATTGATAATACTATCAGTCTTGAGTTTCCTGGAGTTTCAAGAAAACATTTTAAAATTGAGATCCAAGGTGACAAGGCCATTCTCGAAGACTTCGGATCACGGAATGGTACATTTTTAAATAATAAAAAATTAGAATCAACCATCGAATTAAAAAAATCAGATATTATAAAAATTGGAAGTATTGCTTTAAAATTTATTCCGAAAGGTGATCCCGAACGTTTGGCCTACGACAAACTCAATCATGAGGCGAACACGGACAAAATGACCGACTGTTATAACAAAGCTTATTTTAATAATGCAGCAGATTTAGAAGTTAAAAAAAGTAAGTTAACGGGAACGCCTCTTTCACTAATCATTTTTGATTTTGATCACTTTAAAAAACTCAATGATACTTATGGGCATGATGCAGGTGACTATGTTCTTAAAAATGGGGCCCAACTTATCCGTTTAGAAGGTCTAAGGGAACACGATATTCTTGCCAGATATGGTGGTGAAGAATTTGTTATTTTGTTACCAAGAACAAATATTAAACATGCTTTTGAAGTCGCCGAAAGAGTTCGGAAAATGATTTTTAATCATAACTTTGTTTATGATAATAAAAAACTTCCAGTGTCGGTCTCCGTCGGTATCTCGGATTTTCGACCAGGAGTTGAAACGGGAGTCGATCTCTTTAAACGCGCGGATAGCGCTCTTTATCAATCCAAGGAATCGGGTAGAAATAAAGTCACTTTTTTTAAGGATTAAAATTTGACTCATTTTAATCCTATTCAGTTACTTCCTCACGAACTTATTGATCAAATCAAAGCAGGAGAAATTATTGAAAGACCTGCCAACATCATCAAAGAACTTATTGAAAATTCTATCGATGCGAATGCTTCAGAAATTAATATTGAAATTGGAAATAATGGTCTAGATTTTATTCAAATATCCGACAACGGAGTTGGTATTTCTGAAGACCAGTTACCCCTGGCCTTTGAACGACATGCCACAAGTAAGTTAAAAAACTTTGATGATTTACTCACTCTCCCAACTCACGGATTTCGAGGTGAGGCCTTGGCCAGCATTGCCAGTGTTGCCAAAATCCATTGTCAAAGTGTGTGCCAAGATAATTCTCAGCTGTTACAAGAGATCACCTTAGTCCCGGGACAAAAAAGTATCCTGGAAAAAACTTTAGGTCATTTCAAGGCAGGGACTTCGCTGCATATCAATCAACTTTTTTTTAACACTCCTGTGAGATTAAAATTTCTCAAAACATCCACTCAAGAAAAAAACTACATCCATAAAATTTTAACTTTTTTTGTTTTAACTTATCCACATATTCGTTTTTCGGTTAAGTTAAATGAACAAGATAAAAAAGTTTATGAAATAGTAAAAACAGTTTTACCCTCTGAAATTTTTCCGATAACTCGTTTTAGTATGGTTTTTAAAAGCTTAAACTTTTTTACTTTCGAAAAAGAATACGAAGGATATAGGCTTAAAGGTTATGTCTTACCAAATGAGAAAATCAGTAAACGAAATGAACAATGGCTGGTGATTAATAATCGCTTTATTGATGACCCCGCACTTGGACGCACAATTCATTACTCTTTAAAATCCCTTTGGCCTTATGCCCATGGTTTTCAATATTATCTGCAGTTATCAATGCCCCAAAATCACTTGGATATTAATGTTCATCCTAATAAAATTATTGTGAAGTTTATTAACTTAAGTCTGGTGACGAGCTTAATTTCCTCTAGCTTAAAAAGCTTGAAAAAAACCATTCATCATCAAACTGATTATCAAGATAATGAAGTCAAAAATCTCCCCAATACATCTCACTCTAGATTAAATGAAACAAATGATCATTATTTTAAAAATTACGGCAACCATCACCTTGTTTCAACCAATTCAGAAAATGAAAGTCAGCCGAATCATCCCTTTATGGATCATCTCGTAACATCAAAAAATGAATCAAATTCTGATCTCATACACTTATCGCCACATTACGCTTTATGGAAAAATCAAAACCATTTTTACCTTATCAATTATAATCAATTTTTGTTACGGTTGGTTGAGCGTGACTTCCAAGATGAAAAAATACTTTCGGAAGATAAACGTATTCCTTTGTTGATCTCACTGCCCTTTACTTCATCTACATTTTTACCAACAATCGTCCAACTTCATGAACTAGCTAGTTTAGGTTTTGAAATTGAACAAATTGATCATCAAGGAAAGTTTTTGTTAAAAGTTATGCCTATCCTTTTTTTATCTTTTGACGTCATTTCTTTGGTGCAGAAATTTCTTGAATCGAACTCTGAGATTACTCTTAGCAATTGGTTTGAATTTTTAAGAAAAATTTATTTAACAGACTATCTTCATTCAAATGATTGGATGCAGTTTTACCATCAACACACTTCTTCTTTCGGAAATTTCAATTCATTTGGTATGCAATTAAAAGAAGAGCATTGGAAAAAAATTTTCATTAATGATTCAACAACATCCCCAAGCACCTATTCATAAGAATTTTATTGTAATTCTTTCTGGGCCCACCGCCACAGGCAAAACACAATTGAGTTTGAAACTTGCTCCCTTAATCAATGCCGAAATAGTCAATTTTGATAGTTTAAATTTTTATCGTGAACTTAATATCGGGACAGCAAAACCAAGTTTTATTGAACGTCAGGAAGTTCCTCATCACTTAATTGATATTGCCAGTATCCGATATCCCCTAAATGCAGCCGATTTTACCAAAATGGCGATGGAAGTTTTAAAAGAACTCTCTGGTAAAGATAAAAATGTTATTTTAGTGGGTGGCAGTGGTTTTTACCTACGGGCCCTGAGAACTGGAATGTATCCCGCCGTTACACCGGCCAATGAGATAAAACAAAAATCTGAGTTCCTTTATGAAAGTGAAGGAATTGAACCCTTTCGCCAGATATTAAAAAGTGAAGATCCAGATTCCTACCTTCGTTTGCACGAAAATGATCATTACCGGATCAGACGCGCGGTTGAACACTTCTGGGCCTCGGGTCAGACACTCACTAAGGCCAAAAATCAACTGGAAGAAAAGTTAATATTAAAATCTGACCCATTTCCTTGGAATACTATTCATTTATTCTGTGATTTACCCAAAGATCTTCATTGGAAAAATATTCAATTGAGAACTGAAAAAATGGTGAATGAAGGATTGGTCGAAGAAGTTTCTCTTCTCTTAAACAACGGTATTAGTGGCAACGAAAAGCCGATGCTTTCAATCGGTTATAAAGAAACACAAGATTACTTAAAAAATATCATTCCTAATCTCGAAGCTCTTAAAGAACGAATTTCTATTAGTACTCGGCAATTAGCAAAATCTCAAAGAACTTGGTTTCAAAAAGACACTTCAAAAATCAATATTTCTCCCGAAACTCATAATGTTTCATTGTTAGTAAAAATAATTGAGCAATTTAGGCAGGAAAATTTTTAAAGAGCTTTGCAAGTACAAGAATTTTTTATAGTTTCTCTCTTCCTATCCCGAAGTTTCAGAATAGAAAATAATTTTAAAATGAGATTATCATGACCAAAGTTCTAAAATTAATTATTATCTCTGATGGTACCGGCGAGACGGCCAGTTCGATGGCACGAGCGGTGATGATGCAATTTGCCGACAATGAAATATTTTTTACTCGTTATAAAAATGTTCGTACTAAAGAACAAATTGATGGAATTTTTACTGAGGCAGCACTTCATCACGATATGATTATCTATACGATCGTCTCAAAAGAAATGAGAGAGTATATGGCCAAACTTTCTATCGAAAAACATGTCCGTAGTTTAGATTTATTGGGGCCCATCCTCACGTATTTTTCAAATTATTTTGAACAAGAACCAACGGCAGAGCCAGGTTTGTATCATGCCGTAAATGATAACTATTTTAAAAGAGTAGCAGCGATGGAATTCACTCTCAATCATGATGATGGAAAAAACCTGGAATCTCTCCATCTGGCTGATGTCATTTTAGTAGGCATTTCCAGAACCTCAAAAACTCCACTTTCGATGTATCTTTCCTTTCATGGCCTTAAAGTCGTCAATGTCCCCATTATAAAAGGGGTATCGCTTCCAGATGAAGTTAAAAAAATTGATCAAAGAAAAATCTTTGGTCTAACTATCGATGCAGATACCTTAAAAGAGATACGCCAAAATCGACTTTCTCGATTAGGAGTCGGTCAACATCAAGGTGCTTACGCGGGAGAAAATTCAGTCAACGAAGAGTTAGAATGGTCAAATAAAATGTTTGCTCAAAATAAACGATGGCCGGTATTGAACGTGACTGGGAAGGCAGTTGAAGAAACAGCATCTGAAATCATGAAATTATTAAACATGAGAAAAGAAAATCTTTTTAAACAAAAAAAGAGATTTGAATAATGGAGATTTTTAAAGATTTCCAACAACAGGTAGTTTTTTTTTCTAAAATCATTGGAATTCCCATCTACCGAAAAAATGGATCGAAACTAGGCGTTTTAAAAGATTTTTTTGTCGACTATTATGAACTATATCCTCAAGTCATCGCCATTCAATATTCTCATCGAGGACAACTCTATTATTTAGAATGGGAATCGATCATCCAATTTTCGCCAGAACAATTGATCGTCATCGATGATATTAATCCTCGATTAGGGAAAACGTATCCTAAAGTTCATACCCAAAAAAACCTCAATTCAAAAGTTACAACCATCGATTTCCCAACTGTGGGAAAAATGATTTTAAATCGACAAATCGTCGATACCAATGGAAAAAAAGTCGTTAGAGTTAATGATTTAACTTTTATTAAAATTGGAAACTTGTTACGAATTACCCATGCGGAAGTCGGCTTTAGATCGATGATGAGAATGCTCGGTTTTGATCAAATGCTTTTTCCAATTTTGAAATTTTTTAATCCCAAATCTACATATTATAACAATCAATCACGAATTAGCTGGAGATATGTCCATACTGTTCCAGATCGCATTTATGCTAATTTGAAACTTAATGTTTCTAATGAACAACTTTCAAAATTACACCCTGCTGATTTGGCCGATATTTTAGAAGAGCTCGATGCTCATGGCCGAGAAAATATTTTTAAGTCGTTAGATGAAGAAACCCAAGCAGAAATTTTAACCGAAGTTGATGAAGACTTACAAGCCTCATTAATCGAAGACGTTCATCCTGAAACTGCTGCTAAAATTGTTTCTAGTATGGATGCCGATGATGCGGCAGACCTTTTAAAAGAGTTAGCACCCGAAAAAGCGGAAGAAATTCTTAGTAAAATTGATGATGATGAATTTCAAGAAGATTTAAAAGATTTAAGAGAGTATGAAGAAAATACCGCCGGTGGATTAATGAACACCAATTTTTTTCAAGTTAAAGGTTCCGATACTAAACAAATGATTATTGATTTAATTCCAAGCATCGAAGCCGATTTAGGAGCTTTTTATGATCTCTATGTCTTAGATGACCAAGAACGATTAATTGGAACTATTAGTCTGCGTGAACTTCTTGCTCAAAAAAACAGTATCGAAATCAAAGAGATTATGAATAAAGAAGATGTTAAATTTCTGACTACCGACTCCTCTTACAAAATGATTGCACAAATGATGAGCAAGTATAATCTTCTCAATATTCCCATAGTAGATGATCAATCTCATTTATTAGGTGTAGTTTCAGTTGATGATGTTTTGCCTTGGATACTCGATGATTAAACAAAAAATAAAAAATCATTGGAAAGGATTAGTTCTCTTGATGGGGATTATTGGACCAGGACTTATCACGGCGAATATCGATAATGATGCCGGTGGAATAGCTACCTATTCGATGGCCGGAGCGACCACAGGCTTTCGACTCATTTGGGTCATGTTTCCCATCACATTAGCACTCATTATGATTCAAGAAATGTCCTCTCGCATGGCGATCGTTACCGGGAAAGGCCTGGCCGATTTGATTCGCGAAAAGTTTGGATTAAAAATTACTTTTTATTCTCTCTTGTTTCTCATTTTTGCAGACTTAGGTAACATCATGGCGGAGTTTGCCGGTATTGCTTCTGCTGGTGAAATTTTTGGCGTTTCAAAATATATTAGTGTTCCTATTTGTGCTGTTTCAGTTTGGCTGATTGTGGTGAAAGGAACATATCGCATTGTTGAAAAATTTTTTCTCGTAGGATGTGTTGTTTACATCTCTTATATTATTAACGGTATTATGATGAATCCTCCTTGGGAAACTATTGTCAAGGCCACATTTATACCGAATCTCACTGATTTGTCCGTCAAAGATGCTCCCATCATTGTTGGTCTTTTGGGCACGACGATCACGCCCTGGATGCAATTTTACTTACAATCGGCGATTGTCGAAAAAGGCATAGGAGCTGAACATCTTCTTCATAGTAAAATTGATGTTATCGCAGGCTGCCTATTGATGTTTGTGGTTTCACTTTTTATCGTCATCTGTTGTGCCTTAACTATTTATCCAACTGGAATGATTATAAACGACGCCAAAGATGCAGCGATGGCGCTTAAACCATTGGCCGGTAATTATGCTGCAGGTTTATTTGCATTTGGACTCTTTAATGCCAGTTTTTTTGCCGCCGCACTTTTGCCTTTGGCCACAAGTTATTATGTTTGCGAAGGATTGGGCTGGGAATCTGGTGTCGATAAAACATTCAAGGAAGCACCTAATTTTTTTAGTATCTTCACTTTCTTGATAGTTTTTTCTGCGGCAATGATATTGATACCCAATATCAACTTATACAAAATTCTTATCTGGTCGCAAGTAGTTAATGGAATATTTATTCCTATTGTTCTTATATACATAATTAATTTGTGTAATGATCCTGAAATTGTAGGTAAACATACCAATGGTCCCGTATTTAATCTTTTTTGTTATCTCATTGTAGGATTGATGATCGGGGTCAATGGTTCATTGTTATTTTTTTAACGATTAATTTTTGCTCTTTGATCAGGTGGAACAACAATCTTAATTTTCTTTTGAGTATCAAATGTTTTATCGACTAGGATGGCATCATAAGTTCCAGCTGGAACTCTTAACGGTTTTGATAGTGGTAGCTGATATTTGGTTGAATCACCTTCGATCTCAATCATTAATTCTGTATTGCTAAAATCTCCTCGGCCAACAACGATCTCACCCATTTCTTCTTTGGGCATATCTGGTATTTGAATCGTCATATCCTTGTTATTTTCCGATAAAGAAAAATTTGCAACAAAGGATTGCCGACCTTCTTGAGTGATTTTCAGTTTTATATTTTGATCAAAAGGAACCCTTAATGTTTTAAATGTTTTATCAATTTCAACGATAGATCCATTCAAATAAAATTTTTGATCAAAATTTGTTCCCTTAAAAGTTAATTTCCCTTCATTTAAAGTAGTCAATGATTTCACTTGACCTTTGTGATCGATAATACAACCTGTTCCTCCGGAACCATTGGCGCAAGGATCATCCGTCACTGGTTTGGGTCCAATATATCCTAAATGAAAAAGAATCGCTAAAACACTGGCCACGGCCAATGAAATGTTAAGTATTTTGGTTCGGCTTGATGACCTAACCACTTTTCTCGAACCTGTTTTACGAATTGAACTTCTCGTTCCATCCTCATTCTGTGAATGACCGGAAACCGTCCGTGAATTACGTTGACTCATGTCAGGCATGGCGGCAATTTGTCCTCCACCATTACCAAGGTTATGAATTTTAGTTGAGGCCAATTCCATTTTTTCTTGTTTTTTATTTTTGGTTAAAGAAACATCTTCCATTGCCTGAATATCTTCGACTCCACCAAGATCTCTAAATTTATCAGTGGGTTTTTCATTATCAAGATCAATTTGACCTGTTTTTATTTGTGCTTCAAAACCAAAATCTAGTTCTTTTTTACTCTTTTTAACGCCTGCTTTTCCTTTTTGGAAATTCACTTTAAATTTTTTGTCTCCATCTCCGCCAAAAGTTCCCTTGTCTACATCGACTTCGAGTTCTTTTAAAAATGGATTTAAATCAATTTTTCCATACTCTTTTAGTTTTTCACGATCAACTCGTATTTCTTCTTTGAATAGTTCTTTAGAAAAATAAGCTAAATCTGTCGGGTTAAAATCAGGATATTTTGAATAAAGAAATTTAACGAGCTCACGGTTCATTTTATCTAAATTGTCATACCTTAAATTTCGATCTTTACTCAAGGCTTTCAAAACAATTTCATCCAACTCTTTTGGCACATTAGGATTAATTGAAGAAGGCGGAGGCACTTTGCATGCTTGAATTAATTTTAAAACAGCGAGCTCATTGGGAGCTTTAAATAATTTTCTACTACAAAGCAGTTCCCATAAAGTAATACCCACTGCAAATTCATCATAACGATGATCCAGTTTTAGACCATCTAAATACTCTGGGGCCAAATAAGATAACTTGCCCTTTATGGTACCAGCTTGAGTAGCATCAGTATTCGTATCAGCTTTGGCAATTCCAAAATCGATGACTTTAACCACGCCATCATAAGTAATCATGATGTTATGAGGAGAGATATCACGATGAACAATTTTTAACTGTCTGCCTGATAATTTATCGGTAAAATTATGTGCGTAATTCAAGGCCTGACATACTTGGGCAATAATATAAACGGAAATTTCGACTGGAAAAACGAAATTTCTTTCTTTTAATCGGTCCAAGTATTGCTTTAAATTTTTTCCGTCGACATATTCCATAGAAACAAACAATTGGTTTTCGATGGTACCGGTATTATATGTCTGAGCAATATTGGGATGAATTAATGAAAAGGTAACTTTAATTTCATCTTCAAACATTTTTTTAAATGCTTCATCTTTAGAGAATTGAGGCTGAATCATCTTGATCGTAACGATTTTATCTGCTTGTTCTCCAAGGTAACGGGCGCGACAAATTTTGGCCATGCCTCCATCGGCAATGTGATCCAAAATTAAGTAACGACCAAATCGTTTGAGAATTTCTTTTTCGTCTGGATTACTCATTTTCTCATTTTATCCATTTGTTGTTGCAAACAACTTAACCCTCGATAATTTCGCTAAAATAATTAGTTAGTCATCACCTCATCTTCTCGGAGCCTCATGGGAATTCTTAAAATTATTAATTGGAGTTGAATAAAAGACTTTAAAGAATTCAAGTGCTTATAAAAATTAAAACCTTTCAACTTTAGAAGTCGAAAGATCGGGATCAAACAAAAGCAAAAAATGAGACTTTAAATGCTAGTGGTATTAAAGCCGGGTAAATTGATCAGAAAAGAATTTTCATCAACTAACTTTTCAGCACAGTATCCATTGATTTGATAAAGTCTTAAATTGGCCGGTTCGTATTGTGGATGGAGACGTAAATGGCTTTTAAAATCCGTCAAAGTGAATTGAGACAATCCAACCTTCGACATTTGTTCTTTAAAAAATGGCTGAGATATTTTTTCACTATCCATCGAGTAGGAAAGGGCCAAATAGACTGATTGACATCGATCTTTTATATAACTTTTCTCAGCTACTCCAAGCCAATTATAAAATGGCGAAGAGTCATCAACTTTGGCCAAATAAAGATCAAAAACCATGGTTAACTCAGTAAACCAAGTTGTTCTTTTAAATTTGATTTCGTCTTCCCAGAAATCTTGATTGAGTTTTCCCCCCTTTAAAACAAAATTTCCCTCTTTAACATTATTCTTTGATTGATTTGAACAAGCAAATTGTAGACTTAAAAAAAGAAATAAAATTATTTTCATTTAACCCGTTATCCTATTCACTGTTTATTCCATTTCTGTTTCTAAATATTGACCAATCGCCACTTTTGCTTCATTCGACAAATGAGTAAATCGAAAAGAAAAACCCAAATCACCATCGAGTTTTCTCACAATCTTTCCATTGGCAACAAATCCAAAATCGGAGTTATCTGGATGAACATTTAAACTAATCTCGTCGCCGACACTCCCAGGAAAATCACCTACTAGAACCTGCATTCCCCCAATGGAAATATCTCGGCATACTCCTTCAAATAACTGTTCGTTGTCATGAAAAAACATTCTAGCAATAAAAGGTTTTCGAAGATCATGACGTTTTTCACTTTCACTTTTCAAGAATTTTTCCCCAAAATGTTTTTCAAACTGGGGGATTTCTCCTAAGTAAATCCAATCAAGTGTACCCGGAAAATAAGTTAAAGTTTTTTGATTAATTCTATTTTCATTAAATAATGACTTTAGTTCTTTAAATGAATAAGGTCCATACTCACTTCCGTGTTGATCTGAGCGATCAAGTCCTGTCTTAATATGGAATAGTCTTTGATTTTGATCAAAATTATTCCAATTTAATTGAGGTAAGTTAGTTTTTAGGTTTTTACTTTTTTGGTGATTGAGGGTTTGATTATCACTATCTGGTTGATGAGAATGTAAATTTTCTACTTCATCATTTTCTTCAGCATTTTCAATCTCTCTTAAGTCACTTTCCATACTCTTGGCCGGAGTTAACTCACTCTTCTTTTTAACTTCATTCTTTAAGTGGCCCAAAACTTCTACATTTTTAATGAGCTCCCAATTTTTAAAACCTTTGGTCCAAACGTAACTATTGACGTTCAATACACCAGTCGAAAATAATTTTTCAATTTCTTGAATTGTAACAGGACCAACTCGATCATTTTTGACCATATCCACGTAATACCACTGAGACATATACTCAACCTCGTTGATCAAGATTAGCAGGATTTTCTTAAGTTGACTTTAAACAATTATAAACCCGTCATAATTTCAGTCATTTGATGGCAAATATTACCTAAAGTCAGACCTCATCTAGTCCGAAGAATGATCGAGAACGAAACAAATGACGAACAGCAAATTTTAAGTATTAAAAATGAAAGCATGAATAATTTGGTTACACAAGATGAACAGGAAAGATAAAAAAAATGTATAAGTTCCATTTTTTAAACATACTGATATTTCTACTGCTGGTCATATCCTGCTCAGAAGAAGAGTTTGCTCCTCAGGCGTTGAGTGACCAAGTAACCTCGAACCCTTCAAAGACCTTTGACTATGCTGAATGCTCGAATGCGACTCTCAATAAACCGAAAGTCGATGTTTTGTTTGTTTGGGATAATACCGGAAGTAGCTTATTCATCTCTCCAGCGACCCAAATTGCCTTACAAAAAACGATCACGTTGTTGTCCGATCAGTTTGACTTTCATATTCTGGTAGCTCCTTTATTTGAACCTAACCCATCTAATCCGCACCTGTTTTTAATGGCCGACAATCCTACTGGACTTAACTCTTATGCTTTAAGCAAATTAAAAGGTCCAGAACAAGTAGCAGGCTTTTTCAGTTTGATCTCGAGCTTTACGGGTAGTGGTGCTTTAGAGGCGGGATATACTCGAACCACATCTTTGGTTGCCAATAACATTAGTAATGGAATTTTTAGACAAGATAGCTATGTTTTCACAGTCTTAATGTCCAATGGCGATGATAACACCCACTGGGTTAATGGATTCCAAGATCCGATATTGGCGCAACAGGTTTTTAATACTAGTTTAAACACGTTTATGAGTCTAAAAAACCAACTCAATAGTTTGCAATTACGATTTATCTCTCTCGTGGCCCATTCTACCAATACTGGTATTTGTGCAAATAATAGCTTTACCATCGGCAATCGCTACATCGCCATGAGTTCCGCTGTTTATAATTCTCACTCTCCTAGTCTCAATGATCAAATTGGAAACTCTACTCCCGATAGTTATAGTATTTGCAACAGTAGTTTTAACAATCTTTTTGCAGGACCTAATGAATCTATCCAAGCAACGATCACTGCACACGTCTATAATTATTGGCCAATCTCCAATACCACCAACATCAATTTTGATCCTGGTACGATTTCAGTAGTAAAAAACACCGGCCAGATTCTTTATGAAAATGATCCCAATGGTTTTGTCTATATCCCCAGCGAAAATCCCTACCTCAATCAGCCCACTCGGATTGAACCCAGCGTGGGCGAAGTCAAACCTGGGCTTTGGTATATGATTAAGTTGTTAGGAAATGGAAAAGTCACTTGGCCAGAATGTCTTTCGGTCTCGGTAACAGAACCGGCTGATTATTTTGGATTTATCCCTCTAGCAAAAGAGCCGAATTTATCCACGGTTAACTTAGTGATTGCGGGAAAAGTCATTCCTCAAAATAGTACAAATGGGTGGCAATACATCCCAGGCTTCCAAGCACAGAAAAATATTAAAGTTAAATCCCCGAGCGAACCCAATATCGAAGGCCAACCTCCTATTTATAAATCTGGGTATTTTTTAAAACTTCATGGGTCTGCGATTTATTCCAATAGCACTTCTTATTCTATAACTTTCACTCCTGCGATTGGAGATTAATTTAATATTTCGAAGGTGCTTTCGATTGATTCATTTTTAAAATCGCATTTTGTAAATGAATACAAGGTAGTTTATCTTGAAGATTAACCCCTATCACTTTCACTGTCACTGCTCCCGTTTTTCCAACCACTGGTTCAGTACAGAGTCCATATTTTATGGCATCAACCAAATCATCTTGGTCAATAATGACGTTTCTCGCTTTAAATTCTTGGATTAAAGGGGTTATCTCAATTTCTAAAGCCTCATTCAACTGCCCGATCTCCAGTACTTTTTTAAAAATTCGATCTAGGAATAACTCACATTTTGGTGAGACCTGAAATTTTTTTTCATCGGCAGTATTTCTTTCAGTATTGTAAAAAACTAATAAGGATCTAAACATGCCGACATTTTCTATTCCTAAAATTTTGGGAAAACCATCTTTATCTGGAAGTCTTTTAATAAAACTAATATTTTTAAGTAACTCTAAAAACATTTCCAACTTTGCTTCATGTCCATTATAAATTTCTTGCGCATAAAATTTAAGGGTATTCATATGAAGTAAAGTTTGACCATCTTTTGTCTCTCCATGGGCCTTAAAAACCAAAAAGATCGTACTTAAAAATTTTACAATATCGGCATTCTGAATAAAACGATACTCTGCAGTTCCCGTTCCATACCCTCCGCCTACCGAATTTGTTTCTAACTCTTTGACCTTTGAATTTGTCTTTCTCAGACGTTCGGCCAAAGTGGTAATAATTGATTTAAACCATGGATTAAGATTTTCTAAGGCCTTACTAAAGGCCAAAAAAGAAACCTCGATGACTTCTGTAGTGACAATCGCCTCAGCTGAACAGCTGCGTTTTTGCCCTTTATCATCAAAAAATGCCATTTCGCCTAGAACTTCTCCGGTTCTTAAAACCGCTAATTCGATAAACCCTTTTCCTTTTGGTTTAAACAATCGAATTTGCCCTTTTTGAATAATATAAAGTGATTGAGCGTAATCATTTTCATTAAATAGTTTTTCACCAGGCGCTAACTTAAGTAGGCCAGATTTTTTAACTAAATTTGTTGGAGCTGATTCCGCGGTTGAAATAATATCCTCGCATGATTTTATTTATAAACGTTGAATAATCATCGCCAATCCTTCACCACCACCAATACACAACGATGCCATTCCTGTTTTCTTATTATACCTCTCTAATGAATTCATGAGAGTCACGATAATTCTTGCCCCTGAACATCCTAAAGGATGACCTAGGGAAATGGCACCACCGTAAACATTCACGATCTCATGACTCAAGTTTAACTCTTTCATCGCTGCCATTGGAACAACAGCAAAGGCCTCATTGATTTCAAAAAGATCAATATCCTTAACTGACATATTTGCTTTCTTTAAACATTTTTTCATCGCCTCAACCGGGGCAGTGGTAAACCAAGTTGGATTTTGAGCATGAACGGCATGAGCAACAATTTTAAAGCGTGCTTGTGATTTATATTTTTCTCCCGCTAAAACTAAGGCCGCTGCTCCATCGTTGATAGTTGAGGCATTGGCCGCAGTAATACTACCATTGGGATCAAATGCTGGTTTAAGTTTTGGAATTTTATCAAATTGGGCCTTCATCGGGCCTTCATCAATTTCAACTAAAATTGGACCTTTGGGATTCTCGATAGAAATAGCAGTGATTTCTGATTTAAAAGTTCCATTTTTTATCGCCTCTTGTGATCTTTTAAAACTAGTAATGGCAAATTCATCTTGCGCCTGTCTGGAAAATTGAAATTTTTTGGCACATGCTTCAGCACAATTTCCCATGACTTGGTTTGAATAAACATCCCATAAACCATCCCACTGCATAGAATCTTTAATTTCCGTTTTGCCGAATTTTACTCCTTGGCGCATCGTTGGGATCAAGTGCGGGGCCAAAGACATATTCTCCATTCCTCCACAAACCACCACTTCATTCTCATTGAGAAGTATACTTTGACCAGCATAGATAATCGCTTGAAGCCCAGAACCACAGACCTTATTGATTGTGACTGCGGCCACACTTTCACTTAGGCCTGAAAAAATCGCCGCCTGTCTCGCTGGTGCTTGACCAGTTCCTGCTTGAACAACATGACCCATGACCACTTCATTGACTTTATCTATGGCCACACCTGAGTTGGCGATCGCTGCCTTAATTGCAGCAGCACCAAGCTGGGGAGCGGTGATCGTGGATAACGTTCCCATCAAAGAGCCTAGAGGGGTACGTTTTCCAGATAAAATATAAACACTCATGTAATAACTCCTTATTTATTTAGAAATGTTGCAACCTTCTCATGATTGTATTATGAAGACTTATGTTTTCAAGATTAAATCCACTAGTCGAAGGTTTCCCTTTACCCTCAGAAATTTTACTTGAGTTAGAAGGTCTTTTTGGGTCTGTTTATGCTAACGAATGTAAAAAACAAGGTCGACGAATTCATTTTTATGGTGAACTTTATGACACTGAGATGGTGCTAATTTTAACTCTGCTCAATAGTAAGGATCCCATGGGATTGGCGCCAGTTACTTTTTTTATTTCTACGATTATTAATGATGTTAAAACCTTAAAAAACCAAACTACGATATCTGTTATCTCCGATTTGTTTGGTGTTTTAATCGAAAACTTTTTTCGCAACTATGACCAAAACAATGATCAAGATAACGAGGATTTTTACCTGGTTGATTGGCAATCTTCTGCCCAAGGAAAGTTTGAGTTTTTTTACAAAACCACTCGCGAAAATATTTTGTTAACTATTGAAGCAAATAAAATCTTAAAAAACTAAACCTCTTCATCCATCGCCGGTCGATCTGCGACATAAGGTTTAGTATCATCGGCAAAATCATCATCATCTTCATTAAAGCTTTCTTCATCAAAATCTGTCTCAATATTGAGTTCTTTGAGGATTTTAAAGAAACCTTTATCATCCGCTAAATCATTCATTATTGTTTCAATCTGCTTAGGTGAAAACTTGGTTACTAATTCCGAAATCAATTCTTGTAGTTTTCCTTCTTGAAGGATTAACAATTTTTTCTTAATTGATTTCCAGTTTTTAATATAGTGGTATCGACAAAAACCTTGAGTTGTCGCAACGTTTTCACAAGCCTTTTCCACACAATCATCATTCTCATGAGTGGTAAAAAAAGACATATCTTTAATCGCTTCAAAAATATCGTTGATCCGGAAGTCTTCTGACAAACTGATGACTTCCTCAATAATAACGTCTTTTACTTCTTCAATTAAATCCTCATCTAATTCTAAATCAATATCTAGGTCATCAGATAACATCTCATCATCTTCAAACAACTCATCTTTATCCATTTTATCTTTTTTATCTTTTACTAAATCTTTCGAATCTTTCAAGTCTTTAGAATTTTTAGAATTTTTAGAATTTTTAGCATTTTTGTTAGCGCCTTTCGCTTCAAGTAAATCTTTAGTTTTACCTTTGCCTTTGACCTCCGCTAACACTAAGCCTGCTTTTAATTTTTTATCGGCCTGTTTAGTTTGTCCTTTCTCATTGCCAACAGCAGTTGCTTTACTTAATTTTTCAACCTTTTTTTGACTGGCCTTAGTGGCCTCTTTGACTTCTTTAACTACTTTTTCCGCAACTTTTTTAACCGCTTTAACCGCCGATAACAGCTTTGCAGTCTTATCAATTTTTACATTTTTTGTACTTGGGGTTTTGGGCAAAACTTTATTGGCGGCAGACATTTTACTTTTAGTCGCCAACTTTGAAACAGGTTTAACGTTTTTTACAACTATAGCTGGCTTCGTCTTTAGTTTATTTTTTTCAACTTTTTCCGTTGATTTATTTTTGGCGATCATTTTTTTATTTTTTGGAACACTTTTTGCCGACTTACTTTTTGCCTTTAAACCTGGATTTCCCGTTATTCTTTTGGAGGCAAGTTGTGAGGCTTTTGCCGATTTTTTCGGTGTCAAAGTTGAATTTTGTTTAAGTTTTTGATTTTTACTCGTACGTGAATTAGGCTTTACCATGATATTGACTCACTTAGTTAATTTGTCTCAGACGTTACCATTTCACTAGCTTAATAGCCAGCTCTTTTGCAAGGGTATTTTTGGGGTTTAGTAAAATTTAGTGCGAATAAAACCAATCATTTCGTCAAAGGACGTTCCCGAAGTAAAGATGGCGGCAACCCCTAACTTTGCTAACTCAACTTGATCTTCTTGAGGAATAGTCCCTCCTAAGATGAGGACTTTATCGCTTGCGCCTTTTTTTCTGAGTTTTTCTAAAATCTCGGGAACGATATGATTATGAGCGCCTGAAAGAATGGATAAGCCAATCACATCCACATCTTCATCAATCGCCGCATTGACGATCATGTCAGCGGTTTGATGAAGACCAGTATAGATCACTTCCATACCAGCATCTCTCAAGGCGCGAGCAACAACTTTTGCCCCTCGATCATGACCATCTAAACCAGGTTTGGCGACGAGGACTCTAATGACTTTTTGTTTCTTATTTTGATTCATATTTATCTTGCTGATTTTAATTCTGCGGTGGCGATAACAATACGCTGAATTTCAGAAGTGCCTTCATAAATTTCGGTAATTTTAGCATCTCTAAAATGTCGTTCTACTGGATACTCTTTGCTATACCCATTGCCTCCAAGAATTTGTACCGCCTCCTTAGCGATCCAATTACAAGCCTCTGAAGCAAACACTTTTGCCTGTGCCGCTTCTTTAGTATAGGGCAAACCACGATTTTTTAAAGTCGATGCATATTCAATCAACAGTCTTGAGGCTTGAATTTTGGTACTCATATCGGCAATCTTAAACTGTATGCCTTGAAACTCCGAAATGGTTTTTCCAAATGCGCTTCTTTCCAGCGAGTATTTCACAGCATAGCGAAAAGCCGCTTCGGCAATTCCTAAAGCCTGAGCCGCGATTCCAATGCGCCCACCATCGAGGGTGGTCATCGCCACTTTAAATCCTTGTTCTTTTTTTAACAAAATGCATTCTTTGGGAACTTTAACGTTTTCAAAAAGAATTTGAGCGGTGGATGAACCTTTAATTCCTAGTTTGTGCTCACATTTTTGGACTTGGATTCCTGGAAGATTCATATCGATGGCAAAAGCAGTGACACCACGGTAATCATTTGATTTTTGCGTTTTGGCG
>JBIKWR010000178.1:0-6041 GCA_044356225.1 Bacteriovoracaceae bacterium | reverse complement strand
GATTTATGGAGTTACACTCATCGCCTTGATTATGAAGGAGCCTATGGCCTAATTAAAAAAAGAAATTACTTAAACAATATAGAGCGAATGACTTCACGGACCCATTTTTGGCTTGCATTAGTCCTTGAACAAGTTGGCTATATTGGAAAGTCTCAAGAAATTTATAAAAAAATTATCGAAGAGGATCCCGTCAGTTTTTATGCCATTATGAGTTCATTTAACTTGGAAAAAGTTGGCACCAAAGATTTCCATAAAAATGTATTAAAAAACCTCGATAACTCCAGCCTTGATGATATTAATTTACCCCAGCACATTAAAGAAAATCTCGAGCGTTTATTTATTCTTAGTGTTCTCGATGAAGAAAAATATATTATAAAAATTAAAAAACAACTTCATGAAAACTTATTTTCAACACTGGGAACTAAAAAAATAAATAAACTTTTTGCCTATTTCTATAACAAATCAGGAAATCATTTAAGAACTTTCCAAACAATAATCTCAGGTGAATTACAAGATTCTAAAAATTTTTTAGAAAAACTATTTCCCATGCCCTATTTAGAGATAGTCAAAAGACACTCCCGTGATCGCGATCCTTTAATTTATTTATCTCTGATAAGACAAGAATCCGCCTTTAATCCACGAGCACAATCTTTGGCCGGAGCGGTTGGACTCATGCAGCTGATGCCTGCCACGGCGAAATCTTTAGACCGTAAAACAAGTTTAAAAGATCTAGAATCCCCTGAGAAAAATATTATTCTTGGTACAAAATACTTAGATCAATTACTCCAAAAATATGACAATAGCATCGTCTATGCACTTATGGCGTATAACGCCGGAGAAGGAAATCTTAATAAGTGGAGAAATGGGATGCTCAATCATCAAAGTTTTATTCACTTACTTGAGTCAATTCCATTTTCAGAAACAAGACTTTATGTAAAATTGATTTTAAGAAATTTATTTTTCTATAAATATTTTAATGAAGGCAATAGTGATAGTGAATCTGAATCTATCAATCAAATTTTAGAAAACTATTCTCAAACTAAACATTGAATCGAAAATGAACTACGTCCCCATCATTGACAATATATTCTTTCCCTTCAATCCGCAGTTTTCCATTTTCTTTGATCGCTGCTTCTGTTTTTAATCTAAACAAATCATCACAATGAAAGACTTCGGCTTTGATAAATCCTTTTTCGAAATCAGTATGAATAACCCCTGCGGCTTCGGGGGCCTTAGCACCTGTTTTAAAAGTCCAAGCACGAACTTCTTTTTCACCTGCGGTAAAATATGTTCTTAAATTAAGCATATGGTATCCACAATGAATCATCTTTTGCAGACCGCTTATTTCTATCCCAGCAGCCTCTAGGAATTCTTTTTTCTCTTGCTCACTTTCTAAAGCGGCAATTTCGGATTCCATTTTGCCACAAATTTTCACTATCTCTGAGCCTTCTTGTTTGGCCAGCTTTTCAACTAAATTGTAATAGGCATTTTCTCCCAAAAAGGAATTTTCATCTACATTGCATGCATACATAACTTTCTTAGCGGTAATAAGTTGTAAATCGCTAATCGCATTAAAATCTTCTTCCGACATTTTCATTGAACGTGCAGGCAGGCCATTTCCTAAATGAGTTAATAAATTTTCTAAAATTGGTTTTGATTCTTTCGCCTTATTTTGCACTAATTTGTCATGGCTTTTCATCATGCGATCTAAGTTATCTATTCTTTTTGAAATTGTTTCTAAATCTGCCAGCGCTAACTCTAAATTAATAATCTCAATATCATGGAGGGGATCAACTTTTCCATGGACATGGATAATATCATTATCATCAAAACATCTGACGACGTGAACGATCGCACCCACCTGTCTAATATTGCCTAAAAATTTATTTCCTAGTCCTTCACCTTTAGAGGCTCCTTTAACTAATCCAGCAATATCGACAAACTCAACAATGGCAGGAACTACTTTTTGTGGTTTATAAATTTCGGCAATTTGCGCCAGCCTTTTATCTGGAACATTGACCACTCCCACATTGGGTTCAATCGTACAAAAGGGATAGTTAGCTGCCTCTGCAGGAGCAGAAGTAAGTGCCGAAAAAATAGTCGATTTCCCAACATTTGGCAGACCCACAATCCCACAATTTAATCCCATATCATCCTCACTTGATTAAAAAATCCTTATTACTATATTCTGAAGAAGCTTTTTGAAAACCACTTTCCAATACCGTCACAATAGATTTTGCTGAATTTAACAATATATTTTCTAAATCCCTTTCTTCACTCTCATGAAATGCGCTTAAAACATGTCCCGCAACATCACCTTTAACTGGCTTGCCTACACCAATTCTGATTCTTAAAAAATCCTGCGTTCCTAGTATCGCAGCGATAGATTTTAAACCATTGTGGCCAGCTAAACCACCACCTGATTTAAATTGAATGGTTCCAAAAGGTAAATCCACCTCATCATGAACGATCACGATTTCCGATACCGCAATTTTGTAAAAGGCCATTAGAGGCTGGACACTTTGTCCTGATAAATTCATAAAAGTTAAGGGTTTTAAAAAATGAACTAACTCATCTTTAATTTTATATGAAGCGGTTAATCCTTTAAATTTTTGGTTCCAAACAAGTTCCTCATAAAAAGGCAGCTGATCAAGAGCTAGCCAACCTATATTGTGACGAGTGAACTCATATTGCGTGCCGGGATTTCCTAGAGCTACGACAAGTTTGATCATAAATTACAAAAACAAAGAGCTTACAGAATCATTATTAAAGGTTCGATGAATCGCCTTCGCTAGTAACTCTGCAGTGGATAGAACAAGAATTTTTTCAATTTTTTCGCCCTCTGGTGACAAGGGAATTGTATCGGTAACAATAACTCCATCTAAATCTTTGCACTCATTGATTCTGGTAATGGCAGGATGAGAAAACACCGGGTGTGTGGCACAGGCATAAATCTTATTGGCACCGTTATCTTTTAAGGCTTTCACTGATTCGATCAAAGTTCCGGCGGTATCGATCATATCGTCAATAATCACAACATCTTTATTTTTAACATCACCTACGATGTTCATCGCCTTTGCAATATTGACTCCCGTTCTTCTTTTATCAATCATCGCCAATTCACAACGCATTTTTTTAGCATAGTGACGAACGCGCTCTACTCCACCACTATCAGGAGAAACCGCAATAATATTTTCACTCTGTAGATGGTCCATAATATGTCTCAAGATAACAGGAGACGCATAAATATTATCAAATGGAATATTAAAAAATCCTTGAATTTGTCCTGCATGCAAATCCATGGTGATGACTCGAGTGGCACCAGCAACGGTTAATAAATCAGCTACTAGTTTTGCTGAGATAGGAGTTCTGGGACTTACTTTACGATCTTGTCTGGAATAACCATAGTGAGGCATAACAGCGGTGATGGAAGTGGCCGATGCTCTTTTCAGAGCATCGATCATAATCAACAATTCCATTAAATTATCATTAACTGG
Source organism: Bacteriovoracaceae bacterium (assembly GCA_044356225.1). Classification (GTDB taxonomy): domain Bacteria; phylum Bdellovibrionota; class Bacteriovoracia; order Bacteriovoracales; family Bacteriovoracaceae; genus JBIKWR01. The sequence continues at coordinate 2,544 of JBIKWR010000178.1, read as the reverse complement.
ATTAACGGTAGATTGAATGACAAAAACATCAGCACCACGAACATTTTTTTCTATTTCACAGGAAATTTCACCATTCGCAAAACGAACAAGTTGAGGGTCGACCAATGGGACATCAATAAACTCTGAAATCTTAGTTGAAAGAATTTTACTAGCACTACCAGAAACGAGAACGATTCTTTTCAACGCTTTTCTCCTCGTTAAACTAAGTTCAAAGCCTGATGGCCTATTTCAGTCTTTTTATTTTATTTCTAATGATATGTCCGGCAATAATTATGATCTATGAATAAATGGCAGGGGCGGCAGGATTTGAACCTGCGAATGCCAGGATCAAAACCTGGAGACTTACCGCTTGTCGACGCCCCTATACCTGCGTTTATACATTTACTTGCATCATTTGAAAACCAGAACTCTGTCGAAGCTATTGATCGGCCTAAACATCGTCATTGACTTACCGCATTATAACACTCAAATTCATTAATCTGCTTTCCACGAAATGAAATGTAATCTTGAAAAATCTTAAAGGCACTAGAAGAACCAGCTAGCGCCAATTTTTTATCTTTTCGTCCAGATTCGAGGCCAACCCAAATGATGTAAAGTTCTTTTCCATCAAAGGCGACGAACCAATTATCAAAACCATTATTTGAAGTTCCAGTTTTGCCGAAAAAACGTAATTTCTGCAAACGTTCATCGACAGTATTTTTAATTGTCGTCTGATTAGGATCGCTAAGCAAAAATAAAACTGATTGATTTTTTGTTTCATCATCTAGATTTAAATCTGACACACTTGATGAATGATTTTGACATTCATTTTTTATAAATTTGGCATACATTAAATATATTTCATACATTGAAAGTTCGATGGAGCCGATAAGTTGAGCAGGATATTCACCCAGAGGACGACTAAGTGTCGGCAAATAGTCTAATAAATACTTTTCTAGTTTATCTATGCCAATATCAAAGGCGAGTTTGATCATGGGTCGATTTCTCGATTTTTGTAAGGCTTCTAACAGACTTATTTCGGGTTTATCAAGAAGAGAGGATTCTCCAGGCGTCCAAAGACCAGATTTTAATTTTAAACTTATTTTTTCATTGGAGATTACCGAGTCTGGCCGGTATCCATTTTTTAAAAAAAAGTCAAAGATAATGGGTTTTAAGAGACTCCCTATTTGATGTTTTTCTTCGCGAATTGCTTTGATGTTATCTCTCTCAAACTTAGAATAATATTCAAAAAACTCGCAGGGTTCTTGGCAAAAGGGACTACCTATAAATATTTTTACCGCTACATCACTCTCTTTAATTTTTTCTGAACTTTGTTGAAAAAATCTATTTTTCCCTGCCAATAAAGCAAATGTTTCATAAATGTTTAAATTGCGGTTATCGCTATTAAAGGCTTCCCATAATGAATAAGCTTTTCGATCGTTGAGCAATGATTTCAATCGCGCATTCCAATCTAACCATTTTTTATCACTCCATTTTAACAAAGGATCTTTGGTTAATAAATTCAGCTCCTGTAATTTATCAAAAACCACATTGGATCTTAGGCGCAGTCTTTCTGTTTGATAAAGTGGGTGAAAATAATGAGGTCCTTTGAGCATGGAGACAAGGATTGAAATTTCATAGGGATCAAGAAATTCTGGTCGTTTTTGAAAGTAGACTATTGCCGCAGTACTTATTCCTTTAATCTTAACTTGATCAATTGACCCCCAATAAGACTCATTTAGATAAACCGCCAAGATTTCTTCTTTGGTATATCTTCTTTCAATCATAAAAGAATAAATTAATTCTTTAAATTTTCTTTTAAAGTTTTTTTCATTCGAGAGATACTTGTTTTTAACCATCTGCTGAGTAATGGTTGATCCACCTTGGGCAAATTTCATTTCCCTTAAGTCGACAATAATCGCCCTTAAGATCGATTTTAAATCAATCCCAACATGACTGAGAAATCGATAATCTTCTATTCCAATTAATCCCTTCAAAACCGCCAGTGGAATTTTTTCAAAAGGGGCCTTAAATTGTAAGCAGTATTTTTCATCACAACTATTTTTATATTGGAGCTTTAAATCAATGAACTCTGAGGTATAGAGCTCATCTTTTTTTAATGACAATATTTTTTGATTTTCAATTTTTTCAGTTTTCCAAACATTATAGGTTTGCGGAATTGAGCTAAGACTATAAAGAAGTTCTAAGTATGAATCTTTAAAAACAGAACCTTCTTCGATGGTAATGTTATTAAAAACCTGATTGATATCGACTATCGGATCAATCTCCATGAGTTGCTTGGCCTCTCTGGTTAAAATGTAAATATAAGAAGCTGCGAACATCATTGAAGCACAAATCAAAAAAACAAATGTAAAAATGACTTTTTTTCTCATGTTGCTATTTATTGTTCTCTTAGAAAAAAATTTGTTTCCCTCTGACTTTGAGTTGTTTGCCAGTTGATTCTTACTTTCATATATTTATACCGGTAGTTCAGTTAGATCAAATGGCCATTGTATTAAAAAATACTAAATTCATAAGGAGCACTCTTGAATTATAACCACACTG
>JBIKWR010000035.1:0-20563 GCA_044356225.1 Bacteriovoracaceae bacterium | reverse complement strand
AATGTTTGGTGTAATTTTTCAGTAATAATTTCTTGGTGGGTCACTTTATGGCCCACTTGAATATTGTCGACGTAGTGCATCGTACCCTCAAGTTGAGCATCATAACATTAGTGTTAAATCTTTCATAGTTTACCTTACCTATGTTATGGTCAGTGTCTTAGATTTTTAGGTGAGAAAAATTAGGGATCTCCTCAATGATCAACGGAAAATCAATTTTAATTACGGGAGGCACAGGATCTTTTGGCAAAGCTTTTGTGCAAAAAATTCTGACCAACTATCCAGAAGTCAAACGCTTGGTAGTGTATTCTCGAGATGAACTAAAACAATCAGATATGGAGCAAGTCTATCCTACTTCCAAGCATCCCTGTATGCGATATTTTATTGGCGATGTGCGAGATGGTGCAAGACTAAAACGTGCCTGTGAAGGCATCGACACCATCATCCATGCCGCCGCCTTAAAACAAGTGCCCGCTGCTGAATACAATCCGATGGAGTGTATTAAAACCAATATTTTCGGAGCGGAAAATGTGATTAACGCCGCCCTGGATTGTGGAGTTAAAAATGTCATTGCTTTATCGACTGATAAAGCGGCAGCACCGATTAATCTCTATGGAGCGACAAAACTTTGTTCAGACAAACTTTTTATTGCTGCTAATGCGATGGTGGGTAAACGAGACTTGAAACTTTCCGTGGTACGATATGGCAACGTGCTCGGATCGAGAGGTTCAGTTATTCCCTTGTTTTTAAAAATGCGTGAACAGGGAGTTATTAATATCACACATGAAAAAATGACCAGATTTACGATCAGTCTTGAAGATGGAGTTAATTTGGTTTTAACCACCTTACAAGCTCATTGGGGTGGTGAAATTTTTGTTCCCAAAATTCCCAGTTACCGAATTGTAGATGTAGCAGAAGCTATTGCTCCTGATGCTCAGAAAAATGTGATTGGGATTCGTCCCGGTGAAAAATTACATGAAGAGATGATCACTGAAAGCGACAGTTATAATACCTATGAGTTTAAAAATTATTTCATCATTTGCCCCACGAATCCCATGTGGAATATTGAAAATTTTAAAAAACAGACTGGTGGCAAACAAGTCGCTGCTGGGTTTTCTTATTCTTCCGGGTCCAATGATTCATGGTTGTCAGTGGATGAATTGCGCCAGCAAATAAAAAAACATGTGGACTCTAACTTTGAGGTAATTTCAAAAACAAATGGAAGCAATCCCTTACGGAAAACAACACATTGATGACAGCGATATTGAAGCCGTTGTTGCGGTTCTCAGGTCTGACTTTTTAACTCAAGGGCCGAAGGTTGCTGAGTTTGAAAAAAAGTTTTCCCATGCTATCAACACCAAATATTCATCAGCTGTTTCCAATGGTACTGCAGCTTTGCATTTAGCCGCCCTATGCTTGAATATTAAACCAGGTGATAAGGTAATTGTTCCTACTTTATCTTTTGTCGCTAGTGCAAACTGTATTCGTTACGTTGGCGGAGAAGTTATTTTTGCCGACATCGATCCGGAAACATTTTTAATAAGTTATGAATCAGTAATTCAATTGCTAGACCGACATGGTTCATCGGTGAAAGGAATTGTTTTAGTTGATTTTGCCGGTCGACCTATTATCGCAGATAAATTTTGGAAGTTGGCGCAAGAAAAAAAATTGTGGGTGATTGAAGATGCTTGTCATGCCCCAGGCGCAAAGTTTAAGGCCAGTGATGGAAAATGGCATAATTCAGGCAATGGGGATTTTGCAGATCTCGCTGCTTTTTCGTTTCATCCGGTCAAACACATTGCCTGTGGCGAAGGTGGAATGTTAACAACCAACAATAATGAATTGGACCAGCAAATAAGATTGTTGCGTTCACATGGCATCACTAAGAATAAAGATGATTTTGAGAACACTTCTGAACCTGAATATTATTATGAAATGCAAGAGCTGGGGTACAATTATCGATTGACCGATATCCAGAGTGCACTGGGAATAAGTCAATTGGTAAAACTGAATTCTAATATTGAAAAGAGAAACCATCTTGCGACTCTTTATGCCCATGAATTAAAAGATTTACCAATTGATTGTCCACAAATCTCCAAGACAGAAGTGCATGCCTTTCATCTTTATGTAGTTAAAATGGACAGGAGAAACGAAGTGTATGAGTTTCTCAGGCAACATAATATTTTTTGCCAAGTTCATTACATCCCTATTCACATACAACCTTATTATGCCCGTGGACAGACAGAAAAATACTTTTTGCCTCATGCTGAAAAGTATTATGAAAAATGTTTAAGTTTACCCTTGTATCCAACACTTTCAGAAAATCACTTATCGTTCGTCATCGATAAATTAAAATTAGCTTGTAAGAAATTTCAAGTTTAAGGCCTTAGATTTGACATAACTTTCTTTGATCACCTCCGACATAAAAAAGGGTCTATTTTTTGCTTTCCCCAGAAGTGTTATATTCTCAAAACTTGATTCGACTAACTGTATTTGTTCCCTAACTGCTTGATCAAGGTCATGGTTTAAGACAGGAAATCCACTTGGTGCCTTGATCACTTTTTGAAAAAGTAACTGGCAGTGCGGATCAATGATTTTCAATTTAATTAGCTCTTCAAAAATTAGTTGCTCGGGAGACTCCATATCGGAGGCAGCTTCTGGCAAAATTATTTCTACGGTGAGCCTATATTCTGAACTATCTTTTTGAATATTATTATAAAGAGTAACTCTGAATGTTTTAAAATTGTTGTCAAAATTAGAAATGTAGTAAGCGTTGGTTAAATAGGGACGATCTATGACCAAATGGACTAAAAAAACTTTATTCATTTTAAGGGCGATTTTTTTAACAGGGAAATTTAAATGACGTAACAAAAGAAAAAGTGGTGCGGTCCAGATGAGTTGATCTATATCCTGGAAGTGCGAGGTATTTATCTTAATGGCATTCACCTGACCTTGTGAAAAATTTAGTTCAGATAACTCAGAATTGAGCAGAATTTTTCCGCCATTATTGACTATATCTTGGGCCAGGTGTTGTGTGAATTTTTCGATCCCGCCTTTTTTTGGATAATAATGAAAATGATTTCCAACACCTTGGTCATAAGTATTAAATGCAATACGTTCATCATAAAAAGGGAGTTTTTTCTTTTCTCTTGATTCTGCATCATCAAAACAAATAACTCGTTTAGTGAAAAAAGGAAAGTCTGCTGGCAATTCTTCAATTTTTTCAAAAAACTGTTGATGAATTGTCGGTCTGAGAATGAGTTCGGTAATGGTTTGGCCATGGTGAAAAATTGATCGTTCGTAGAGATTATTAAATTGTCGAGGAGGGGTGGTTGATCTTAAAGCCTCTAATTCCTGTTTGATTTTGATTAAATTTGATTGTCCTAAAGTACGCGCATCAATAAAAGGGCTTTGGTCATAAAGATGACCGTTAAAAAAACTTCCGGCTTTGATAATTTGAAATTTGTACCAATGCCTTGGATCTATAAAATCAAAAAGAAATTGATCAACCTCTTGATCCCCAGTTTGGCTGACAATATGAGTTCCAAAATCAAAAGTAAAAGGTGAGTCAAAGTTGAGACTGCCTAAAAGACCACCTGGTTGAGTACTCTTTTCCACCAAAGTCACTTGGTGTTTTTGCGATAAATATTTAGCGGCCACCAAGCCAGCAATACCTGAGCCGACGATAATAATGTTGGCCATTAGATTTTCTCCCAGTTGCATTTAGCTGAGGGTTTGAGAAAAAAAAGATCAATATCAATTTTTTTTTTCAATCAATCATTCCTTCGCCTGAAATTATTTGAAAAATTCTTTTAGCTCCAAGCCCATCTATAGTTTTTCTTGCTTTGAGTGACATTTCTTTTAATACCATAGGGTTTTTCATTATTTTTTTAAGTTTTTCACTGTTTTTGTCCATATGAAATGATTTTACATTATCCAAAATAATGCTAGTTCCTGCATCTGAATAACTCGCCATTCTCTCTTCTTCTTCTTTGAATTGCGGAATGATTATCTGTGGAACTCCAAAATAACATGCTTCATATTTAGTTAAGCCACCACTTAAAAAAGCTAAATCTGCTTTCCTCATTTCGCTTAGAATATCTCCTTCAAAGATAATTTTTGTTTTATCATTTGTTTCAGCATATTTTTTAATCAATTTTACATGATCGTTTGCAAAAAATTTCCCGATATTAACAGTGAGTGTGTAATCAGTAGAATTAAGATGATCAATTAGCTGCAACGCCTTGATGGTCGCACGATGAAGATCAGATCCTCCAAAACAAATAAAAATATGAAACGGTTTTAAAAAATCTCTAATCAATTCATCTTCACCTTCTTGATGATCGAGCACAAAATATTTAGTTCCAAAATGATACTTGGTAGCAGGAAAATTTATTAACTGATTCCTTCCAGCTTCCCAATAGGGAACAAAATGATGAAAAAACTCAAATGGAAACATTTTAAAATCATCTATGCAGTGAAGAAATTTAACTTTTTCCTGAATTCTCTTAAAAGAATCTACTAAACGATCACTCAAAACATGAACATTTTTATAGTGAGAAATATCAAATAAAAGATGCTGAATACTATTTTTAAGACAAATATTTATTATTTCATCAGTTTCTTCTGTTAATGAATCAGCTTGAATTTGAATGACTTGGATTCTACTTTCAGGGAAAGTTAAATTTTCTTTTGATTTTAACAAGACCATCACGGACCATCCGTGATTTAAAAAAACCGAAGCCAAACGATCAATTCTAAAAAAATGTCCTAGGCCAGTTTCGATGGAAGCATCTACTCGAAATGCAATTAAATTATTACAAAGTGCATTATTCAATGCCTTATCTCTTGTTTTATGTTAAAAAAAAATAATAGCCTAAACATTGATACGAGAAGAGCGCCTGACCGTCAAATATGAATAAATTAGTAGCCATTATGCAGCCCACTTTTTTACCCTGGATTGGATATTTTTCTATGATGGAGAGGGTTGATGAGTTTGTTTTTTTAGACCATGTTCAATTTAACAAAAGATCTTGGCAACAGAGAAATGTCATTTTAGGTAATCAAGGGACTCAATGGTTAACAGTTCCTGTTACTTCAAAAGGCAAAAGAGAACAGATCATTGATGATGTAGCGATTGATTCTACGCAAGGATTCCCTCAAAAACACTTACGTTCAATCAAAGCGCAATATTCTAATGCACCATTTTTTAAAGAACTGTTTCCTCATTTAGAAGAAATATTTTTATCAAATGAAAATTTGTGCCAACTGAATGAAAAACTTATTGGGGCCATATGCAAAATAATCGATATCCAAACTCCAACAATTCGTTCAATTGATTTGTATAATAAAAAAGAAATCAGTGGCACGAAAGACGAGTTGATTTGCAGCATTTGCATCGCTCGAGGTGCCGATGCTTACCTTTCAGCACCTGGTTCAAAAGAGTATCTAGAAGCAAATGATTTAATGGGAAATAAAAATATTAAAATTGTTTACCACGCTTACAATCATCCACAGTACCCACAAGCAACTTCAGAATTTATTCCCTATCTTAGTATTATTGATTTAATTTTTAACTGTGGTCCAAATTCATTAAAAATACTAAAAAGTGGTGTTTCAACAGAAAAGAGTATTTAAAATGACAAAAGAATCAATATGCATATTTTTGGCGAGGGGAGGAAGTAAAAGAATACCTCATAAAAATATTATTGATTTTTATGGAAAGCCCATCATTGAATACCCTTATATTACCGCTCAAGAATCAAAATTATTCTCGGAAATACATATTTCGACCGATGATTCCATTATATTGAAAACTTTAAAAACATTTAATTATGTGCCACCCTTTTCCAGGCCCTCCGAACTAGCGCAAGATAATGTACCCGCGCTCACAGTCGTTCGTTGGATATTGCAACAATACAAAAATAGGGGCCAAGAATTTCATTCTGTTTGCTTAGTTTTTCCATGCTCCCCACTCATCACTTCGGAAGATTTAATCTCAGCTTATAGATTCTTCACAAACGAAGGAGGTCTGTATCCTGTGATGAGTGTTTCTAATTATCCCGTTCCTGTATCTTGGGCCCTAAAAAAAACATCCACTGGAAGAGTTATTCCATTTTTTCCTGAATCGATGTCTATTCAAAGTCAAAATCTTGAAACTGCCTTTTATGATACTGGGAACTTTGTTTTTTTTAATTCAAACCAATTACTCGAAACAGATTACGTAAGCTTCCCTGAGTTTTTGCCCTTTTTGTTACCGAGAGAAAGAGCGGTCGATATTGATACTTTAGAGGATCTTCATTGGGCAAAAAAATTATATCTTTTACGAGAAAAATAACTTTAATGATCATTTCAACGTCCATCTATTCCGAAAGATTTGTACTAAAAACTTTAGACCCAGTTAAGTTATCTGCTGCTTATTTAGATTGGTTTTCTGACCCCGTAGTTAATCAATTTATCGAATATAAAAAACCAAAAGATATGTTTGAGCTCAGCGATTATATCGTCAAAAAAAATTTATCTAAAGATGCTTTGATGTTAGGCATATTTTTTAATAATTTGCATATTGGCAATATTAAATACGAGCCTATTGATCTCAAACTCAAACGGACTATCATGGGGATTTTAATTGGTGATAACGAGTGGCGAGGGAAAGGCGTTTCAGCCGAGGTTTTGTCTACCACTACAAAATATTTAAAAAAAAATTACGATATTGAAGAATTTTATCTCGGTGTCCACCAAGAAAATTTAGGTGCAATTAAAGCTTATAAAAAAGCTGGATTTAATGAATTTATCGGCAATGAGTTTTGTCCGAACCGATTTCCAAACTTAGTGATGAAATTAGTCCTTTAGTATGGCCACACCAATTCCATCTTTTCCATTTTCATTTCCATTATAAAACATAAACGTTTTATCTTCTGTCTTTAAAATACATGGATATTCAATGGTATGACTGTCAAAACCACTCTGTGAGACTGTTATCCCGACTTTTTCGTCCATTCTATTCCAACTTTTACCATTACTAGATTCAGCATATCCAATGCGGTAAGGTTCATCGCCTTGATAACTATAAAACATTTTAAAAATTCCATCTTCTTTAATGACAAATGGTCTGGAGATAGCAAATTCACATGGATTTTTAAAATCAATACAAACCAGTCCCTGCCGATTCCAATTTATTCCATCTAAACTTTCAGCATATTTAATATGGTATTTAGGACGAATGATGCCGAGCTTATTTGACCATGAGAGATTAGTTAGATACCACATTTTGTAAATTCCCTGATCATGCAAAACACATGACGAGGCCATCATACTGGGATCAATTTGATTACGCTCTAACAATGGAGCTGGAGAATATTTCTTCCAGGTAAATCCATTATCTTTTGAAATTGCTAAACCAATAGCTGCATGAAAAGGAATTCGTTTACCTTGCATCCATCCAATATAATATAACCACTTTTCATTTTTATTATTTAAGATCCAAGATGGAAAGACGGCACTGTCATCAAAATTTCCTAAAGGGCCTAATTCTAATACTGGCCGTTTTGAATAATCAGTTTCTACAATTTGTTCTTTTTGATTAATACTAAAATCAACCGATGCGATTTGAGAAAAATTATCTTCATTTCTCGTTCCATAATACAATCTATAATTATTTTCGCTCAGTATATCTAAAGTCGGAACCGTACAATGAGACTTAGACCATGAATAATCTGATTTAGGCTTAAAGATTAATCCCAGTTTTTTCCATTTCACTAAAAATTTATCTCAAAGCTTTTTTTGTTTATGACTTCTGATCCTTTACCAGGAACAACAGAAAAATCCTCTAGATCTTTTAAGATCAAAGCACCCGCACCAATCACACAAGATTCTCCAATATTAATATTATCCCGTAGAGTTGAGTTCACACCAATAAAAGTTTTATTCCCAACTTTAACCATTCCTGAAACGACAATGTGCGAAGCCAGAAAACAATGATCGCCAATAGTACTATGATGCCCAATATGATTTCCACTCCATAGGATTGTATTGTTACCAATTTTAACAAAAGGCTGAATGACATTATTTTCAAAAATAAAAGTATTTTCTCCGATGTCCAAACCCGGCCAATAACTTGCTTTAGAATTTACATAAGAAATAAATTGATAACCTTTATTTTTTGCTTCGATGTATTTTTCTGCTCTGATGGAGTTCACCTTTCGATAGGACAAAGCAACAAACATTTTAAATTTATCAGGAGGATGGGATATATATAAACTCTCAAAGGGTACAACCGGCAAACCATTAAAACTATTTTCTTTAATAAATTTTTCATCAGCAGTAAAAGCTACGACTTTATAATCGGAATCATGATTTAAATAAAAATGGATAACTTCCGCTAATTCCCCATTTCCAAAAAGAACGACTTCTTGGCTCATTGGTTATCCTTATAAATATAACAGGTGTATTCATACAAACCATAATCATGCCTGATCACAAAGTTGCGACTTAAGTTTGTTATGATAAATTCACTCAATTGGTTAATTTCAAGATGAAAGGCCCCATCTTTTTTAAAGTCAACGTAGGGTGACATCACATTAAATGCCAGTCCTCTATGAACTAAAGGGAATACTTTTTTTAAAATCAATTTTAAAAATGTGAACATATCTTCTTGTTCCATAGAAAACTTTTGTGTAAACAATCCATTCATAACGGCAAAATCAAATTTTTTATTAAATTCTTCTGTTAGTAAATCACAACAAAAAAAATCGTGATCTGGAAATATATTTTTACATCGATCTATATATTTTAATGAAATATCAAGCCCAGAATATTCAATAGAAGTGATAGCTTGTTCGTTGATAAATTCTAAAAGATGTCCCAATCCGCAGCCAATATCGACAATTGAAACTTGATGGTCACTTTTCATTGTGTCGAATTTTATAATATCAAGGATGACTTTGAATCTTTTTGCAACATCTTCTTGCCTTGGCCATCCTACAGCACGTGATCCCGTTTGATATTTTTCCAATTCATTTTCATAACCTTCTGAAATTTTTCGATAATTAATATTCACTTTTGAAGATCCTCTAATTTTAAGCGATCTCCTTTTTGTAAATTTTTATTAAATTTAAGTCCGATAATTTCGTTTAAATATTTGGGATGAAGACCAAATCCTGGTCTGACCGATTTTATATTTTCTTGAGTAACACTTTCTCCCTTATTAACATTTTTACAAATATAAAGTGATCTTCTTCCCCGATAACTTAATTTACCACTTTCATGAAGAGAATAGTCTACTTTCCCTAAAGCCATTTCTACCATTCTGATCGCTTTTGTCATCTGGCCGAACTCAATTGGATCTAATGAGAAAAAGGCATCAATCGCCTCGGTTTCTTTTGAATCGACAAAATGTTTTTCAATCATTTTTGCCCCGATCGAAACAGCAGAAATCGGAATTTCTATACCCACCGAGTGATCTGATAACCCGGCAAAACATTGAAATCGATTTTCTATATCGGGAATTGTTCGTAAATTGAATGATTCAGGCGGAGCAGGGTAAGCGCTGGTACATTTGAGAATAACATATTGAGTACAGCCATGAGATTTTAATGTTTGTACTGCTAAAAGTAGATCCTCTAACTCCGCTGCACCAGAGCTCAAAATAACAGGTTTTTTAGTTTGAGCAGCTCTGGCGATTAAAGAAATATCGGTAATTTCAGGAGAAGCAATCTTATAGGCTACACAATCTAACTCTTCTAGAAAATCAATGGCTGAATTATCAAAGGGGGAGGAAAATATTTCTAGATCTAAACTTTTTGCCAACTTAAATAATTCCCCATGCCACTCCCAGGGAGTATGGGCAATATTGTATAAATCAAAAAGTCGTTTTTGTTCTTTCCATGGGCTGGTGTTAGGAATTAAGAAATCTTCTTTGTCGCAATCTAATGTAATGGTATCTGCTCTATAGGTTTGCAGCTTAATCGCATTAGCTCCGGCTTTTTTCGCCAATTTAATACTCTCTTTAGCAATTTCAAGTTTACCATTATGATTTGCTGAAAGTTCTGCCACTACAATTGTCGGATGTCCTTCTCCCAACCATAGATTTCCAATTTTAAACTCTTTCAATTAAACTTCCTAAAAACTGGTTTTACAATTTGTCCCTCGATATATTTTTCAAAGTTTTTTTCTTCATGGGAATTTTTTAAAACTATTATGGCGTCTTCTATGATTTCCAATGCCTCATTAACATGCTCTGTTTTATGGGCAAAACTTGGTACTATGTAGGGTATTAATAAACCTCTCGCTGCAGTTTCTTGGAGATAGAGTGTTCTCGAACGCATCGAAGGGTTTCCATCAAAATCTACTGGTACGATGGCCGGCTTACATGGATACCCGAATACCTTCATCACATGTTCTGCTTGATGTTTTTTTAATATTTTTCGAACTCCATCTTGTAAATCCTTTCCTACTTTCCAGAAATGCGAAACACCATCATTTTTTTGAATTTCTTTGATTGTTGCCATGGCCGCCGCCAATGAATGAGTTTCACCACCATGGGTAGTGGACAATAAAAAAACTTTTTCACTATCATGTTTAATGCCGCCAATTTCCATAATTTCGCGAAGACCGACCAGTGCGCTAATTGAAAATCCATTTCCCATGCCTTTTCCAAAAGCAGCTAAATGAGGCTTAACTTTTATCATTTCCTGAGCGCCGCCTAAAGAAAATCGGAATCCCGAAACGACTTCATCAAAAATGAGAAGGGCACCATTTTTTTCACATAATTTTTTTAACTCACCTAGAAAATCGTTTTTTGGTTCTTCAAATGAAACTGGCTCTAATAAAACACAGGCAATTTGATTGGGAAATTGATCAAACAATTTTTGCACTGAATTTAAATCATTGTATTGAAATTTAAGAGTAAGTTCTTGAATATTTTTTGGCACTCCACGATTCATTTCAGTTGAGCCAATAAACCAATCATGAATGGCATTGAAGGGATCCGACTGGCAACGGACAATATAATCTCGATTGGTAAAAGCTCGAGCGAGTCTAGTTGCCGCAGTAACCGCATCTGACCCATTTTTTCCAAATTTAACCATTTCAGCACAAGGAATTATTTCATTAAGAATCTCTGCCAGTTCGCCTTCCAATAGAGAAGGCCTGACAAAATTTACACCACGATCTAGTTCTTTTTTAACGGCATCAAGCACTGGAGGATAAGCATGCCCTAGCAAGACCGTCCCCAAGCTCATTCCAAAATCTAAAAATTCATTGCCATCAACATCAAAAAGTTTACAACCTTTCCCGTAATCAATGATTTTAGGTGAATTGCTAGAAAATTGATCATCGCCTTTGCTATAAGTATGCGCCCCACCAGGAATCAAACAACTGGCCCGGTTAGCATAAAAGCTATTTTTTTTAAATTGATAGTTTTTTTTCATCATATTAAACATTTTCGTAACTCAGTGCAGCTGGTGCACGAACTTGTTCCATCATAAATGTAAAAAATCAAAATGAATATGCCTCCTCATTAGATTTGATTTGAATTAAATTAATGGAAAATTAATATTGGAAATAAATGCTTTTACACCAACTCAAAATTGATGCCGATTTACACTCTAAGATCATTCCAGAAACTGAAACGGGATTAAAAAAATATTTAAAAGAACATCTTCATCACTTCCCGCGTTTTTTGGGTTTTTCATCCGCAGTTATTGCTTTGAGAATTTGTCAAAAAATTATGATTCACGTGCAAAAATCACTTTATGCAAATCAATTCAAAACTTTTAAATTTGCAGGTTGTTATCCAGGATCTTGGAATTTAAAACTCCCTATTAAGTTTATTTTGATCTTGATTTTAAAAAATATTTCTCAATTTTTTATGATCAGTCTAAAAATCCTTTTTTTTAAATCTCGCATTGTGATTGATCATACTCCGGTCACTATCATGGATGGTTTCGGTAATAAAATATTTAACGATAGTGGGCCATTTGATGGTTTAAATTACTTTTTAAAACATGGTCCAATTAAGATTCTTAATCAATGTGAGAACTTGGTTTATGGCACGGAACAATTAATTTCTGCGGAACAAAAAAAAATTTTTAAGATTAAAGGAGTTCAATTTTCAAACGATATCTACTTTGACATTTGTCTTGCTCAAAACAAAGGATTTTCATTTCGTTTAAAAGTATTAACTGATCATTTCAAAATTGGACTAAAGAGTTTTTATTATGCCCTACTTCATCCAGAGGCACTTCTCATTTTAAGTGACTTCAATTTATTGGCCTTAGTTTTAAATTCTAAAATCGAACATATAATTTGGTGTCAAAGTCTTTCTTCAACTCAATATTTATGGATGTTAACCAAACAAAGAGATTTTAAAACTCACATGGTTTGGTTTTCTACTAATTCCAAAGGAATGAAATTTAAAAAAGATCGAGAGGTCAATTTTTTTCCCAATACATGGTTTAATGATTGCGACATACATTATGTATGGACAGAAGGAGATGAAAAATGGCTTCGTCGATGTTTTAAAAATACTGACATTAATCCAAAGATCTTAGTCGTTGGACCTATCATTTACGATGTTAAGCCGGTTTTTAATGTTCAGCCGAAAAAATACAAAATATGTATATTTGATGTTTTGCCTAATAATAGTTTTGGCGAAATTATTGGTCCGCTTAACTACTATACCTATGAAACGGTTGAAAAATTCTTTGTAGATATTCTTAATATTGTGAATGAAATTAATCTTGAAAAAAATATTAAAATAGAATTGTGTTTAAAAAATAAAAAATTTCCGCAAATAAAAAGTAATCTTAGCGTGCGCTATTTAGATCTACTCAAAAGACTTGAGAAATATGAATCTTTTTACTATCTCAACCCGGATTCGAATGTTTACGACATCATCCTTTCTTCCGCGATAACGATTTGCATCCCGTATACTTCTCCTGGA
Source organism: Bacteriovoracaceae bacterium (assembly GCA_044356225.1). GTDB lineage: Bacteria > Bdellovibrionota > Bacteriovoracia > Bacteriovoracales > Bacteriovoracaceae > JBIKWR01. The sequence continues at coordinate 7,623 of JBIKWR010000035.1, read as the reverse complement.
GTTCTAGCAAAAGTACTTAATAGGCCATCCTTTTTTTATGACTCTTTAGAAATGATCTATCCCTGTGATTATTCGGGGAATGAAATCATATTGATAAATTCTAAAAATTTTTTAAAACAAAAAATTTCAGAGGTTTTCAATGAATATTAATATGAATAAATTTGTTTTAGGAACTGCTCAGTTTGGTATTCCTTATGGGATTAATAACCGAATCGGCATTCCGAATGAGCAGGATATTGCCGCTTTATTAGATTCAGCATATGACCAAGGAATACAAAAACTAGATACCGCTTCAGCTTATGGATATGCCCAAAAAAACATTGGCCAATTTCATCGTTCCTGCAACAAACGATTTAAAGTATATAGCAAAGTCACTATCGATCAATTGTTTGATAAAAATTTTCTGTCTAATATCTTAAATGAATGTCTAATCGAATCACTCGAAGGATTGGCGATTCACAATCTTTCAACAAAATTGTCGTCAATTGAAATGAAACAATTAAAAAAGCTGGCCGATGGAGTCTCTATTAAAAAACTGGGATGCACCGTCTATACCTTAGCTGAATTTCAATTTGCACTAGATCAAAAAATTTTTAAATATATACAAATTCCCTTTAATGTTTTTGATTCCAAGGAAGAGAAAATTGAAATGATGAACAAGGCCAATTCACAAGATATTTTTATTCAAGTGAGGTCAATTTTTCTTCAAGGTTTATACATGATTTCACCACAGAATTTGCCACCAAACTTAAATTTATTTTCTAAACCACTTGAAAAAATTAACCGCCTTTCTCAAATGAACAACCTGTCTCTGCACGAAGTTATATTACGTTATTGTTTGTCATTTGATCAGATTGCCGAAATTCTCTTCGGATTAGAAAGTAGAGAACAACTCAGTTTAAACATTACTGCCATTAAAAAAGGACCACTTGACAACTCATTATTAGAATCACTCAGGGAAATTATCTTACCTAAAGAATTAATCCCTTTGCTCAATCCTTCACGATGGACGTGAACAAGAGAATACAATATTATGAGATTCCATTTTTACTTATGGGCGTATTAGGAACATTTTGTCATTAACGGAGAATAAGTGGGACAAACCATTTACGATTTAGTCAAAAAACTATTTCCCATTTGCCGAAGCATTACTGGCCAAGGATTTAGAGATTCATTAAAAATCATCCAAGAAATTATACCAATCTTAAAAATAAATGAAGTCCCATCTGGTTCCAAAGTCATGGATTGGACCATTCCTCCAGAGTGGAATATTGTCGATGCCTTCATTAAAGATTCAAAAGGAAAAAAAATAATTGATTTTAAAAAATCTAATCTTCATGTGGTTAGCTATTCCAAAAAAATTCATCAGCACATGTCATTTAATGAACTTAAAAAAAATCTTTTCACTCTTCCTGAACAACCAGACGCAATCCCCTATGTTACCGCATACTATAAATCTAACTATTGGGGATTTTGTTTGAGTCACGAGCAATTTGAGAGTTTTAATGAAAATGAGACATATGAAGTGATGATCGATTCTCATCACAATGACAATGGAGTTTTAAATTATGGTGAGATTTTAATTCCAGGAAAGAGCGATAAGGAAATTTTTATTTCCACGTATTTATGCCATCCTTCTTTGGCCAACAATGAATTGAGTGGGCCATGCGTAACAACGTATTTGGCCAAATGGTTGACTGAAGAAAAGAGAAAATATTCTTATCGTATCATTTTTATTCCAGAGACTATCGGTTCGATTACTTATTTGGCCAATAATTTAGAGGTTTTGAAAAAAAAGGTGATCGCTGGTTTTAATATTAACTGTGTTGGCGACGACCGTGATTACTCTTTTTTACCAAGTCGATATGGCAAAACACTGGCTGATAAAGTTGCCCTTAAAGTGTTAAATGAAAATCGAATAGATTTTAAACAATATAGTTTTCTAGAAAAAGGAAGTGACGAAAGACAGTACTGCGCTCCTGGAGTAGATTTGCCAGTAGTGAGTATCATGCGAACAAAATATGGTTCATACCCTGAATATCATACCTCTAAAGATAACTTGAATTTGGTTTCACCAAAAGGTCTACAAGGTGGATTTGAAATTATTCAAAAAGCGATCATAAAATTAGAAACCACTTCATACTACCAAGCCACATGTTTGGGTGAGCCGCAAATGGGAAAACGAGATCTTTATCCCAGTGTCGGAACTAAAACGGTCATGCCCAATTTACGAAACATGATGCATGTTTTGTCTTATGCTGATGGTACCAATGACCGCGACGATTTATGTTCAATTATTGGGATAGGTGCTAAAGAATGTGATGAGATTTTGGCGGTTTTACTCAAAAATAAATTAATTAGAGAATTGTCATGAGAACTTTGGTCCTTATTAAATATTTACTCAAAGATTTTAAGTTTCAAGTAGGATTCGCCGTTGTTCTCCTCTTACTGCAAGCCTTAATAGGAGCTACGGTTACATTTAGCATTGGTCCAGCGATCGATTTATTGATGGACCCAGAACTCAAAAATGTCAGCGAAGTGACCAAAAATTTTTTGATTCTTGCTCAAAAGCTCTCTCTGCCAATCGGCCTTTTAACTTTTTTGTTTATTTTTTTATTTTTTCAGTCACTCAAAAGCCTCTTGGCGATCTATGTTTTAAATTACAATAGCAAGTTGAAATATGATTTTATGATAAATATTTTAAGGTCTTTATTAGACAAAATATTTAAAGCACGTTGGGAATTTTTTTCCAGTAGTTCTCAAGGTTATTTATATAATTCAGTCAATGAAGAGTTAAAAAAAGTTGGCAATTCCTTTATTACTTTGGCAAATTACCTTTCTAGTTTTATTCAGCTTATTGTTTATCTGATAATCCCCCTCATTATTTCGGTGCAAACAACACTCATTTTCTTAGTGACCGCGGGATCTCTCTATTTGCCTTTATTATTATTAAGTAAGCTTGGGTATAAAATTGGTAGTGATGCCACGAGAACCGCCAATCAATACAGTGTGGCTTTTGAAGAAACTTTCTCCGGAGCAAAAACCATCTTAGGCTATAACAAAGCCAAAGAATCGATTAAGAGAATTGTTAGTTCATTGGTGGAGCATAAAAAGTTTGCTGTAAAATCTTACACTTTGGGAATTTCTCTTCAAGAAAGCACCATTCCTTTAGGAGTGATTTCACTTATCGTAACATTGTATTTTACTAAAACCTCAAATATTCAGATATCGGATCTTGGTATCATTGTATGGTCATTAAAAAACGTAGCGAGTTCGGCCAGTATACTTCTTTCAAGTAAAACAAATGTAGAAACTATTTTTCCAAGTTTTGAACAATTGCAAAGTATAGAAAAAAAAGCGCAAAGTTTTGAGTTAAAAAATGGTTCTCTAAAGTTTGAAAAATTAGAGCAGGGAATCTCAATTGAGCAAGTAGTTTTTGCTTATCCAGCAAGAGATCAAGTATTAAGAAACGTAACATTGTTTATTCCAAAACATAAAATGATCGCGTTAGTTGGAAAATCTGGTTCAGGTAAATCTACTTTAGTAGACTTAATTTTAGGATTTCAGCTTCCAGATAGTGGTCAAATTAATTTTGATAATACAGATTTACGCCTGCTCGACATTGCCAGTTTACGGGACAAAATGGGCTATGTTCCTCAAGATCCCGTACTTTTTAATATGACCATTAGAGAAAACCTTTTATGGTCTAATCCCCATGCCAGCAATGAAGATCTTTGGTTGGCATGTGAAATGGCCTATGCAACTGAGTTTATCAAAAATCTCCCACTTGGACTGGATACCAATATTGGCGATAAAGGGGTTAAGTTTTCTGGAGGTCAAAAACAACGTTTGGCACTTGCCAGGGCGATTATCCGTAAACCTGAACTTCTTATTCTTGATGAAGCCACTAGCGCGCTCGATAGTGAGAGTGAAAAATCAATTCAAAAGGCGATTGAGACTATATCTAAAAATACCACGACCATCATCATTGCCCATCGACTTTCCACCATTCAAAATGCAGACTGTATTTATTTTATTCATGAAGGAAAAATTCTTGAAAGTGGAACCTATCAAGAATTATCTTCTAGCAATTCAAAATTTAAAGAGAAGTTTTTGATTTAAATTGTTGATAAACTGATTCAGCAAATAAAACACCTTCTTGATCACGAACTTCGATGGAAGCAAAAGGATCATTAATTTCTATCAAATTAACTTTATCGCCAAGAAGTCTTCCTTCTCGCAGAAAAATAGGCAATGTGGCACAGCCAAGTCCTTTAATAGAAATATAAATCGGATCTTTATATTGACGAGGAGTAAATCCATCATCAATTCTTTGAAGAGAGTCATTTCCTTTTTTCCAACATGAGCCAAATTCTTTTTTCACCGGCATGACACTTTCTGCGCCTGAAGATAAAAGTTTTTCCACTAAATCATCAATCAGCTTGGGGTGTCTAAAGGGAAAAGTCACTTCCAGTGCCACAACCACATCAGCAAAAAGACCTAACTCTTCCATTTTTTCAATACTGTATTTATACACCTGTTCAAGATCCACATAGTCTTTGGACATCGAAGGATCTCTTAAAAAAGGAACTTCTGCTCCACAAGCGCGGGCAATGTCAGCTAATTTTGGACAATCAGTTGTGACAATGACTTGTTTGATTGATTGAGCAGCTTTGGCTTGAGAGATCGTTTGTTCTAATAGTGTTTTTCCACCTAGCGATAAAATATCACCTCGAATAGGAATAAGGGCTACACAATTAATATCTTTGCCCGCCAATATTTTATTTTGATAACCATCAGCTTTATTTATTGTTTCTAAAATTTTGACGACGTTTGAGCATCTTTCTTTATTCTGATCTTGATGGATGCCATGATAATGATAAACACTGGCCAAAGGTTCATAGACAATTTTATATCCTGCTTTTAAAACTTCTCTGGCCCATAGTCGGTCTTCGATATTTGTTGTTAGTTCATCAAAGGGAAAACGTTTCCATAAATCTTTTTTTAAAATGCTATTAGCATTGTGAAAAAAACTATCTTTATATTGAATTTTTTTATCGAGTCCAAAGATAGTTAATAAATCCCTTTTATCGGCATCGGAAGTAAAAGACATGGGCTCTTGTCTTCCATAAACTCCAGCAGTGTCTTGGTCTTCTAAGACCGATTTTACCAAATGGCCTAACCACGAACTATTAGTTGGAATACAGTGGATAGAGAGGCAGACAATTAATTCACCTTGAGAAATATTAATACCAATATTGAGTGATTTGCCTGGAGTGTAGGCATCGATAGAGCAGACTTTAATCGGATATAATTTGGCTTTTTCTACGGTTTTATCGGTGGAATGATTATCCACTAAGATAATTTCAAAATTTTTATAACTTTGCCCAAGGATGGCCTCTAGGCAAGGTGTGACCCAGCGCTCCTCATTTTTAGAGCGTAAAATGATACTTACAAGTGGATTTCTGCTATTTGTCAAAATCAAATCCTCGACGGTAATTGAGAGAAAATTCTATTTACCATAATTTTATTGGGTATCGTATTCTAAAGGGGCCTTTTGCGATAGTATTTGGCCAATTAATTTTTTAGGAATTTTCATGTCAAAAGATAATGTAAGGTCAAAATCGGTGGTTGCTCTTATTCCCGTTCGTGAAGGTTCATCACGCGTGGAGAATAAAAATTTTGTTCCTTTTGGAGGACACGCGACACTTTTAGAAAATAAAATTGCTCAACTAAAAAAAGCCGATTGTTTCACCAAAATTTATGTTTCCAGCGATAGTGAACGCGCCAAAAATATTGCCCAAAAGTGCCAAGTGGATTTTTTACCTAGGGATCCAGTAATGTGCACGGGAGTACCAAGGTGGTCAGATGTGGTAGCACACATTATGGAAACTATACCAGGCGATCCTCACGTCTTGTGGGCCCTCGCCACCAGTCCACTCTTTTGTCGTTATAGTGAAACCGTTGAGACTTATCTTAATCATTTAAATACCCACGATAGTTTATTTACTGTGAAAGAACTTAAAGAATATATGGTGAATGAAAAAGGTATGCCCATTTATTGGTCTTTTGGAGAATGGCATCCGTACTCCAATGAGTTGACGCCCTTTTATGCCATTAACGATGCGGTTTTTATCGCCAAAAAATCAGATCAGTTGAAGTGGCGCTATTGGATAGGACAAAAACCAAAAATTTTTAAATGCCAGCATATTGAATCTATCGATGTAAATTTTCCGGAAGATTTAGAACTGGCGTATGCCGCCCAAAAAATGTTGGATTCAAAAATATGAAAGTAGTGATTATAGAAGGACATAGGCCAAGTTTAATGCCGGAAGGTCCGGTTATTGAAAAAAATATTTTAGGCAAGAATACTGAAATATTTTGGTACGCAAATATTCCCGCAGAAAAAAAACAGCAAATTTTATCTGAAGCAAACGCTGTTATTGCCAGACCTGGAACTCTTTTTGGAGCTGAAGAAATTGCCTTGTTAAAAAATGCGCAAGTGATCGTCTCCATTGGAGTGGGATTTGATCATATCGATATCAAAGCCGCTCGCGCTAAGGGCATTGATGTATGTAATGTTCCGGATTATGGAACAGAAGAAGTGGCAGTGACTTCTGTGGCGATGGCCTTGTCACTACACCGAAAACTTCATCATTTTAAACATCATTTTGAGCTAGAAAAAAAATCATGGGATTGGAAAATTCTTGAGCCCATAAAACGTCTTTCAGAATGTCGTATTGGTATTTTAGGATTAGGTCGAATAGGAACATGTGCCGCTCTCAAGTTTAAAGCTTTTTCACCTCATGTCGCTTTTTACGATCCCTATATTCCGCGAGGACAAGAAAAAGCACTGGGCCTTAGAAGAATTCATTTATTAGACGAGCTGTTAGCTACTTCAGACATAGTGAGTGTTCATGTGCCTCATACCAATGAAACGGAAGGCATGATTAATAAAAAATTTTTAGAGTCCATGCCCCCCCACGGAATTCTCATCAATTGTTCGAGGGGAGCACTTTATCAAAATTTAGATATTTTAGAATCCCATTTAAAACATCATCCTCATTTTTCACTAGGAACAGATGTGCTTCCGATCGAACCACCACAAGATCATTCACTTTTAAAAGCATACGAAAATAATGAAACATGGCTTAAAGAAAGATTATTGATTAATCCCCATAGTGCATTTTACTCTGAAAGTTCAGTGGTGGAGATAAGAAAATTTGCGGCGGAAATTATTCATCAAGTATTCCAAGGCAAGCGTGCCTACAACATTGTCAATTAGGAATTATTTAGGAAATATTTAGGAAATATTATGGAAAAAATTTATTATGAAAATGATGCCGACGTTTCTTTAGCAAAAAAACTTAAGATTGGAATTATTGGTTACGGCATTCAAGGGCGAGCTCAAGCACTCAATCTTCGAGATTCTGGATTCAATGTCGCTATTGCCAATCGAGGAGATCATTATCTAGAAAAAGTTAAAGCAGATGGCTTTGAAAATTTGGCCTTCGATGAATTAGTAAAAATGTCTGATATTATTTTATTGTTAATACCTGATCAGGCCCAGAAGGCGGTTTTTGATCAATACATTTGTCCTCATTTAAGATCTGGACAAATGTT
>JBIKWR010000034.1:0-20756 GCA_044356225.1 Bacteriovoracaceae bacterium | reverse complement strand
AAAAAACTCAAACTGCAGATGTTCTAAACTATGCTTTGGATTGTGCGCTTAAAAGCGTAACGGCAAGGCCAGTGAAAGTAGCCAAATCCAGCTCGGTGGCAAGAGTGGCCCGCGGAAATTTACGGCAGCAGGTTTTAAATCGCGACTCGCATGTATGCCAGTATCCTGGTTGTGATGAAATAAAATATTTGCATCTGGATCATTAAATTCCCTATGCCAAGGGAGGTATAACTACTTATGAAAATTTAGCTGTTTTATGTTCGACCCATAATCGATTGAAGAGTTCGAGATTGATTTAGTTGACCATATGAATGACGTAATGTTGGTATTCAGAATAGGCATTCGCCAAGGTCGTGCAATAAGTAGAGCTACCGGTATAGGCCAACCAATCCATACATTGAAAGTAGGCATCGGGAGTTTTCCATGTGCCACTGTAGGGAGTACCATAATAGTAACCCTTATCCTGAGTTAAAAAGACTCCAGTCAGGGACATGTTTTGATAGCCTGGGCGATTAATGGCAAAATTTACGGTTTGGACAGTGTTAGCATTGTTTGCAAAAAAACACATAAACTCACCTATATAAGTAGTGCCAGTGCTGACGCTGGTTAAGGGCGCTAAACAAACTTTATATGTGACTATGGCATTTTTAATTTTGATCATAAAACGGCGGTAATCACTGGCACTTTGACATAAGTGATAATTGCCAAGATGAGCATGAAAGTGAGGAAAGGTATTCATGGCACAGTGATTGAACTCTGGGGGAATGGGATCATTTGATCCTCCACCTGAATTTTCAATACCACCGTTATTATTGTTAGAATTGTTGTTGTTTCCTCCATCCCCAGCGCCCAGTGGTTCATTTTGAAAATTAGAAAAGCTAGTGTTACGAGAGGCGCGAGGAGGATTACAAGCGACGAGCATCGCGATCACGGCCAAGGTTAAAAAATTAAAATTAAAGATTGATTTCACAATGACTTTTCGACTAAATGAAAAAAAAATTGAGTTGATTTTTATAAAAACGACCGCTAAAAACTAAACTTTTAAAGCAGCGAAATGAAGGGGTTAGCAACATCATGAAAGTTGATCTTGTTGCTCGGGGATCTCTAAGCTTCAGCATCATCAAATTCCTAAGTTGGCCCTAAAAAGGCCTCAGCAAAAGAGTTTAAAATTCCGATAACTTCGTTGTGAAAAAAATTACATTAACGATTTTTTCAGTGTCTGCCATTGTCGTGGGAATAGCTGTCGCTATGATTTGGCAGTATCCGATGGTTTTTTATCGCTCGATTATTGAACGACAAGTTTCGCATCCATATTTTCCCATTAAAAAAAATGGTGCTCGTATTGTCAAAGCGAGCAAACTTGATTTTTCTGTTTGGCCGGAATTGGAAGTTCAAGATCCTTCTTTATGGCGAAAATATCATATCGGACATTATTTGGTTCAAGTACCCTTGCAAAATCCATTTTTTAAAATGAAACCAAAGATACAGTATTTGGCGAAAAATTCAGATCCCCTTTTTGGCATTGAATTATTTACTGGAGACTTTAGTTTGGGCAACGAAGAAGGTTTACCCAACCAAAAAGAGACTCAATTTATCTATGCCCAAATACCGGACTGGAATATTAATTTTTATTCTATGACCAAAGATTCCCCAGATATTTTTCAATGGCCAGCGCTCCAATCGATCATCGAAAAAAAATCCATGGATGAAATTTGGAAAGATTTATTTTGGCGAGATTTAAGTGTTTTAGAGAATAAAAAATTACCCTTGGAAGAAATTGTTTATCAACTCTATCTTTATCATTTAAGAAATAAATTCTTTCCGGCAAAAACAAAAACAATTTATATGTATGAGTCACCGATTGATAAAACTATTTGGGGCGTGTTGGATTTGGGAAGTGATGAAGTGGGACTTAAAGAAGAAATCGTTTGGGAAAAACGTGGCAATCAAATTTTAGGATTTTTACTAAAAACGAATACTCAAAATATTGCCGCATTAGATATGAGAAAAAAAATTCTCTCGACAATTACTTATCAAGAAAGTCATCCTCGAGATGCTGAAATTCTTTATCGAGAATTTCAGCAAATTCCTTTTAAGAACAAATTAACTCGACATGGTCTTAATATTTACTATTTTGCTTGGACTCATCAAATCCATAATCAAAACTATTTAAGAGGAATGATTGAGACTTTAGAACGAGCGCCTGAATTGCGTCATGATCTGACACCTTTTTATCAGTTTGCTTTTGATCAATTTGGCAGTGATTTTTCGCAAACCTCAAAAATTGAAAAGGCCAAAGCATTGTTAAAAAGAGCAATGGCAAAAGAAGAAGAGAAATATTTAGAAAAATTAAAAGCGAATGAAAGTGATGATCCAGATAATTTTTCTGACCCAGAAGAAAAAATTAACTACTTTTTACTTAAGGCGAAAGAGTCGGCGGTTAATTTAGATCAAGAAAAAGGGCGACTGTGGTTAAAATAATTTTTATTTTAAAAAATTAATTAACGTTTTCGTGATATTTTTTTTCAAAGATTGAACCTTCTCAGGAATTAAAGTTTGCGTTTGTTCATCCATATATAGTTTTCGATTTATTTCTATTTGAATATTGTGACAAGGAAGTGTTCCTACAAACTCGGTGATATATCCGCCTTGATAGGGGTCATTGATAGTCGTTAGATATCCTTGTTGCTGAAACAAGGTTTTTATCTCTCCAATAAATTCTGGCGGACATGTTTTTCCGTGTCGATCGGAAAGACAAAAATCTGGCCGATCTTTTTTTTGCATGGGATTTTGTTGCAGATGATAGGCGGTGGCAGTTGAGGGCATACTATGTAAATCCACAAATGGTACAGGTTTTTGAATGGCCCGTTGAACTTCATTGATCATACTTTTAAGCATTTCATAGTAGGGGTAATAAAAATCTAGTTTTAGTTTTTCGTAATCCGCTGGAGTAGGTTCTTTTAAAACTAAAGGAACACCGTGAGAATTTTTTTTCCAATTAAGCACCGCCAATTCGGGAGATCGATTTAAATCCACTGCGACTCGATGGATATGGGCCACAATCACACTGATTCCTGCTTTTCTTAACTCTTCGATCTCGACTAACTGGTTTACTTTGTAGTCAAGATCTTGATCTTTGGCGGTTTGATCGGGCGTTAAAAACGAAGTGAAAACTTCGGGTATAATTTCTCCAGAATGAGGAATAGAAACAATTCCCGTAGGCGAGTTTAAGGCCGAATAAAAAGTAAAAAGTGCAGGGCCTGGTGGTCGATCGAGGATTTGGGAAACAGATTTTTTAGTATTCATAATAAGTAAGCAACACCAAGGTAGACCTGGTAACCAGTAAATGTCGAGTTGGAAAGATCGACAGTGATGGCCTCATTTTTAGTCGTGATGTTGGGTTTTAAGGTATTTATTCCAAGAGCACCGAGCAGATGATACTTAGGGTGCAAATAATATGTTCCGCGGGCACCAAATTCAAACCCCAAGCTGGTGCCAGTATCAGACAACTCATCTCCTAAGAGAACAATGGAAAATTCCGTTTGGGGAGAGTAAAAAAGTCCGGCATCAAGTTCGATTGTACCCTTCGCGGCCTGCATGAGTCGAAAGGAAATGGAGGCCATTCCTCCTAAACTAGAAAATGATAACAATCCATCGCTAGCTGTATAATATTTTAATCCGATGCCAAATCCAAAAGGGTTTTGGGCACTTCTCCAATATTTTCCTCGCAAATGAAAACTAGTGCCATAGGGAGAAGGCGCTTCGGCGTTCGCCGTCTGTCCATACTGGCTCCATTCCGGGCCCAATTGAAAAACACCCACTTCAATACTAATTTCAGTTCTGCTGGAAGAAAGTGGGATTCCTGATTCATTAAAAACTTGGCGTTCTAATCGATGATAATCGGTGTCTTGCTCATCTTTTAAGATTAAATCGGCGGCGGAAATCCAGGCCACTTTTCCTGAAACTAAAGTAGGGAGCATGGCCCCTTGGCGTTTGATTACATCACCCACGCGAATTTTTTTTCCACTTTGAATATAACCGATCGGTGATGTGCGATCGGGGTGTGCATAAATGATGGAGTAATTGGTTTTGACCACCGCCCACTGCGCGGCCAGGGCCAAAGGCGGTAACGCTAGGGTCAAGATAATAAGGTATAATGCTGCAAAAATTCGCATACTTTAATTATGCGCTCGATGCCTTTTTTCGTCCATCGCTTTTGTCCGCCGACTTATTTTAGCAAATCAGTCGGTAGTTGGTGAGAGATCCATTGGCCATCAGATAAAACTTCAATAATCGATAACTCCCCATCGATGAGTTGGAGTTTATGCGCCAGGGAAAAACCATGAAAGACACTTTTATTTGGTTTTAGCAAGATTAGTTTTTGAGTATCCAAAACAATCAGTTGATTTTGATAAAAGATAAAATCTAAAATTTTATTATTCGAGATATGGGGTTGGGTAGAAAAGGGCCTGCTGGTCCCTAGATCGCTACTCGCGAGGTGAAAAACTTCCAACTGCCCATCTTGATTTAGGACTACCAATTGATTTTGATTAAAATCTATTTTTTGAATTTTATGACTATTTTTTTTCAATGTTAAATGTCTGAGTGCTCGATTGATGACAGGTTTAAAAAAATCAGGAGCAGATTTTAAAATGAGCTTTCCATCTGGTTGTTGATCGACAATCGTCGCCCAATAGCTATCGCCAATTTTTTTAACTTTAAAATGAATAATTTGATGGAAGTCGGGGTTTTGACCGTACCAACAATTTTTATGTTGGCGACTTTTAAAACAAATCCATTGATCGCCTTTAAAGACATAAATATTATTCATGACAATTGGTTTTTGCTGATAAAAAAATGATTCACATTTTTCAAAATTCTGATTTACGCCTTGGTATTGATGAATTATTTCTTCACAGGATTTTAAGTCCATCGCTTGCAAGGAGTGAGATAAAAATAAAAATCCAAAAATTAAAAACCACTTCATTAGGGTACCTCAGCAGTTAAATTTAAAACAGTTTCTCCACCATTACTGCCAGTGATGGTTAAAGTGGCAGAATGGATAGTTCCACTCCCGGCCCCACCATCGGTATAATCAATCGCCACCACACAGCTGGCAAGAGCGGATATAGTTTGAGCACTACAGGTATCTGTAGCGCCAATACTAAATCGGGCGGAATCAGCTCCACCAATCGCCACATTTAAGTTATTGGCACTAGCATTTCCTTGATTGCCAATAGTGTATGAGACTGTTCCATTATTGATAACTCCAAAGTTTTCATTGCCATTAGTTTTGAGAAGTTTGGGCCCATTGATGGTGAATGAAAGGATTTGATTATTAGTCGCTACCGCATTATCTGATACCGATAAAATATCCACATTGCCTCCGCCTTGTTTACCAGCGGAATAGTCAATACAACTATTAGCACCACAAACATAACAACTGGAAGTGATCGAAGCTCCGGATTGATTTTGATTAAAACCATCACACGTGAGGGCAGGTACACCACCGGTGATAGTAATCGTCGCAGTGTCTAGAGTATTCAAGATAAGACTGCCGGTGGATAAGGCCAGGGTATGATAGACGGTGGTAGCGTTAGAGCATTGAGTAATAGCATTGACGGTGGCCTTAAGATAAATGGTTGCGGCCAAGCTATAATCAAGACCCGCAAAAGTCGCCACTCCATTAACCGCAGTGGCAGTGTTGCTGTTAAGAGTGCCTCCGGCAGCAGTGATGCAAAGGGCATCAGTGAATGCCGTTAATGTAACATTGGCGGTGCTGTTGTTGGTGAGAATATTGTTATTGGCATCGTAAAGAGTAACCACTGGCTGAGTTTGAAAATTATTTCCTAAAGTTTGGTTGGCCAAAGGTGCAGTGGTATAAACCATGGAACTAAGTGCCCCCGGAGAAAAAATAATATTTTGAGTTGAAGTAACTGCTAATCCTGTGGCCTGCGAATCAGTTAATGAAAGATTAACAGTTTCGGCCGTGGCATTACAAAGAGATAAACTGCCAGTACCTAAATTGATGTTCACGATCCCTTCACCTGTCGCATTGCCATCTGCCACGAGAGTTACATCGGTGCTATAATGCGGATCGATGACTCCAGAGGGAGACTGAGCATTTACAGTGACAGTGGCACAACTATCGGTGGTGGTATCACTGGGATTAAGAATGACAAACATCGAAGCACCTCGAATAACAATCGCTTTGTTGTTACCTAATGAATTGACCGCACCGGGTGCCGCCAGAGTTAAAGTCGCATCGTTGCCAGCAGCATCTTTGATCATTCCTCCATTCAGTATGAGAGAGGAGTTGGTTCGGTAATCTAAGTCGGCCGTTTCATGACCGGCCAAAACAGTGTAGGGGAAAACTAAGGTGGATGTGGTTGAACCCGAATTGTAATCGACGGCCTGATCTACCACTCCAGTTTCTAATCCCAGTTGAGGGGTGTTGGTGACGGTGACATTTTCGTTGAATTGAATTTGAATATTGATCACTTGTGCGGTTCCATAAGTGCCATTAGCATTGGAGGCGGTGACCGATGTGACATAGGGAACAATGCCATCGATGACGAGATTATTACTATCACTTAACGAATTGGCATTCCCGGGAGTTACCAAAGTTAAAACGGCATCATTGCCATTCACATCTTGGATACTCCCGCCATTTAAAGTTAAGGCGGTGGTTGATTGATAATCAAGATCTGTCGACTCATCACCACTTTGAACAGTGTAGTTAAAAGTTAAAGCCGTTGTGGTCGTGCCTGAACTATAATTGATATTTTGATCACTCGATCCAGTTTCTAACAAAAGCCTAGGCGTACCAGTCACCGTCACTGAATCATCAAATGTTACGATGATGGGCACCCCATCGCCAATTTTGTAAGCTGCATCGGCAGCACTTGAACTGACGAGCGTGACGGTAGGTGCGATGCCATCAATTTCGATGTTCTGTAAATTGGAAAGTGAGTTAGCGGCAGCTGGTGCTGGCAAAGTTAAGGTGGCATTATTTCCCGCGAGATCTCGTATCGTTCCACCATTTAACGATAACGCTGTAGTCGTGGTGTAGTCGAGATCGGCGGCGACATCTCCAGATTGAACCGTGTAGGTAAAATTTAATGAGTTGGTGCCAGACCCAGAAGAATAATTGGCAATTTGATTAGTCGATCCAGTTTCTAAGGACAATTGTGGTGTACCTATAACATAAACGACTTCAGCAAAATTAACTTTGAGGGTAACCGTGTCGTTAATAATATAAATACCATTTGCCGAAACTGCGTCGATGGAATTGATCGTGGGTTCAAGCGTGTCGATAATAATTGCTTTATTTGTCGCCAAAGATTCAGCCGCCGACAGTGCAGGTAATGTCACATCGATATTCTGACCATTAGGAAATGCACTTCGGATAAAAGAACCCGTGGGAACGGTCAGTGCCGAGGTGGAGTGGTAGTTGAGATCAGTTGAGTTGTGGCCATCAACAACAGTATATAAAAAAGTTAATGAAGTCGTACCGTATCCAGAATTGAGATAGGCCAATCCATCACTGCTGCCAGTTTCTAAAGTGATGTAAGGTAAACCTCCCGTGGTATTAGTGTATACCTTGTTTGAAAAAGTCACTTGAATGGAGATGACATCGGGATTGTTATAACTTCCATTGGCGGTGGAAGAGGTGACATTGGTGATCGTAATGTTAGAAATATTTTCGTCGTTGTTGTTATTATTGGTAGCTGGACTTTCATCATCAACGGAAAATTGCTCAGCAAACTTTTCACAGCTGAGAAACATAAACAAAAAAATGAATATGAAAAATAGGTTAATTTTCATCATCACTTTTTCGACATTTTCACAGAGAATATAAAGAGTTTTGAGAGGAAAATTTGAGAGGGAATAGAGAGCAAAAAAACAAAAAACTCAACTATCGTGTGAGCATTGGCCGAGTCAATCACTTTTTTAGTAAAGTGACTTCATTAAGGCCAAAATCGCCTCCAAGTTTTTCGCCTGAGTAAGTGCGCGGCCAATCACTAAAAAATCTGCTCCTTGGGATAAGGCGGTCTGAGCAGTCATGACTCTTTTCTGATCATGAGTCGGGCCTTCTTCACTCAAACGAATTCCCGGACAGACTTTAAGGATTGAAGATTTAACCAAGGGTAACTCATGTCCAGAAAGAATTAGACCATCCATTTTTAACTGCTCGGCCAATTGGACTAATCTTAAAAAGCTCTGTGATAAATTAAACTGTGGATAAATGGTCTGCAATTCACTCTCGGAGAGAGAGGTTAAATAAGTCACACCTAAAAGTTTAGTATTTGGTAAAAATTCATCCCTCGCCTTGAGCGCCGCTTGGATCATTTCACTTAACCCTGATAAATGAATGGTGAGAAATTCCACCGGAAGCCCTTGCAAGCTTTTTATCGCCTGATAAACCGTTTGAGGTATATCATGGAGTTTTAAATCGAGAAAAATTTTAAGTTTATACTGATCATAAATTTTATTGACTATTTCAGGTCCAAAAGAATTAAAAAGTTCAAGCCCAATTTTCCCTCGAGGTATTTGGCCTTTACATTGATTTAAAAAATTAAAAACTTCCGCGAGTGACATTCCATCGAGAGCAACAATGGTCTGCTCTAAGACATTTTTAGGAATGGACATGAGGCAGATCCTGTAAACAAATAGGAGTCAGATGCTCTTTATGGCACCCAAGTACAGATTCGATCACCGCTTTAATATTTTCGATGCGAGTGAAACAAGGAATCGTATTTTTAATTGCCGCTTGCCTGATATCTTGGCCATCTGATTGAGATTGCCCAAAATTAACGGGAGTATTAAAAACCATACGCAAATCTTGTCCTTTGATATAGTCAAGAATGGTGTGATTATCTTCGTTAATTTTATTGACCACTTCACAAGCAAAACCTTGTTTTTGAATAAAAGCTGCCGTTCCTTTGGTTGCCACAAAACTAAAGCCACTTAAATCTAATAATTTAAGATAAGGTAAAATTTGATTTTTAGTTTTATCAGAAAGACTCATCAGTATTTTGCCTGGTTTTTGCAGGTGAGGATAATTTCCCAAATAAGATTTTAAAACGGCTTGGTGTTTATCAAAATCAATGCCCATGGTTTCACCTGTAGAGAGCATTTTGGGGCCCAAAATAATACTGTCGTTTGGAAAACGATCAAAGGGGAAAGTGCTTTGTTTAACACAGAAATACTTCATCGTTTCCGTATCAAAACTAACAATCGATTCACCAATCATTGCCTCGACTGCAAGTCGAGGTAAATTAAGATCATAGGCCTTACTTAAAAATGGTAAAGTGCGACTACCGCGTGGATTGGCCTCGATACAAAAAATGTCTTCATTTTTGATGGCGAATTGAATATTGATCGGACCGACAATATTTAATTTTTCCGCCATTTGGATACTGACATTTTTTAATTTTTGGTAACCGCTGGGAGTTAAGCAAATAGGAGGAGTAATCATTCCACTGTCTCCAGAATGAACTCCCGCATGCTCGATGTGTTCGCTGACGGTAAAAATACAATGACCTTCTTGATCTCGGATAAGATCAACATCATATTCCAGCGCATTTTCTAAATAAGTTTCAACTTGAAAGACCATGCCACCATTTTGTAAATTTTGTTTGATTTCTAATGGCAAAGTATGAATGTCTTCATGTTTCGTAAAAATAAACATCGACTCACCACCAATGACATAACTTGGTCTGATGATCAGTGGAAATCCCATGTCAATCATGGTGTCGACTAAGTTTTGATAACCCTTAACTTCTCTGGATTTCGTTTGTGACAAGGGCAGATCCATAATGTAATCGGCAAAAAGTTTTCGATCTTCCGTAATTTCTAAAGCGTGACTGCTTGGTCCTAAAAAATTAAATTTTGCTAATTTCGCCCGAAAAGATTTTTCTAAAATCTCTCGTAACAGAATCCCTGTTTGCCCGCTAAAACAAGAAATGACTCCACGAGGATTTTCGATGGTTAAGATATCAAAAACATCTTCACTATAAAGTGGGGCCAAGTACAATCGATCAGAAGAATCATAATCCGTGGATACAGTCTCCGGATTCGAATTGATCATAATGGATTTTATTCCTTTATGTCTTAAAGTTTCGCAGGCCTTGACACAACTGTAGTCAAACTCAATTCCTTGTCCAATCCGATTGGGACCAGAACCAATGATGGCAATTGCTAAGTGCCCAAAGGGCCTTAACTCGGATTGGGTTTCATAGGTACTATAAAAATAGGGTGTTTCGGCAGCAAACTCCCCAGAGCAAGTGTCCACTGCTTTGAATGCCGGTAGGATATTTTCTTTTTGTCTAAATTTGGTGATGGTACTTTCGCGACAATTAGTCAGTTTTGCCAGAAATTTATCGGAAAAACCAAATCGTTTTGCTTGAATAAAAAGATCTCGATCTTTGGCCAAACTTTTAAACTCCATGCCATCAATTTGCATTTCTAAATTTAAAAAATCTTGCATCTGTTCAATAAACCATGGACTGATAAAAGAGAGTTCAAAAATGCGTTGTTTGGTAAGGCCCCTTTTGAGCGCCGCTAAGACGGTGACCAAACAGAGTTCCATTTGTTGGCCTAAACGATTTTCAATATACTCGTTAGAAATTTCAAAGGGCGTTCCTCTGACGTGATAAAGACTAGGTATTTCTAAATTGACCTCGAGAGATCTTAATGCCTTCATAAAGGCTTCATTAAAATTTCCACCGATCGCCAAAACCTCTCCCACCGCTCGCATTTGTGGACCTAGGCGCGTATCGGCAGAAGGAAATTTATGAAAAGGCAGAACCGGAATTTTGACTGCCACATAATCTTGAGTGGGTTCAAAACTCACGGGAGAAGATTGTGTGATGTCGTTGATAATATCTTTCAAGGTATAACCAATCGCCAATAGTGCAGAAATCTTGGCGATCGGATAGCCGGTTGCTTTCGATGCCAAGGCAGAAGAGCGAGACACTCTGGGATTCATTTCAATCACCACAATATCTTGGTCGTCAAAAGGATTGATGGCAAATTGCACATTCGCCCCACCGGCCACCACTCCCATATGCTTGGCAATAACCAACGCCATGGTCCGCATTTTTTGCATACAAACATCACTAATCGTTTGCGCGGGGGCGACGGTGATAGAATCGCCTGTATGCACACCACAGGGATCAATATTTTCAATCGAACAAATAATCAGTCCATTTTGTTCGCAGTCCACCATGACTTCTAGTTCAACTTCTTTCCAACCTCGCAAACTTTTTTCTAGAGTGAGAGGGAAACGTACTTCTGATCTTAATAAATAATGATGGAGTTCTTCTTTGGTAAAAATAAATGTCGCCCCAGCACCACCTAAGGCAAAATCATTACGAATGATAAGAGGTAGACCAATATCGGTTTCACTCGCTGCTAAAGCTTCCTTGGCCGAGATAACAGTTTTCCTCTTGCCAGTGGAAAATCCAAGTTTGGTCAGTTCAAGCGAAAAAAGGTTGCGGTTTTCCGTCAATTCAATGGTGCGAGCATTAGCGCCTAAAAGTTCCACCCCTGATCGCGCCAAGACACCTTCTTTTTCCAATTCAACTGCTAAATTCAAAGCCGTCTGGCCTCCCATGGTGGAGAGAATGGCATCGACGCCTTCTTTTTTAATAATTTTTTTGATGTTGTCTTTAGAAATAGGTTCTAAATATGTTTTATACGCTAGATCTTTATCCGTCATAATGGTGGCAGGATTTGAATTTAACAAAATAACTTTAACTCCAGCGGCGGCCAAAGATCGACAAGCCTGAGTTCCGGAATAATCAAATTCGCTGGCCTGACCAATTTTAATTGGACCAGAACCGATGACTAAAACTTTTTGATATTTGGTTTTCCGAAAGACTTTTAGCTGCTCTAAACTTTTAGCAGAAGTTAAATTGAGCGTTCTTAAATTTTCACGGTGATTAAAATTTTCCAGATAATGTTTGATTTCGCTAAAAAAAGGAGCCGCATCATGTGGACCAGGACTGGCCTCGGGATGAAACTGCACTGTTTTTACCAAATGATCTAACTGAGTTATTCCTTCAACCGAACCATCAAACAAGCTGGAGTAGGAAACCACATAGTCATTTTCTTTTAATAAACTGTGCTGATTTTCTGATGCCACTGCATAACCATGATTTTGGCTGGTGATTAAAACTTTACCAGTCAAATGCTCGAGCACTGGATGATTGATTCCTCGATGACCAAAGGCCAATTTTTCGACTTTCAGTCCTAGCGCCAGTGAAATTAATTGGTGACCTAAACAAATCGCCCGCACCGGAATTTTAGCCTTTAGCAACTCTTTAACCACATTAATTTGCGCCAAGTATTCTCTTGGATCTCCAGGGCCATTTGATAAAAAAACCAAGCGAGGTTTAAACGCTAAAATATCATCAAAGCAGGTATCGTAAGGAACAGAAATTAAGGGATAACCTAATTTTTTTAAATTTTCTAAAATGCCAAGTTTCATGCCGTAGTTAATAGCGACAATGGGCATTTCACCCGATTGATGGACCATCACTTGTTCTTGACTCACTTTTTTTAAATCACTATCAGTCGGAACAAAATCGATAAAAGCGCGTTTTTCAATTAAGGGAGTATTGGAAATAACCGCCTTATGATGAGGATTATTCGTTAAATATTTGACGATAGCTCGCACATCACAACTATGGAAAAGTGGTACTCCACAATTATCTAACCAAGCATTTTTGGAAAAATTTCGAGCGATCAAACTGACTGCCGCAATTTTTTTACTTTGCGCTACCTGGTCCACAGCGGGGTAATTACCTACGTGAGCGGCGGTAAAAATAATATGTTGACCTAAAAATGAAGGATCGGTAGCGGTTTCTTGATAACCAGTCATCGCCGAGGTAAAAGCCGCTTCACCCCAATGGCCTTGCTTTTTAAAATGAATCAATTGCTCGGGAGTTAATGAAGCGATTCCTTTAAAATAAATTCCGTTCTCAAAGACTAAGTAGGCCTTCGTTGATTCTCTTGTCATCATTAATATCCCATTGGTGTGAAAGTTTAGAAAATGTTTTAATCGCTGATTCGATCATTAACTCCATCATCGCCATACGAATAAAAACTCCATTTTGCACTTGCAAGGCCCCGCGATAAAATGGCGATTTTATCGTCTGTTGATCGATTTCCATCCCAATATTTGCTGGGCCAGCATGATAAACAGAAATTTTTCGATTGAGAGATTGTAATCGATCAAAAGTAATCCCAAAGGCCTCGCGATAATTTTCAAACATGGAGATTTTTGATTGATCGTGACGTTCTTTTTGAATTCGTAACATATAAAGAACATCCACTTGTTCTAGGGCCTGTTGAATGTGAGTTAAATGGCGAATGTTAAAAGATTGATAGCGATTTAAATTCATTTCTTTGGGCGCTACTAAAAAAATCTCAGCGCCTAGCATGCTCAAAAGCTCTACCAGCGAATAACAAACGCGCGAATGCTCACAGTCGCCAACGATCGCCAGTTTAAGACCTCTGATTTTATGGCCATCACAAATCATGGTAAAAACATCCAGCAACGCTTGACTGGGATGATGATTTTTTCCATCGCCACCATTGATCAGCCCCAAGGGGGGGTGGGCCTTAAAAGGGGTCAGGATATTTTCTTCTTTGGTGCGGAAGATGGCCATTTCCACTCCCACTTGTTTGAGTGTCAATAAAGTTTCTTCGAGTGTTTCACCTTTATTGAGACTTGAAGTGGTGACTTCAAACGGAATATAGTGAAGACCTAAATTAAGGCCTGCTTTGATAAAAGAAGTTTTAGTTCGGGTTGAGTCTTCAAAAAATAAGCAAGTAAAACCTGGCCTGGCATTCCCCAGTAAGGTGGCCGAAAGTTGATGATCCGGTGAGAGGGAAAAGGGATTGAGTAAATGTTTTTTAAAAGTCGCCGATTTTTGTAAGATGGCGCGAATATGGGGGAGAGTTAGATCAGAAACTCTCTCAATGACTTGGGGAAATTGCATTCGTCCCTCAATAAGTTATACTAATTAGACTAATTAGTTGGAGCTAAAATGAAAAGTGATTTTCAAATTTATCTTATAGAATCCGAGACTTATGAGCTAGTGCGTTGTATTAATTATAGGAAAATAAATATTTTAATGAGGGCCTATTATGGTCTTAAGTAAGGCGCAAAAAGAAGCGGGATTAAACGAGTATAAAGGCAATATATTTGAGTACTTAGTTGGTCAAACGCTCTCTCGATTCGACCATCTTGAGAGCGATTTTATCGATCATATACATCCCCAGTTTTTAGGATTACTCAATCTTTATCAGCAAAAGCTCATTTCTGGGGATCGGGAACTTTTCCGTCAATTACCTCATATGGCCCAGGCGACAGCAAAAGAAATAAAAAAGTTTTTTCCCGCCCCTCTTAATCGCGTTGAACTTTGTGGAAAATTTAATCTTCAGCATAATGGCGTGGCCGATTTGATGATTGATTATGGTGGAGAAAAAAAATTTGTCAGCCTGAAACTTTGTAAAGAAGGTGCATTCGTCAATACCAAGAGTGGAGGTTTCAAAAGTTTTATTACTCGTTATTTTAGTTTTGCACCTGATGCCGAAAAACTACAGAATTTTTTAAATGAATATTTGGCCAACTCTTTTCTGCAAATGACCAATGAGCTTTTGGAGTTTCATGGTTTATCCATTCAATCTCAAGAACTTCATTTTAGTGACGTATGGAAAAATCTTGGCCGACCTGATTTACCTGGTGCTCTCAGTGCCCAGGAGCAAAAAATTATCAAGGCCCATTATCATCGAATAATTTCCCAACTTTTTTTAGTAGTCGAAAAACTATCCCTTGAGCATCACGATGACTTTTGTCAAAGCATCAAAGTTTTAATTGGTCAAGGCCTTGCCACTGATATTACTTGGCAGTTTTCGTATTTTTATCGTGAAGAGCAACAAGTAAAATATCTTCCGGGTCGAGTTCAGGCCTTAAAAAGTGAACCCGTGACTTCGGCACATTTATCAGCTCCCAAAAAAAATGTTTCTTTTTTTGTGATTCAGTTAGCACATTGTTTGTTGCAAATAAGAGTTAAACCGATGAATATATTTACTGTACCCAGTTTGAAAATAAATTGTTCAGTGAAATATTAAGCTGAATTTTTGTTTTTTTTAGGATGATCTTTTTTGAAAAAATGTGTGATTGATATTGAAGTTCATTTAAACGAACAGATTCATCCTGTTCGTTTAAAACTCAAAGAAAATAAACCAGTTAACATCGGCCGCGAGGCCAAAGAAATTAAACTCAACTTTGCGGATGTTTCCAGAATTCATGCCATTTTTCTTTTTAAAAATGACAAACTCACGCTGATTGACCAACAAAGTGCCAATGGCACCAAAGTCAATGGACTTAAAATTGATCAAATTCTGATTCAAAATACGGATGTGATTGAAATTGGTCCTGCTAAAATTCGGCTCTGTCGGATTGAAATTATCGATGAAGAAACCACGATGTTAAAAACGTTAGTAGATTTTAAAGATCCTTTTTCATGGCTAACAGAAGTGGAAAATCCACCATTAAAAGATCTACTCTATTTGGTACGAGAGTTTTATAAAAATCCTTTATCACTTTTTGATCAGTTAAAATTTAATACCAGTATTAGTTTTAGTCTTGTCGCCTTGACGATGATGGGATTAATACTTGGGTTAGTGGCGGAAAGTCATCTGCATATTGGCGTTGTCATTCTTAATTTTATTCGGGAACTTCTCCATCCCGTTATTTTTGCCACTGTCGGTTTGATTTTCAATCAATATCTTTCTACTCCTCTTAAATTTAGGCATTGGTTGAGTCTGATTATGATGATTTCAGTTATTTTAGTTTTTCCTAAAATAATTTTTGTTTTTATAGGGTTAAAACTATTTTTACTTTTTGAAATTATTATCTTTGTTGTTGCCGCATTTAGTTTGGTGAGAATTTTTACCATCCCTCCAATAAAAGGTTTGATTTTGGCGGGAACAGTCTTTTTTCTGGTGATTACCGTTGATGGATTCCTCAGCGATCTGCTGGTTCAGCCAGTAACAACAAAAAAGGCACAAGAGGGATTACCTCATAATCAAAAAGAAGAAGTCTTAAAATTACTCAATAATTGAAAATACATTTTGACGGTGTTGACGGCATCTTCTAAGGCAGTATGGGCCACTTCTCCAAAACCTAAATGCTTCATCAAAAATGAGCCAGATTCGCATGCTGGAGGCAAAAGTTGTCGATCGATTAAATGGTAAACAACACTGGTCAGATCATGAACCCGGTGACTAAAATTTTCGCGCATAAATTGATGACCTAGATCTCGATTAAGAAATGGGAGGTCAATGGCGTTGAGAGATTTACCAAATAAAACAGGTTTTTGGTCTTGAAAAAAAGTTTTTACCTCAGGAGAGAGAAAATATTTTTGTAAACGTAATTTAAAATCGTTTAAATTCAGTCCTTGTAAATGCGCCTTTTTAATTAATGTTTCATTATGCTCAATGACCCACGGATTGAGCTTTGGTTTGAGCTCTTCAAAACTAGGGCATTGTAAGTAAAAATGGTCAGCAAGGTGGGTGGCCATCTTTTGCGTTTGAGCATCAAATGGAACCATGGCAAATTCGATAATCAGGCAATCGTGATCGAGTCCGGTGGCCTCGAGATCGATCGATAAGTATTTCATCATTTTAAGTTTCCTTTCCAGTGAAGAGTGAAAATAAAGTCTAATAGAAAAGGCTTTTACTGTCTTTAGTAAATTATTGGAAAGCAGGAAAGGATTTTAGTGAATGAGCTAGATGCTACAAATTTTTAATCATTGCCGCTGTTCAGGTTGTGGACTACTAAAAGTTGTGACCACGGGACAATGATCGCTCACATGAGTGTAACTGACTCCTAGCTGATCAGCTTTATTCACATCACATGAAACTTTTTGACAGTGAGAAGCGTTGTTAACCTCTTCTTGTTTAAAAACTGAATGCCAATTTTTGGAAACAAGAACATGGTCAAGTAAAGAGGGATATTCAAGACCATCATTTTTAGTTCCAGACCAATAAGCGGTACATTCAAGTTCAGCACTTAAATCTAGAAAATTAACTTGATCTAAAAACTCATTAAAATCGCGATAACTGGGATTTCCAGGCACATGATCAGTGGTATTAAAATCTCCCAAAATGGCCATATTGGGAAACTGTTTTAACTGTTCGTTAATAACGGTATTAAGAATTTTATATTGCTCTTTTCTTTTCTCTAAGTCTTTTGGTTTTGACCCGGCTTTTAAATGAACCGCCATGGCCAAAATATCAATTTTTTGAGTCGTTAAGTGAAAATTGGCCAAAAATGCCGGACGAACACCTCCACCACAATTTTCCGACATAATTAATCGATCATCTTGCCAAGACTTTTTGAGCACCACTTTATTTTTGTTATAAACAAATCCTAAGTGTTGACTACCACTGCCACCACAGTTGGAAAGAATCATGTCATAAGTCTTTAAATGCTCAGCTAGAAAGGTTTTAAAAGCCGCCACATTAACAATCTCTTGAACCGCTATAATATCGGCTTGTAG
The DNA here is from genome assembly GCA_044356225.1 of Bacteriovoracaceae bacterium. Lineage (GTDB taxonomy): Bacteria > Bdellovibrionota > Bacteriovoracia > Bacteriovoracales > Bacteriovoracaceae > JBIKWR01. The sequence continues at coordinate 3,174 of JBIKWR010000034.1, read as the reverse complement.
ACTGACTAATATTCTTTGTAATTCTTTTTGGTCAGTACGAATTTTATCGCGATTATCTTGATCAAAGTTTCTGATATTATAAGTGGCCAATTTAAAACTGACATTGGACCAGAGGTTTTGCGAAAAAGTTAGCGAGAAAATCAAAAAGATAAAAGTCGAGATGAATTTCATTTACCCCCCCCGGGATGTTTTTTAAAAAGTTGAGCACGACATTTTGGCATTTATATTGGCATTTATGATCCCCAAACCAGTCTACAGCGATTGATTGCCAGGAGAGATAGTATGCCAAACTAATGTCAGTCATTAGGTCTATATAATGAGAACCCATTAAAGCTTATCTGACAATACAATTGAGGAGTTAAAGACCCTATAAATAGCTAAATTTAACCATAAACTCATACTTTTTCTGCTTTCTTAGGCGTTGCATAATGTTTTTTAAAGACAGCTGACAAGAAAGAATTCCATCGGCAGTTTGACATTTTTGACAGACGCCCTCACCGAAACAACTACTAGCGACGGGAATTTGGTTTTTGATCAGATACTCCATTAAACTTAGTTTGAGAATGGCATCGCTAGGGTCGATGACAAATTGCCATTTTTTGCCAGAGGCCAGTCCTAACAAGAGGATGGTGTAGGTGGGGCCTTGAGAGTTTTTAAAGTTTTCCATGACAGCTCATGCGACTAGGTAATCGATCGTCGACAATAAAACTTTTTTCTCCGGAATTTGTTTGGGCATGCATCCAAATTTTTCCTAATTGAGGTGCGTGAAAAAGATTGAGATTGAGTTTAAGTAAGCTTTCGATTTGTTCCGGTTTTCCGCGTCCACTCTCATACAGCAGCCGGGTAGGATTGACTAAAAACAAGTAACGAGAAAATTGAATCAAATGATTAAAATGTTCGAGTTTATTGGCCTCTAGCAATCCATATTGAATTAAATGATTAATATGCTGACCAGGATCTAAATCGAGACTAGAAAAAATCGTCAATTGTTGATTCATCGATGGCGATTGTCCAAAACAAACCACCGCCCCAGTGGTATTCGAGTGTCCTTTGATAAACGCAGTACCGAGTAATGGTTCAGGTTCGATAAATTTTTGAGTGGAGTAAGCGAGAGCATTAAATTGAGGAGTTTCAAAGCCATAATGATGTCCACTATAGATCTGGGAATCGATTAAAAAAATATTGTTGTCGTATAAGGACAAATCAAAATTGCATTTTAAGGTCATTGCCGAGTTGTTTTTCTGATAGGAAAAGAGCACTTCATTCAATTGATAGGTGGCAAGAAAAGAGGGATTTTTTTTAGATTGTTCATAACTTTTAACAATTTTTGAAATACTGGAGGCAATATAACTTTCGCGTTTTGACAGCAGTTGGTCTCCGCGAAAATAAGTAGATTGAAAAATATCATGATGTTTAAGTTTGGGTTCATGTAACAGCAGAAATTTTTCAAAACCTTCAGATACTTCAAGATTTTTGGCGACATACTGATCGGCGTAGCGGGCCAACTTTTCAAGGGTATAAACTGATCCATAATGTTTTAACAAAGTTTCTAATCCATAGATAAAAGGATAGGGGAAGGTTTGTTGCAGTTTGGGACTATTTTCAACATTTGTGAGCATCAAATTTTCGTTGGTAAAAAAATCCCAGTATTTTTGATCACCTTGGACGGTAATAACGGTTTGCAAACGGGCGGTGGGAGACGCCAAATCTGGTCGATGGAGCATTTGCACCATACTCCAAAGGACAAAGAGATCAATGCTTTTTAATTTTAGCTTTTCTTTTTTTAATCCGAGCAGCAAGGTTTCATAAGAACTTAAGGAGAGTTCTTCTTCACTGACGATATTATTATGAAAAGATTCGGCCGGACAAAAAGTTAACTGTTTTGTTGGGCGAAGTTTAACCTCTTGATTCTCTATCAATGTCCAGGGCCTGGCACAACTAGCAATGCTGATTAAACTGATGATTAAAATAATAAACTGAGTGGGGACTGAACCTGAAAAGTTTTGCTTAAAATTAATCGCGAACAATGTCCCATTTTTTATCATTTTGATTATTGTTTTGATCGACATGTAAATCATAGAGTTCCTCAGTTTGGGGGATTTCAAATTCTTCTAAATTTAAATGAGCACTATTTTCATTCAGTGCTCCGACGAGACAAACGATCCAAAAACCTTCTTGTTTTTGTCCCGCGTGTGGAATTGTTTTAATTTCTATAATGTCGTATCCCTGATTGATAAATTGATAAAAAAGAGAATCGAACTCTTTTTCACGATATCCAGTACTTCTCGTGGGAGGAGCGGTTACATAGTAAGTGAATGTTTGAAGGGAATGGTATTTTTTGCCGAAACTTTTTCTTTTAAAAATAGTCCAAAATAATCGATGCAAGCATGTGAAAAACTCAACTATTAAAGGGGACTTTTTTTGACTTTTTTTCAAGTGCGCCTCGTGGTTTACCTAACAGATGAAAATCTTTAGAAATGGTATCGTTTTTTTAGCGTTATCGTCAATGAATCCATGAGTGACCACTCCTAACAAAGAGATAAAAACTGAGCTAATTAACAGAGAGAAATGTTCCTCTAGGCAACACTTTCCAATCTAAAAGTATTACTGTTTTTTTTTTTACTTCACGCTATAATTTAAGAGAGTAAGAGACAGGATGTTTCTTATGTGTTCTAGGCAGGATGCCAAAAAGGGGGAGCCATGCAGGAGGCTCCCTTTTTTTTTGTATTTTTTTAAGTCTAAAAAATCTTCATCTCAATCGCTAATAAATTTTAGATAAAGAAACAGAAAATTTTCCAGGGGCAAAATCCTCAAATCTTTTTTGTTTTAAACTAAGAAAAGTATTTTGCGCATAACTAACATAAGGCCAGATGCTGATGCCACCGCGGGGAGTGAATTCACCGATGACTTCTAGATAACGAGGAGATAGTAACGCTACCAAATCATCGCAAATGGTTTGAATACAATCTTCATGGAAATCACCATGGTTGCGAAAACTAAAAAGATAAAGTTTTAAGGATTTACTCTCAACCATCTTTTGATCGGCGACATAATTTATGTAAATTCGAGCAAAATCTGGCTGGCCGGTTTTAGGACATAATGACGTAAATTCCGTACAAACAAGTGAAGTCCAAGCATCCACACCAGCATGACGATTTTCAAAGCTTTCTAAAA
>JBIKWR010000177.1:0-6171 GCA_044356225.1 Bacteriovoracaceae bacterium | reverse complement strand
CTTTACGTCATTATTGTCAAAAAATTTATGCTGGATTTAACGTTAGACATTTGGCCAGGATGGATTTCTTTTTAACAGACAAGCAGGAAATTCTCATCAACGAAATCAATACTTTTCCCGGTATGACGAAAATTAGTTTGTTTCCTAAAATGCTCGAGGCGACTGGTCTCTCATTTGCCGATTACCTCAACGATATACTGAATGATGCCATTAAAAATTCTTAAAAATTACTCTGCTGACACCGTTTGACCACAGCACTTTTTATATTTTTTTTGTGAACCACATGAGCATGGATCATTACGGCCAATTTTGGGCCCCGACCTTTTGTAAGGATCTAATAAAACTTGTCCATCATAAAAATACCACTGCCCATCAACTTTTTTGAATTCACTTCGTTCATGATGAGTCACCAATTGACCTTCTTGACGATAACTGGCGACAAACTCTACCCAACCGATGGAGTCCGTACTCTGACCTAGTTCTGTTTTTTTAATCTCTAGCCCTAACCACTCACTTTCCTTCGCCCATTTGCTCGACTCTTCCAAATTAAACTCATGACGTTTTGATTCGTGATGAGTCCCTTTCAAGTACTCCATTTCCGACTTGGCATAAGCGCTATAACGGGAGCGCATACAGGCCTCTGCGGTTGCTGGTTTTTTTTCATTTTTATGAAAAGGACCACAACATTCTAAGTAACTTTTTTTCAAACCACAGGGACAAGGGATCATGGATTATCCTTTTTTTTGGTTATTTTTTTTAAGACAAATGCCAATAGGGCAAGATCATCTGCATATCCAACCAAGGGCACATAATCAAAAATTACGTCGGTGGGAATGATAAAGTATATAAGAACTGCCGCCAACCAAATTTTTGTTTCTTTTGATATTTTACTCGATTGATAAAGCTGGTAAATCGATTGCCACTTTTTTTTATTTTTATGTAACATTCCTTTGGAATCATCTAATTTTTGTTGAAACTGTGAGGTTATTTGCTGGCGAAGAGCATCGCCATTTTGTTCCGCTTCATTCTGCCAGTGTTCATATTTTTTTAAAATTTTTTTGAAGATCATTTGAACAACTTTTTAAAATTATTGATTAAAACTAATCGGTTGATTAATTTTCAGTTTTCGACCCGTCAGTGGAGGATCAAACTTGATGCTCCATAGTGCTTCGATGGCACAGGCCTTTAAATCAAGGGGAAGCTCACTTTCCATCACTCCAATTCGCTGCAAATCTCCCGACTCTAACAATAAAAAAACGAGGGTGACTTTTCCCGCCACTTTGCGATTTTTTCTTTTTTTCATGGAACGTTGATGGCAACGCTGAAAAGACCCAATATTATCTTGAATTTTTTGCGCGACATTTTTTACCGTCAAGTCTTTGGCTTCTTGATAAGTTATTTTACGAGAAACCGGTGGCGTTATCATCGGAGCACATGCCGTTAAAAAAACGATCATAAAAACGATTGAGCGGTAAAATAAAAAATGAGTCATGCCGAATAATTCTAACCCAATTTTCCGCTTTAGGGTGCTTGGAATTTCAAGGGATAAGAGTTATCTTCTGGCCCAATGCTAGATCGATGGCAGATGGAGCATTTTAGGGGGGGAAGTAATGTATCAAATTCGTTCGTTGGCCGACTATCAAAGGCATTATCAAGAAGCACTAAAAAACCCCGCAGGTTATTGGGAAGGATTCGCGAAAGAATTCAAATGGCAATCTCCGTGGAAAACTGTTCTCTCTGGAAATTTTTCTGATGTTAATGTGCGTTGGTTCGACGGCGGACAGGTCAACATCACCGAAAATTGTATCGATCGTCACCTTCCGCATTTTGCAGATAAAACCGCGCTAATCTTTGAAAGCAATGACCCAGACCATGAATGTCGATCTTATACCTACCAAGAGCTCTATGAAGAAGTTTGTCAGACTGCTCATTTACTCAAAAAACTAGGTATAAAAAAAGGTGATCGCGTGGTCTTTTACATGTCTCAAGTACCTCAGCTGGCCTTTGGTATTTTGGCCTGCGCCCGCATCGGTGCCGTTCATTCGGTGGTTTTTGCGGGTTTTTCGGCAAGCTCCTTAGCGGGTAGAATTGCTGATTGTAAAGCGAAAGTGATTGTGACAAACAATGAAGGATTAAGAGGAAATAAAACCATAGGTTTAAAAGGAATTGTCGATGAGGCCCTTAAATTATGTCCAACAGTTGAAAAATGCTTGGTATTTAAAAGAACTGAAACTCCAGTTAACATGGAAAAAAACCGCGATGTTTGGTGGCACGATCTGGTGCCAGGTCTTGCAAAAGATTGTCCCCCAGAAAAACTAAACTCCGAAGACCCACTTTTTATTCTCTACACCTCGGGCTCCACCGGAAAACCGAAGGGCCTACTCCATACCACTGCTGGCTATATGATTTACGTCGCTTATAGTTTCAAAAATGTTTTTCAAGTGGATGGATCAAAAAATTCCTCCGATGTTTTCTGGTGTACCGCCGACATTGGGTGGATTACTGGCCATAGTTATCTTACTTACGGACCGCTGTTAAATGGTGCTACGACCTTGATGTTTGAAGGCATCCCCACTTGGCCGGATGCTGGCCGCTTCTGGCAGATTATCGATAAATATAATGTCAGCCATTTTTATACCGCACCGACTGCCATACGCTCACTGATGGGCCAAGACTTGGCGCTGGTTAAACGCGCTAAACTGCATTCTTTAAAAGTGTTAGGAACAGTGGGAGAACCCATCAATGAAGAAGCTTGGCAGTGGTACCACCAACATATTGGCCAAGAAAAGTGTCCCATCGTCGATACTTGGTGGCAGACGGAAACGGGAGGAATTCTGATTTCCCCTCTGGCCAATATCACCAAAACTAAACCTTGTTATGCCACTTTGCCGCTTCCAGGAATTGTGCCGGTTTTGGTCGATGAGCATGGGCAAGTCATTTCAGACCAAAATGTTTCCGGCAATCTTTGTCTACAAACTCCCTGGCCATCGATCGCTCGCACCATCTATGGGGATCACGAACGCTACCGCCAAACCTATTTTTCTACCTACCCTGGTCGCTATTTCACCGGCGATGGTTGCCGACGCGATGAAGATGGTTACTACCGTATTACGGGAAGAGTCGATGATGTCTTGAATGTTTCTGGTCACCGTCTAGGAACCGCCGAGATTGAAAATGCCCTCAATCAGCATGAAGAAGTCATCGAGTCCGCGGTGGTTGGCTACCCCCACGATATTAAAGGTGAAGGGATTTACGCCTATGTTATTTGTCAGCAACCACCTAAAAATATAGCGCAGTTTCGCCAAGACCTTTTAAATGTAGTGGTCAAAGAAATTGGTGCCATTGCTAAACCAGATAAAATTCAAATTGTTCCTGGACTGCCTAAAACCAGATCGGGAAAAATCATGCGACGGATTTTGCGAAAAATTGCCGCTCAAGATTTCAGTAACTTTGGCGACATCTCCACCTTGCTCGACCCAGAAGTGGTCAAACAAATTCAAGCGGGAGCGCTCTAGCGCGGAAAATAGATCGCTTCCAATATGCGTAAACCAGTCATTCTTACACGACTCTAGGGTTTGACTTCCATCAAATGAAAAAATCGTGTTAACTCACTAGGTTATGTATTGTTTTGGCCGGTGTTGTTTAGTGCCTTTTTACGTCCAAAACGACACCGATTACCAAAGATTAAATCGGTTAATAAAAAACATTTCGAAGCTAACTTAAGAAAATTATAGAAAAAATGGATAATTTTTATAACCGGAAGTTTGTGCATAAAAATTGCACAGTGGATTGGGTTTTAATCCAACTCAAGGGAAATTTGTGGTGATGGAACGAATGCTTATTCGCGCCTTGAAAACAATATTATGTATTGTGATGCTTTTAATCGCCAATTTTGGCCATAGTTCAACCGCGCCCGCCAACCATTCAACTTATTCGAGCAAAGATCTTAGTTCCAGAATTTGGAACGCCGATTTTTTGACTCAATTGAATTCTAGTTTACATCAACTGAGCGACCAGGATCACCAGCTCTCTCAAGATTTTTTACTTTCCACCGGATTTAAATTCCCAGTGGGCACCAATTTTGGTTTTGTCTTATCGGCCAATAAAGATTATCGAAAACAAAGAAAATTTTTATGGGAAGATGGTTATTTTTCTTTGAGTCGAACTTTTGAAACTTCTTGGCAGGGCATTTCTTTCACTCCCCTCTCTCGTCTGATCATGCCCTTGAGTGAATCATCTAAAGATGTTAAAAAATTACAAACAGCGGTGTATGCCGGCCTGCAAACCAATATTGATTTTGCCAAAATTACTCCTCACTTGGCCTTAGCACCACTAACGGCAAAATACCGAATTTATACTCAAAAAAACTTCCATCGTTATAAAGTGGACTTACAGGGGGCCTCTAATACCTCCTACTCTCTCGCCAACCGCCTGATACTTTCTTATGCCTTAAGCGATAAGTGGAGTTTGGGGTTTGATGGTATTTACTCTCGCGGTTTTACCTATGGCGGAATTAGTCGCGATAACTACTCCCATGATGAATCCGTTTCTTATGCCATCACTAAAAATTTAGTCATAGGTCTTGGGCATACCATCGGGGGAAATAGTCTAGCAGTTAATGGAGTCGACTCGGCAGTTGAAAGTTTTGATAATAGAAAATCCACGGTTTATTCCGTACTCAATTATAATTTTTAAAAATGTTAAAAGTGTTCCAGCAGGAAACACTAGGGAGAATGACCATGAAAATGCTGATGATCTTAACAACCCTGATGCTAATCGGCTGTGCGAAAGAACTACCAGAAAATATTAGTGATGATATTCAAGAAAGTGGTTTTGAGCTTGCTCTCTTTAATCAAGACGTCACGCTGGAAACAGCAGGTGATGGGGATGATACGTTGGCCGCCAGCGCAGAGGCTTCACAGATATTGGCCTTAAATGAAACTCGCCTTTATTCGATTGTCATCATCCGCGGCAGCGATGAATTCGCTCCATTTTTTAAGGATCTAAAAATTGAGGCCGAAGGTCGTGGTCAAAAATTTATCGTTTCATTTTCTTTAACTAAAAATAATTTGGTGGCCTATTTAGAAACCAGCAAAAATAAACTGCCTAAAATTTATAATGGTTTTGATACCGAGTTAAATGCCCAAATACCACTTTTTCAATACGCTGGAGTAAGATACGGAAAACTAGAAAGAGTTAAAAATGAATTAGGAGAAGAAACCAGAACCATTGCTTTTGTGGAAAAAGATCGAGATCAGGCGACTCATGTTACGGTCAATCCTAAAAGTATTCATCGTCAACTAGGTTCGCTGCGTGGTCTTTCTAGTCAAGATGATAAAAACGAGTTATTTGTTAAAAATCGCCTGCATAAAAAACGCTGGACCTTTGGTGAGCTAAAAAAAGTTTTTACGATTGCTAAAAACGTTTTGGATTTACCATTAGATGAAAAAGTCATTACGATTATTGATGGTGGTCAAATATATGTTCTAAAAATGACTAACCTGAATCAGTTAACGGTCATGGAAAAAACCGCTTTGGCCCAGACTCCTCGCGACTTAAAACTGATTCCCTGCCAAGAAATTGATTTAACTTTGCCTAAGGATTGCATTTTTAAACCGGTTTTAAGTCAGCAAGCTCCTTCTAAAGTTTTAAAAAGACAGCTCGATGACAATGAAGAAGTGGCCACTATCACTTTAGAAACGGATGAAGATCACCAAAGTCGCTTAGTCCAAATTGATCGAGGACAAACCTTTTCTGAGTTTCAAATTGGCAAAGAAGTTATTTTAGAGGATGGACTGCTTTTAAAGAGTGCTAGTTTTGATACTGAAAGCCGCTTTCTCTACGTTCCTTCGACTTTATCGAGCCCACGAGAAGTAGTCAATGCCAGTCCATTTTTCCAAGGTGATCACAAGATTGTTAAAATGCGTTGGATAAAAGAAGGATTGCAAATAGTGCAATTCGAAGCAGACGAAAGGTTTAATAAAAACGATCTCAACTATCATCCCGTTATGTTAATACCTGGTGAGCATGTGGATGTTTCCGATAAAGATAAAAAAGGATTATCCACTGGATCCTATCGATTAGATCGATCTAAACCAGAATTAGAACGCGCTTATTTCATTCCTGATTTTAAATCCGCAAGAATTTTGGAAAAAAATACTTTAGACATAT
>JBIKWR010000033.1:0-21469 GCA_044356225.1 Bacteriovoracaceae bacterium | reverse complement strand
CGAGGTTTAGATGGCCATCAAAAAATGTCGAAATCTTTAAATAATTATATTGGGATTTTGGATTTACCGTTTGATAAGTTTGGAAAAGTCATGAGCATTCCCGATGAACTGATGCTCGAATACTTTAAGTATTTAACGGGTCTGTCGCCTGCCGAGTTTGAGCAAATCCAAATCCGGTTAAATTCAGGTCAATGGCATCCGAATGAAGCAAAAAAATGTTTAGCGGTGTTAGTCACCAGTTTTTTTCATGGTCAAAAAATTGGTGAGGAAATGAAACAACAATTTGAGCAAGTTTTTAAAAAAGGTCAAGTTCCCGAGGATTCACCTGAGTATCAACTAAAATTAAATGAAACGTTGTTGCAGGTCTTGGCCCAGGCGAAAATGATCGAATCGAATAGTGAAATTAAACGTTTGTTGGCGCAAAATGCTATCGGCATAGTTGATGGTGAAAAACTAACTCAAGCCGATCTTATTTTAGATCAATCTTATAAAGGGAAAGTGATTAAAGTAGGTAAAAGAAAATTCTTGAAATTGGTTTAATAGTATGACTAAAAAAAAGTATTTACATTGGATTCAAAAGTTATCAGAAGTTTTTTCTGAGCAAAAAAAAATCTTATCTCAATTAGCTAAAATTAAAGTCGCGATTGAAGAATTAGATATCCCAGAAAATGAATCACCTGCTGAAAAGTCGATCAAAGAAAGTGATCTTAGTTTACCGGCTGATTTTAACAAAGAGGAATTTCAGATCGCTTTGTTCACTGATGGAGCATGTCGTGGCAATCCTGGCCCAGGTTCTTGGGCGGCCATGGGGCAAGATAACCAAGGCCAAATTATTTTAAAAGCGACCGGTATTCAAATGAAAACCACTAATAATATTATGGAATTGTTGGCGGTCAAAGAAGGACTTGTCGCTCTTTTAGATCAAGACTATGAAGCAAAAAATACCGCCGTAAAAGTCTACAGTGACTCACGTTATGTGGTGGATGGTATGACTACATGGATTCATAGTTGGAAAAACCGTGGATGGAAAAAAGCCGATAACAAAGGCCCTGAAAATTTAATTTATTGGCAGGAACTCGATGCCACGACATCTTTATTTCAGAAAGTTAATTTTCAGTGGGTTCGTGGTCATGACGGTCATGCCCAAAATGAGTTTGTCGATCAGTTGGCCAATCAGGCATTAAATGAAGCAGGTTTTTAGTATCTCCTTTTTATTTTTTTGCTCACTCAATGTTTGGGCGCAAAACTGTCAGTTAATTGCAAACGAAAAGTTTGTGATTCTCAGTGGTCCAATCGCCCATCATTTGTCTCAGCTGAATTTGTTAAAAAGCCCACAAATAATGGCCGTTTCTGAATTTCATGGATTTAGCTCAAAAGAGATTGTAGGTGAAACTCTGGGTGGAGGCATTTTTTTGGCGCAAAAAAAACTCGATCAGTTTAAAAATCATATTATTTTTTATGATACCAGTGATGATTTAAAAAAAGTTTTGGCCTATGGAAAGTTTAAAAAAATAATTGAGTTTGAATCCCGAGGGCTTGATCCCTTTATGGTAGTTGAAAAAGCCCATGAGTTTTTGCGCCCTTATTTACAATCTTGTGAAAATGAAGAAAAAAAATGGCAAGAAAAAATTCAAGAAATAAAAAGATTAGTAGATCATTTTTTACCACCATCAACTGTTCAGTTATTTTTTTTAGGAGAAGTGGCATTAAACACCAGGCTCCCTCAGCTTTTAATGGTGAATGATGGTTTTGTGAAATACCTGATTGAACATAAAAAAATCATTTCTTATCCAAGTCCTATGGCCTATATCTCTTGGTCATCGGCGATTATCGACAAACTAAAAAAAGAAAATGCTCGTTTTATTGGTTTAGCGACTCAAACAACATTACCCTCTGATCAATGTGAAATGGAATTGGTCGATGAAAATCATTATCTTTTAAAATCAAAGGTAGGATTGATTCCTGGATGGCCTCAACTTTGTTTGTTGCGAGCATATGCTTTGGGTGTCAACATGAGACAAGGAATGAGGTAATAATATAAGTGAAACCTATAAAAATTAAATTTCCTTATCCTGTCCATTTTCCCCAACACTTTTTATCTCGTGTTGAATTAGTCCTAGAGGAGAAAAAACCAAGAGGGTTACTAGGTGCCAATGGCATTGGAAAAACAAGTTTTATCAGCTTTCTAAAACATCATAAAAAAGATTTCTTTTCTTCTCTTGAAGTTACTTTTTTAGATCAACTTCCTTTGGCCCCTTTAGGGCAAGTTCGACCAATTGATCTTTTTTCTATGTTGGCCAATTTGTTTCCCAAAAGGATTATCAATACAGATTTAGCAAAATACCCCTTAATTGAAAGATTTGATTTTGGTCAAAAGTTAAAAACACCGATTAAGTCTTTATCAGGTGGAGAAAATCAAATCTTAAAATTATTAGCGGCATTTTATGTCAGATCAGATTTATTTGTCTTAGATGAACCGAGTAATCATTTAGATCAAAAAAGAATTCAAGTTTTGATCAATCTAATTAATGAAATCGCTATTGAAGATCGTTTTTTTTTAATCGTTGATCATCAAAAAAATTTTTTATTGAAAGTATGCTCTCAGTTTTCGGTTTTATCTCCAATTGTTAATTCAGATAATTGCTGCGAGTTGCAGTTAGAATCTAAAAGCTTAAATGAAGTTGAGCAGGAGTATTTTGCGCAAATGGCCGGACCTATCTATGCTCAATGAAACACTCATAGCAGAATGGTCTATCGATCATGTGCGATTTTTTTGTGCTTTTATTGCCGGGACGCTTTTAACTTTGTCTGGAAGTCTGGTTCAAGGTATTACTCAAAATTCCCTGGCATCACCTTCAACACTTGGACTCAATGCCTTTGCGGTTTGTTTAATTCTTTTAAGTCATCTAGGAATCATTTTTTTTCATTGGCCATGGTCACTAGAGATGACCTCGCTGATTTTGCTGCTCATCGTTCTCATTCCCGGCTACGCTTTTTGTCTGTGGCGTCCTCAGAAAGTGACAACTTTTCATAATGCCTTAGGGGTGAGCTCTAATAAATTTGTTTTAATCGGATTGTGTTTTAATCTCTTTGTTGGAGCGACTCTTAGTATCGTTCAGTTTTATTTTGTCAGTTATAATAAAACATTTCCGCAGCAATTATGGTTTGGTAATTTTCGTTTTATTCATCCATTTGGTGTCAGCATCTTAGTGGTGGTCATGATCGCTATTTTTTTAATGGTGAAAAAATTAGCAACCCAATTTCGCACCTTGGCCTTTGGTACAAATTACGCCTTTGGATTAGGCGTATCCACACATAACTTACAAATTCATGGATTTATGCTCAGTTTAATGGCCGTGGGAATAGTCACTTCATTGTTTGGTGTTTTTGCTTTTTATGGTCTTATTTTTCCACATGTCATCCGCGGCCTGGTTTTTTTTAAATATGATTTTAAAAAAGAAATCCAGTGGGGATGTTTAGTTGGAGGGCTTTTTTTAGCAGTCTTAGACTGGCTTTGCTTTAATTTTACCATTCAAGGATCGGAGATCCCTGTTGGAATGATTTCTTCTTTGATCGGAACCTTTATTTTTCTTCTGCTTTTGATTAAATATCGGGAAGAGTTTTAAAGAGTAGAATCAAAAGTGAATAGGCAACTGGACAGATTTGTTCCACCTTGTCAGAATGATGAAAGATTCAATATTAATTTCTTATCAATAAGGAACAATTCATGAGCAAAATTCTTCTTTTGGTTTTATCTTTTTTAACCGTTCTCAGTTGTCAGCAAAAAAAATCAGTAACTCCTAACACCGAAGATGAAAAAGCTTTTTATTCTTTGGGAGCGATGCTGGGCTCAAGATTTAAAGAATTGGATTTAACAGATCAAGAGTTAGCACTAGTAAAACAAGGATTAGAGGATAGTGCTCGCGATAAACAACAGTTTGATCCATCAAAACACCAGTTTAAAATTCAAGAAATATTTAATGATAGAATGAAGAAAAAATCAGATGAAGTGAAAGGAAAAGGTACTGCATTTTTAGAAGCCTTCAAAAAAGAAGAAGGAGTGATGACGACGGAAAGTGGTTTAGCTTACAAAATTTTGACTGCTGGTTCAGGGGTAAAACCTAAAGAAACGGATGAAGTTGAAGTGCATTATCATGGGACATTAATCGATGGAACGGTTTTTGACTCTTCGGTTGAACGAGGAAAAACAGTTAATTTTCCTTTAAATCGTGTGATCAAGGGTTGGATTGAAGGATTGCAGTTAATTGGGGAAGGTGGAAAAGTTAAGTTAGTGATTCCTTCTGAATTAGGCTATGGCGATCATGGCGCTCCTCCAAAAATCCCTGGTGGTTCTGTATTGGTTTTTGAAGTAGAGCTTTTTAAAGTTAACAAAGATGGTGGAGTTGAGAAAAAGCCAGCTAAGAAATAATTTAATATTTTGTTTCAATACAACAAGGGCCCTGCAAATAAGGGCCCTTTTATTTTTCTCATCGGCCAGTTTAGATTAGATAACCCCAACCATTATTTTTAGGTGGTGGATCAGGATTGATGGAAAACCAGCAAGCTGGTCTTTGACCAACCCAATGATTTTCAACTTCATTACAAAAACCTTTTTTATGATCAGTATCGCTGATGGTGTCGTTAACGTTTTTTGTACATAGAGCTGCTTGAAAAAAAGTATCTAACCGACATTGAGACCAAGGGTGCTGGAGAAAAGTGAAATTGACCACAGTATTATCTGGATTATTAAAATAAGTGGGAGACTTGGCCTTTTCTAAATCTGCAAACACATTAGAGAGAGATTTTCCCGCCATGGCAGTTCTGACACAAATGGCTTGTTCTTCTTCATCCGAAAATTGTTCAGCACAAGAAACATGGGTGGTACGATTGGTGTAAAAACGTGAATTTTGTTCTGCGATTAATTCTTTATTATTAACTAGAGAAGCATATTTTTTAAAACATTTCATCGCTCCCCAATAATCGGCTTGTCCCTCAGCCGAGGCCCAGCGTTTTTGACCTAGATGATTTAACTTTTTGGGAGCACCACCTAAATGATGACCGAGTTCGTGGCAAAGGACTAAAGCAAAAGCATCGACAGATAATTGCGGATGTCGAGCAAAGCCGCCAAACATTTTGACCTGCCAAATCTTGGCATCAATAGAATCTTTTTCTCTCATGGCATAAGCATTAACTGTTCCATCATTCCAATCGCGTATAATTTTTAACTCAGCATTATGGGCCGCTACTTCAGGGATATAAAGTTTTTCGATTTGATCGATGACCGAATGAAACTCTGCTTCTAATAGGCCACCATAACTTTTATCTTCGGCACCAAACCAAAGATTGTTAGCGGGGACTATGCCTGCGGCATCTGGGCCATGGTGGGGTCCATCACAAGCTAAACTAAATTGAGGGGAGCTTAATGCCAGAAGTGAGGCCAATGATAAAGTTACACGCCTCCACGATCCATGGATTTTCGGTAGTTTATTCAAGTTTTTCTCGCCGTTTAATTACGATGTTGTGATCGTAATGGTTGTTGTAAGGGTCTATTTTAATTATCAACTCGCTGAAGAATAATTATCTCTAATGTTCAAATTTGAAAACTGGCTTAATCTTACTGTAAGAGATTAGTAGAAGAGGATAAAAAAAAACCCCAAGAGAATGGGGTTTTTTATCGAGTCATGATTAATTTTTTTTTGGGCAATATTAAGGTTTAAACCAACAAAGAGGTCTGATACCAATATTGTATCCGTCGACTTGGTTACAATGGCCAATTTTACTATCGGTTGAACTCGTGACTAGATTTGGGTCTAAATCACATAAGCCACCTTGGTAATAGGTATCAAGTCGACATTGTGGATCTGGATGTTTGTGATTGGTGTCTGTTACTACCTTTGGATCCGGAGTCGCAAAATTTAAAGGCACAGTTAATTTTCGCAGGTCTTTAAAAAGATTTGCTAGAGACATTCCGGCCATACCAATTCTTTTACACAAGGCTTGCTCGGCTTCACTACCGTAAGTGCTTTCGCATGACTTTACTAAATGATCTGGTAAATCTAACTGTTCGACGATCTTCACGTTGTCATCGTTTTCCATATACTTTTTAAGACACTTAGAAGTGGCCCAGTAATCAGATTGACCTTCATTTGACGCCCAAGTAACAGCACCAAAGAAGCTGGTAGTTTTTGGTGCGCCAGCAAGATGGTGACCAATCTCGTGACAGATAACAGTGGTAAAGCCATCTTTGGTGATCGCCTGGTGTCGCGCTAGACCTCCAAACATGGAGACTTGCCAATTTAAACCAGTTTGTTGGGCAAAAGCGTTGACGGTTCCATCTTCCCATTTGCGATTGACGACTAATTTTTTCCCTAGTTTTTCGATAATGGGTGCATAGATGGCATAAACCTTATCTATGGCATCATTAAAATCTGCTTCAGTGATACCGCCGGCTTCTTTATCTTCTACTCCTATCCACAAATTATTTTCTTCCACGATACCTGTAATGCCGTGGATGTCACATGCGTAGGCCGAGAACACAAAAAAGGCGAATAAAAATGCCAGTGTATAAACCCTTTTCATTCTTCCTCCTTGAAATGGTTTAAAAAGGTACAAAGTAAAAGTGTCGAAACCAAAATGAAATTGGAGTAACTAAAATTTCTTCTTGAATCTCTAGTTCACAAATACATGGTGCTCTTGTTAGGTTTAGATGTAAAAATAATTAGAATTATGTAAGAAAATGTTTACGCCACCAACTAATCTAGTCAACAATTGTGAGTTGTTTTTTAGTTAAAAAATTAAGGTACGCCATGGAGAAGTTAAGAAAAAAAATATTTAAACTAGCGGTTTTTGTCCCAGAAAATTCGTTGGAAACTGTTAAGCAAGCCTTGTTTACTGCGGGGGCAGGAAAAATTGGAGATTATGATCAGTGTAGCTGGCAAACCAAAGGTCTAGGACAGTTTCGGGGATCTAAAAATAGTCGTCCTGCCATTGGACGTGCCGGTATGGTGGAAAAAGTTGAGGAGTATAAACTGGAAATGGTGGTGGCCAGTGAATTTTTAACTCCAAGTTTATTGGCGATCAAGGCCAGTCATCCTTACGAGACACCGGCCTATGAGGTTTTTGAAATGTTTAGTGAATTGGACAGCTAAAAAAAGATGGATCTAGAACTTTTGCAAAAAACATTACGTGAGTTTCGCGACGAACGCGATTGGGCACGTTTTCATTTACCAAAAAATTTAGTGATGGCCTTAGGAGTAGAGGCGGCGGAGTTGATGGAAATTTTTCAATGGCTTACTCCCGAGCAGATTGCCCAAGTTAAACCAGGAGATGAGATCTTTCTTGCCGCTTCAGATGAAGTGGCCGATGTTTTTGTTTATTTGTTACGATTATGTGATGAGCTGCAAATTGATTTAGAGCAAGCAGTAAAAATTAAATTGAAAAAAAATGCCGAAAAGTATCCGATTGATCAGGCCTTTGGAAATGCTAAAAAATACACGGAGTGGTTATCAAAAAAAAACGAATAGGATTTTTTGATTCTGGGATTGGCGGACTCAGTTTGTTGGCGGATACCATCGAGCAATTCCCAGAACATGAATACCTTTATTTGGCCGATCATGCCTTTCATCCTTATGGTCGTTTATCACCTGAAGAAATATATCTTCGTAGTCTTTTTTTAACCAAAAAACTTCTCAGTTATGATGTGGATTTAGTCGTGGTGGCATGTAATACCGCGACTGCCTTTGCCATCAATCGCTTACGTGAGGAATTTGCTCATAAAATTGTGGGCATTGAGCCCTTTATTAATATTATTAACGTGGATAAAGATCTTTCATCCCAGCATAAAAAAATTGCGGTTTTAACCACCCCTGCTTTAGCGAAATCGGAGCGTTTTTTGGGATTGAAAAGTAAGCTCGACCCAGAAAATCGAATCACTACAATTACCTGTAAGGGATTGGCGGAGCAAATTGAAAAAAATGTGGATCAAATTATCATTCCCGAGCTGGAAGGGCAGAAATTTGATTTCGCTATCTTGGGTTGTACTCACTATCCCATCGTCAAAGATGAAATTGAAAAACGTTATGGTTTAAAGACGATTGATTGTCATGCGGCAGTGGTTAAACAAATTGGCAAAGTGCTAGATCTTACTTCCCCTACGATGGATCAAAATGCACAAAGCGGGTTTCAACGAAAACAAGTGGTCTTTTTTTGGTCATCAAAAAATCATGAAATGAAAGGTCGTATTCTGAATTATATAGAAAAAAGAAAAATGACCATTAAATCTTTGGATGAATTAAAATGAATTTTATCGATTACGCTGGTATTTGATCGATCTTGGCGGCCAAAATAAAATCGCTTTCTACTAGTGCCTGAATTTTGTGAGTAAAAATGGTGATTTTGACATATCCCCAGCCTAACTCCAGATCGGGATGATGAAATTCAGCTTCGGCAATCGCTCCTACTTTATTGGTAAACTCTAAGGCCTTTTTAAAATTAGAAAACTTAAAATGGCGATGAATTTTTGTCGCTTCAGCATTCAGTTTCCATTCACTAGAAAGTGAATGTAAAAAATGATGGGCCTCAGATGAAGTGAGGGCCGGGATAAGCCCTGAGCAAGGAATACATTTTTTATCGGCCAATTGATCAGACATGCTCAGGTTATAGCATGGGGTCGATTTTTTTGATAGAGTGAAACCATGGTGAAATTTTTATTTCTTTTAATCATGACAATAACTGCCATCGCCCAGTCGCCTAATTCTCAGCAATCCCCCGATGACCAATTGTTAGAGGAAGTTTTTAAACGTCATCGAGAGCGTATGGAATTATTTGAAAAACAAATCGAGGAAATGGAAAAGTCGATGGGCATGGGCAGTGGTTTTCACCAAATGATGGAAGAGTTACAAAAAGAGTTTATGCAAGATGATTTTTTTCAGCAGGGTAAACAAGGTGGTGGTGGGCAGGATAAATTGTTTGACCGTTTTGAGGATTTGCAATCTGACTATGAACGACAATACGAATGGAAAGAGACCGAAAATGAACGAATATTTGAGTTTTCTCTTCCTTCGCATGATGAAAGTCAGCCGATTGATATCAAAGTGGCGAATGGAATGATTTCCATTAAGGGTGAAGTTAAAAAAATCAAAAAAATTCAGCGAGACGGTCGGACTCAAGATGTTGAAAGCCGCGAAAATTTTGCTAAATCCATCGGCCTACCTAAGGATGTGGATCAAGCAAATCCGGTGATTGAAAAAACAGCGCAAGGATTTCGCATTAAGTTCACCAAAAAAAATCAGAAGAAAAAATCTCCCGTTTTGCCTAATGATCAAGAAACTGTTCTTTAAAATGCTCAATTATTGAGACTTCCTTAGGATTTATCTTTCTTTGTCGTAAAAACATAAAAACATAAAAACTCAAGTATTCCTGGTAATAACCGACAAGCAAGGTGGAATATTAACTAGGTGGAACTATGCAAATTCGTTTAATACATTTTTTGTTTTTTCTTTTGTGGAGTACTAATACGATGGGATTTTCTTCTAGGCCAGAATCGCTCGATGGCGAATTGACTTATGATTCTGATCTCGATTATGGCGCGAAAGATCCCCAGATGATTCAGGGCCCGGCAAAACCAACGCGCGAAGTTTCAGTGATTATCACACCCGAAGGATATTTCCCTAAAACCTTATCCGTCTTTGAAGGGGAGCAAATTCATTTTTTTATCACCAGTACACTCGATACCCCGTCCTGTTTTATTTTGGCGGGGAAAGAAGTTTTTATTTCGGCAAATAAAGGTCGCTTAACTGAGGCAACGGTGGATTTTAAAGAAACAGGAAAATATAAATTTTATTGTCCTTCGCAAAAATTTAGTGGCCATGTGACGGTTTTGGCGAGACCAAATCCTTTGGCCAAATTAAAAAGAGATTTAGCGTCAGTTAATGGAAATCCCATAGGAAAAAATCGCCAAGAAACGTGGCGACCAAAAGAATATTAAACGACCAACATAAAGGGAGCACTCTTGCCCAATGTCTTTGATTCGGCCATTGCCAATTTTTTAGCACCTATCAAGGACTTGCTCGACAATCCTGAGGTGTCTGAAATAATGATCAATGGTCCAAAAGAAATCTTTGTAGAGCGGGCCGGACTAGTCTACAAGGCCCCTAATCAATTTCCCGATGAACAATCTTTGCAAAGTGCTATGCGCTCGATTGCTCAATCAGTGAATCGTGTGATTGATGATCGTAATCCCAGATTAGATGCTCGATTGCCAAATGGCTCCAGGATTCATGTGGTCATACCTCCCATGGCGCGTTCTGGTACGACGGTGGCGATTCGAAAATTTAAAGAAGATAAGTTAACACTCAAGCAGTTAGTTGATTATGGTTCAATGTCAAAATCGGCGGCGCGCTTTTTAGATATTTGTATTCATCTAGGAAAAAATATTATTGTTTCCGGAGGGACGGGCTCGGGGAAAACAACCTTGCTCAATATTTTAGGTAGTCGCATTCCTGATACGCAACGTTTGTTGGTGATCGAGGATTCTTCCGAGTTACAAATCAAGGCCAAACATGTGATCTGTTTTGAAACCAGAAAAGAAGATGCCTTAGCGGGTATCACGGAAGTTTCGATGAGAGACTTGGTGACTTCGGCGATGAGATTAAGGCCAGATCGCATTATCGTAGGTGAGGTGAGGGGACCAGAGGCCCTCGATTTAATTCAAGTGATGAATACAGGTCATGATGGCAGCATGGGTACCGTTCATGCGAACTCACCTGCTGATGCTTGTTTACGTTTAGAAACCTTATGCTTAAGTGGGGATACTAAGATACCTCCAGATGCTATTAAAAAAATGATTGGCAGTGCTCTTAAAATTGTGGTGCAAGTCAATCGTTATCCAGATGGTGGAAGACGCACCAGTCATGTTAGTGAAGTTTTAGGGGTCGACCAGTTTGGTCGCTACATAACCCGAGATATTTTCCGCTGGGTGCAAAAAGAAGTAGATGCAAAAACGGGAAAGCTGATTGGGGAACTTGTCCCTTGTAATTATGTCCCATCATTTTTTGAAGAAATTGTCGTTAATAAATTACCTTTTCCTAAAAAAGATTTTGCCGTCCCAGAATGGGTCCAGCAAATTAAAAAGGCTTCTTAAAAAAAGGTGTTCTGATGAAAAATGAAAAAAGAGTTTTCTTTTTATTTTTGTTAGTGGGCACTTGGGTTAGTTGTTCCCAATGGGAGTCCGAGAAAACTAAAAATCAGGAGATACCTACAGGACTTGCTTATGCCGATCATTGTCGATTTTTTATTGGAGACGAAACAATTAAGTTATTAACCGATTTAAATGAAAATAAATCAGAAAATTATTTAGAGGCGACAATTTATACCAATCAAAATTTAAAGAAAAATTGGCAAGCCAAACTACATGATAAAAGTCTTGGCGATCCTTTCATTCTTAATACCGAGTTGCGGGAAGTTTATCCCGTGAGTGCTCAAGGTTTAATTGAATTGACCTTTCAGGTTCAAACCCGCGATAAAAAAAATCCATCGAATAATAAAGATTATGCCGTTCTTTTAGAAAAATCAGTTTCCGTTAAACTCGAGGATTATCAAAATGAATGGTTGCCTTTAAAAGAAGGGGAGAGAAATTTTGACTATTACGATGAATACATAACTTTAGGAATGCATAACCGAAAAGTTTCCTTATCACAAAATCTTTATCGGCTCTGTCCCCAAAAAAGACTCAATGACATTGCCCAAGATATCGAAGAAAGATTGCTTCGCAATCAAGCGTTGGCGAACGCCAATAGCAACCAGGTTTTGCATAATCAAATTCAAAAAAACCAAAATGTGGAGTGGAGTTTTATCACAGATCAAACCAGCGAAGTGCCAGACTCGGCTTCGCTTATCTTTGTCAAAAATGGATTGGAGCTTCTTCCGAGGCAACAAGAGCAATTAACAACTTTCAAAAGTTTGGCGATGAAAGATTTTACGCTTTATTATGGCACCGAGTTCACTATGGAAAAACCACAAAATTATTTTGTGACGTTTAAAAGTCCCACGGGATCATTTAAATTTCTCACCAGAAAATTTTGGCAAGAGTTTTCGCAATTGAGCATGGAACAAAGGCCAAGTTTTATGAGTAAGGTTTTTCATCAATTGTCTTCACCCGTAGTGATCTGGAACTCACCCTATCAAGACTGGAGTGCCCTCAATAGTCAGATGATTAGTTTGTTTTACTACTATGGCTACTTCCTGGATTCTAATAAGATGTCAACAGCAGTGGATCGCGAACCTGCTTATACTCAAATCAATCATGGTTCGCTGTGGGTTTTTCCTGCTAAAGATCGAAGTATTTTGGCGTTTAAGCATCGACCATGGGGTACAGTTTCACTTGAATTCCCATAAGAACATACCTACAGTAAAGCATCTTATTTGAATTTTTAGTCTGGAGCTCATCATGTCTAAAATTAAGCAAATTATCCCACGGCAAATTCTTGATTCACGTGGAAATCCAACGGTTGAAGTTGATGTGATCACTGAAAAAGGAAATATCGGTCGGGCCGCTGTACCTTCAGGAGCGTCCACAGGTTCCCGAGAAGCTTTAGAACTCAGAGATGGTGATAAAGAATACTACGTTGGAAAATCGGTCTTAAAGGCGATTCGCAATATTCAAGATGTGATCACCAAACCACTTTTAGGCATAGATTGCTGTGAGCAAAAGCTCATTGATCAAAACATGCTCAATCTCGATGGCACCGAATTTAAATCAAAGTTAGGAGCGAATGCGCTTTTGGCGGTCTCGATGGCGGCGGCAAGGGCCGGTTCACTCGATCAAAAAAAATCTTTGTTTCGCTATATGCGCGAAGATCTCAAATGTCCATTTACCGGTAATGGTTATCATTTACCTAATCCGATGATGAATATTATCAATGGCGGAGAGCACGCCTCTAACAATTTAGACATTCAAGAGTTTATGATTATACCTCATATGAAAAAGTCTTTTCATGAAAATCTTCGCGCCGGAGTGGAAATTTTTCATCATCTAAAAAAAGTTTTAAGTGAAAAAGGATTATCGACCAATGTTGGTGATGAAGGAGGCTTTGCTCCCAATTTGAAGTCCCATGAAGCCGCTCTTGATTTGATCAAAGAGTCTATTCAAAAATCGGGTTATGTTTTTGGACAAGACGTTTCTCTTTCTTTAGATGTGGCGGCCAGTGAATTTTTTGATGAAACAAAAAAAGTCTATAAAATGCAAGGACGAGAATTTGAGTCTGCTGATATGATTAATTATTATGAACGTCTCTATGGCCAGTATCCCATTTACTCTATCGAAGATGGACTGGCAGAAAAAGATTTTTCCGGATGGCAAAACCTCAATGCGCGTTTGGGCAGTAAAATGGTTTTGATTGGGGATGATTTATTTGTCACCAATAAAAAAATTCTGCAAATAGGGATTGATCAAAAACAGGCGAATGCTATTTTGATCAAAGTTAACCAAATTGGTACATTAACAGAAACATTTGAAACGATGGATTTGGCCTTTAAAAATAATTTTAAAACCATTATCTCTCATCGTTCAGGCGAAACTGGGGATCATTTTATTGCTGATTTAGCAGTGGCCACCAATGCTGGACATATTAAGACAGGTTCAGCCTCGCGCAGTGATCGTACGGAAAAATATAATCAGCTGCTAAGAATTGCCGAAGAGCTAGGTGAAAAAGCTCTTTATCTACCGGTCAAATAGTCGAGAAGCTTGCCCTGGCAATTTTTTAATGATTGTCGATTTTTGCACTTACTTTCCTAGAAAACTTTTTCAGCAGATAATTGATATTAATGAGATATGCATTGTTTCAATTATTGTGGGGAATTTTCCTGGCGGCAAACTGGTTTTCACCATGGGTGGGAGTTTGTCAGGCGCAGGCATATCTTATTGGTCAGAAAGGTCCTTATCTTTTTTTTCCCGATACGGTGGGAGAGTCGAGCTCTCGTTTGAATTTTAATCTCTCACAGTTTTCCACTCAATCTCTTTATGATGATCAAGGTGAGGCCTTGGATTTAACTGACGATCAGTCTTATGATCAGCTCGATTTTCAAGCTCGTTATCATTACGGCATTCGCCAGAACTTTGATTGGATCTTAGCTCTGGCCACTCGCCAAGTTAAAAGTGTTGGGGCCAATCACGACGCTGCCAATTTTGGTCTGGAGTCAGTGAGTGCCGGCTTAAAATACAGTTTCCCTAAAACCTATCAAATGAACTTTGGTCTTGAAGGTGAATATTTTTATCGCGCCTATAGTAATGGTGTCTTTCCCACCTTGAATGATGTCCCTAACGACGAAGTGTCTTTGGGGTCGGGTGAAAATATGTTTCGCTTTTTAATCAATGCTCATTGGCGCATTTCACGCTCTTGGGGTTTGGGTGGGTTCGGAGGTTTGCAAGTTCATAGCGGCGATCAATCCCAAGAAATTCCATTTTTAGCGGAAGCGGTCTGGGTGAGTGGAGAGTGGGCCTTAAGGGGAGGAGTTGAAGGGATCCAAAGTTTAAAAACCGATACATTTACTGATAGTCCTCAGACCAAACCATTAACTGGCCAACAAATTAGTAAGATGCATAGTGGAGTTAACTCGACCTATGCCTTGCCCTATCTCGGCATTAATTATGCCTTTACTCCCGATAGTTTTGTTAGCTTTAAAATTGGTCAAGTGATGCGAGGTTTTAACTATGATGGTGGGATGTATGCCGGACTTAATTTAAGTTTTCGCATGAATCGCACCAAATCCAAAGAACAAGTTATCGATGAAGCCTTTAAAGATTACGCTATCGAGGCCTACGTTACCAAAATCTCTCCGCGGGGGCGGTTTCTTAAAATTGATCGAGGTCTGACTAATGATATTCAAAAAGGCATGCGTTTTGATATTTTTAAATCCGATGCATTTGGTACAAATATTTTGGTCGCCTCCGGCGTAGTCTATGAAGTTGAAGCGAGTTCAGCCGTGGTTCAAGTGATTAAGCTCTATCGCAAGATTCCCATCCAAGAGGGATTTGTGGTCAGAGGTCGAGATAATTAAAGTTTTATGTTAGTGAGAATTTAAGTTAAAATAAATAAAAAAGGATTTTTATGAGTTTCTACAATATTTTTGCTTTCAAATACTCAGCATTTTTGGTTTTGCTGGTTTTGGTTTTTAATGCTGAAGCAAAACGCTTTAGTAATCAATACTGCGAGTTTGAGTTACCTCTAGGTTGGGAGTGTGCTCTCGAAGGCAGTGAGTACGTATGTCAAAGCACAAATCAAAATCGTCAAAAAGAAGCAATTATTATTTTGGCGGCCAAAAAAAGAGGATCGCAAGATTCACTCAATCAATATATGGCCTATCTCAAAAATACTAAAACTTTCAATTTACCTGGTGGACGCACTCAAGTGTCGGAACCCAAATATGCTAAAAATAATACCTTGAATGATCAGCAGTGGGTTGATGCTCTTCACTTGGCGAGTGAAGTTCCTGGATTTTATACTCGCTACTTGGCAACCGTAAAAGCGGATCTTGGTATTGCCATTACTTTTTCTGTCGCCAAGGACAACTACGATGATTACAAAGATGTTTTTGATAAAGTGATCGAATCCCTTAAAGTTTTTAGACAAACTAACACTAATACCACCGATCTCGTGTTGAAGAAAAAAGATGATAATCTACTCGATAGTACCTACATCCCATCCGATTCTGATCGCATCGATATCGGCCAAAGACAAAAAAAAGGTGGCGCTTCAGGCTTGGCCAAGGCGGGAGATAAACTTTTTTACATCGTTTTGCTGGCAGGTGTGATCATTTTTATCTTAATAAAAAAACGCAAAAAGAAAAAATAGTTGCGTATCAAAAAACCTTGTTGAGCAAAATGTTCAGCAATTTAGGTTAACTTACTGGTTGCCCAAATAGTTACCGAGAATAAATTTTTTTACTTCGCATTGGGAGCCGATGCCGGAGTTCGACCAGAAGTTCCGCTTTCAAAAACTTGTGGATACACCTGTCTAAAATACGCCTTACTCATGATGGAAAAGATGGAGTCTTCTTCGTTGGCGGTGGTTTCTTCTTTGGTAAATTGGGGTTTATAATTTTCATCGTAGAGGCGGTTGTTACTGCCAGATTGATCCTGATTGTTTTCGATACCTTCCTGATTACCATAGTCACTACTTCCACCAGACTGAAAAGCCGATAACTGATTATTGGTCGATTGATTTTTTAAGTTAAGGCCAGATCCACTAACATTATTATCTGGTTTGACTCTTTTTAAAACGGACTCAGCTTTTGAAGCTGGACGAGATGCATCGTTCGCGTTGCGAATGTCGTTGGGAGCAAGCTCGCGCTTTTTTTCGAGTTTTTGATTAATTTTTGATAAGGCCAAAAATCCGGGATTGGAGTTAAGAGCAGCGGGCAGATTTTTTGCACTATTGTTGGCAGTGTTTAGAGCGCCTTTATCTGTACCATTAAACGCCCCTTGTCCTAGATTTTGTGATGAGAGATTGGACGGTGTTAAATTAGAGTCACCACTTTCTTCATCTAATTCAGAATTCGTGGTGGATGTTTGCAACTGACTGACTCCGGGCAATCCTAAACCAATAAATTCTCCTTTGCCTTTATTGAAATCATCGGTGTTAAAAATAAATGGAGCGTCTAATAAAACTTGATTGGGGGCCAATTCTTGGCCTTTAATGTTTTCTAAAACTACTCCCGGAGTTGAATCTGCTAAACGTTTGGCCGCTACCGCTTTTAAACATTTTGCTTGCGCCACTCTTAAAGGATAAATTTTCCCATAAAATAATTTTAACTCTTCCATGGCAAAAGCGAGATTTTGGATCGCTTGGGCCTTGGTCGCTCCTGGCAATTTATTTTTTTTGCCGCGGCCGTAGAAAAACATTAAGTCGCGGGCACGGATCGCTACATCTTTGAGACCCATCAAGCGATCTTTATAATTGCCGTTAAATTCACTAAATTCAGCGTCTTGCTCATTAGTGTATTCATATTTACGACTAATTTTTGATTCCGGTGTTTGAGCATAGAGAACCAGATCGGCATCGATCGCTGGCAGATTAACGCTATTTAAGGCGCGTAAGTTTTTAGGAATGAGAGGATCACCTGTGGATGCATTTTCTATTAGAGTGTCTACTCGACCACAATCTTTATTGCGTTTAAAGTTACCTTTACATTTTTTTAGACAGGCAACAAAAATTCCTTTTGAGCTGACAACTTTTCGGCAACTAGGATTAAATTTCTGAATTTTTTTGGCAAAATCTTCAGTGGTTTTAACCATCCCGGTATTTTCAAATTCTAAATTACCATTGGCATCAACGGCAGGTTCCTGTCCACCACTCGGTAACGTTTTATATTTTATTTTTCCGTAAAAATCGGCACGTGCTAATTCCATTGCCGCGACTGTTTCCACTAAAGTGGCTTGCAGGTTGAGCATGGTAATTCCCAGTGGATCACTTTGAGGATTGGCCTCGATCTGGCCCATTTCCGCCAGCACTCCAGAGTACACTTGCAAAAACGCTTCATCTAAGGCCTTTCTGGTATCTCGCAACTGAATTCCGATAGAATGATGGGCGGTTTTTAAATATCCTGCATGGTCGTCGTATTTACCACTTGGAGTATGTTCACTCATCACGTACTCGGCGGCGAGCACTAGTCCGTCTTGTTCCACAAAGTTTTTTATACTTGCGGCATCCATGCTGATTTTACAAGACGAGCCTTCGGCATTGACCACCATTTCATTTTGGGCGTTTGTAGGTTTAGGAGCGGGGCAATTTTGATCGCCATCACTTCCAGTACCTCCAGGACAATAGGGGAGGGCACAGTGGCCGGCCACGGGGATGAGTTGTTCCATCACAAAGTCATTGGAGTTCACACTTTTAGGCACAGACTCTTGACCACATTTGGCGACACCACAAAGTGCGTCTCCATTCGCCAAATTTTTGATACAAGCAAAGGGTTTAGCGCATTTACCAGGATTGGTAGGTCCCAGACCAGTTAAAGGATTGCTATTGATGCAATTATTTGAACAGCATTCATTGTTGGCAAAACAAGTTGCCTGGGTCAGCTGACAAGAGGGATTGTTAGAAAAATAAAGATCCTGAGGGTTTTCCAATTTTAGGCAGCGTTTCGCTGGCGCCGGGGCGATGGCATCGATCACTTCTTCACAAACACCACTGCAACAATCACTGCCGGAGTTACAGGCACCATCACTTATCTCACAACTGTTATTGCCCGAGTTTCCATCGGCGGCCAAACATTGATAGTCGGGAGGACAAGAGTTGGCATTCGGATTACACAAAATATTAGGGGAGAGTTTTTCCGCTTCACAAGGTCCATCGGCGGCCCAAGCTTGTCCCAGAACTAACATCATAAAAATAACTAGTTTCATAACTGCCCCTTAATAAAAAAAAACTACGGCGTCGCTTGCACCGCGGGTAAGCGCTTGGGAGAGTCTGTTGGGATTTCTTCTAATAATTTTGGATAGGCACTTTTTTTATAACGATAGGTAATGGTTTCAAACAAATCGGCGTGTTCATTAGATAAGGCGGAGTTGGAGTTGAGCAGCGAGTTCATCGAGGCCTGGGCCTGTATTTCTTCCGCAGTTAAGTCTTTAGTAGCAGCTGCATCTTTTTTTCCTTCTTCATTATCTTCTTTAAATAAATTTTTTAAAAAGTCCGCCCCTTCACCTTTGCCGGCCTTCACTACGCCGTCGCCGGACACCGCTTGCGCCTTATTAAAACTATCGATGATTTTTTCGGGTGAACTGCGATCGGTCTCGGGCACTAGTGGCGCAAGGGCCGATAAAGCACTGCCATTAAACGCTGGTGGCCCGCCGGCGTCTTTGACGACTTTTGAGGCGATGCCCTTAAATTTATTTTCTAATTTTTTTTCCGCCAAATCAAAATTGATTGGTTCTTTATTATTTTTTGCCAAATTCTCAATGACTTTATTTTTGCTATCATCGGTTAATTTTTTAAAGGCCGCCTCTTGTCCTAATAATCCCGCTCCAATTAAGTTGGCCCCTTCCAGATTGCCGTTATTCAGTTCTTTTTGAGCATTCACTAATTTAGACGTGGCCAATTTAACTTGACCGGGAATGGCAAATTGCGCTGAGAGAGCGTTAAGGTTGGGGACTAAGGCCTTTTTACAGGTATTCGTTTTTTGGCAATCACAATTTTTGTCGGTTTCTAGTGAATTCGCACCACCTTTAAAACATAAGCTTAAAGTTTCAATACTGGCGGCCACTGGGGCACCTAAAAGTGGAGTCACGGTTTGTAACTCATCAAAGGTTTTTGCGGCATCGATCTCCATTAATTTATCGATTAATTTTTGAAAGTCGTCAGCTTGTTGTTGAAATTTATCGCTGGATTTTTGATTGATGTTGGTGACGATAAAAGCGAGAGCACTGACAATTCCAAAGGTAATAATTCTAGTGATAGGTGTGGCCATGGTTTTCAAAACAAGTGGCTTCATCACTTTTTCGCCCGCCAACCAGGCAATCAGAGCACCACCAGCAATTCCCACCAACGGCCCAAACTGTCCACCCAAAAAAGCATGAGCTGGAGGAAATAAAAGATGACCAAAATTTTCTAGGTAAGGGATGAGCAAATCTTTAAATCCCATTTTTTGGTGTTGATCAATTTGAACGGTAAAAAGTGATTGAGATAATGGATGGTTAAATTCTTTTTTTAAAATTTCGTAATCGCGAAGAGAAGGAGATTGGGACTTTCCGCTATGAAAATCTTGATATTCTTTAAAAACGAAATAAGCGTCGAGGTCGGAGGTAGAATTTAAAATTAATTTTTTAAAAGCTAATGGAGCTGTTTCGGTTGAATCAAATATTCTGAATAGCATCTCTGGAGCCAAATTCATTCCTCCACGTCCAGGAACTGTTGGATGAATTCCTCCTCCTCCTTCAACAGGTGCTACAGATTTAGAGGGTACGGTTGTTTCAGCAGGAGCATCTTCTTTCCCCACCGCACATCCTGCATCGGTGGAT
Organism: Bacteriovoracaceae bacterium; assembly: GCA_044356225.1. Classification (GTDB taxonomy): domain Bacteria; phylum Bdellovibrionota; class Bacteriovoracia; order Bacteriovoracales; family Bacteriovoracaceae; genus JBIKWR01. The sequence goes on along the minus strand of JBIKWR010000033.1, from coordinate 1,458 downwards.
TTAAGAGTGAATTGTCCAGGAGTATAAGTTTCCATGATCGCCTCAACTGCCGCCACCACTGCGGAAACCGCATAGCCAATCGCCGCAATCCTGGTGAGGTTCGCTTTCTTTTTTAAATATTTTGCAGTTTCACTGGATTCATCGCGACCTTTAGTCAGCGACTCCACTTGTTTATCTACGTCACCAGAACGATGGATGGCCAAACGTTGTTTGGTTCCTTTTTTATGGGAAAATAAAGTAAAAATTTCGCCCACCACGTAGATGATCGAAGAGATTAAAAAAATGAGTAAAGAAGGAATATTGTAAGCCTCGCCACCACAAGTGGTGATCACTCCCACCGCTGCAAAGGCCACCAACAGCAGCACAATACTATTGACGAAATTGCTATGGGATTCGCCTTGAATATCATCATCCGCCGCCGTATTTTCATACTCGGCACTTTTTCCACCACCACTTTGTCCGGCACTGCTGGCAGCATCACCCACGGGCGCTAAAAAATCCGCATACGCAGGACCTATTTGCATCAGCAGCAACGACAAGGTGAATAGGGTGGTTCGAACCAACGTCATGCTTATTTTTCGTCCTTTAAAACATACTCTTTTAAACGGTTGGTTTGAGTGACATTATTATAGCGCTGAGAAATGCGCGCAAAAATATCTTGTGAATCATCAATCCCGGCGATGCCGCGATCAAAATTTAAAATATTTCCATCTTTGCCTTTATTCGCTTTGCCTAAAAGTCCTTCGAGCGGATTACCACTGTCGCCACTGGCGGGTTTTCTAAGCCCACTGCCGGAATTATAAAATCCTTGCGAACCTGATTTACCAAAAGTGTTTTTTTCCACATCTGATCTTCCACCACCACCACTTCGTTGCGCGCCACCAGCTCCCGCCGGCGAAAGTCCGCCGCCACCACCGCCAGCTCCTGCACCACCGCCACCAGCACCACCGGCAACATCTCCAGGATTTGTGGACACACTCCCTGGACTAGTCACTGGATCCACAAAAGCGCCAGTAGATTTATCTGCCGAAGTGGGAAAACCAGGACTCAATCCCAGACCCGCTCCAAGATCAGTACTGCCGCTGGCATCATCATCACTGCCATCGGGATTGGACAGTCCATCAGCACCGATGACGGAATTTCTTCCCGTGCCGCCAATTTGAAAATTGGAGCCACCAGCGAATCCTGTATCGATTGGGCCATTTTGATTATTTTGACATTCTGGTAAAAATGGATTGATGAGACAAACCGGTAAGGTGCCTTGTTCGAACACCGGCGGAGTAAACTCCACGGACTCCGCATCTTTGATAGTGGATTTCATATCGTCGGCAGCATCGTTGTACATCATGCCGGCGAGAAGGTTGCCGATGCCTTCGGCGACGTTTTGGGCCATGACTTGTTTGGCGACTTGGCGGTTGGCCTGGTTCATTAAGAGTTTGTCGACTTTCCTGCTAAGAA
>JBIKWR010000176.1:0-6372 GCA_044356225.1 Bacteriovoracaceae bacterium | reverse complement strand
CTTTTCCTCACCAGAAAACTTTTTTAATCATTACCATGAGATTCTCTCACCTCTTGGAATCCTAAACACAACTGGTTATTTTTGACGACAAAATAATCGCAGTGATTCTTTGACAATATTTCCCTGCTTCAAGACAAAATCACCATGACCATTTTGCTGAAAAGATCCAGTGATCAATTGAACTCCATTTTTGGTTACCTGTGATACATTGACATTCACAACGTCTTTTTTGGCATCATATTTCATGTCAAATTTCACGGAATTTTTAGCATCAAAATACTGCGCCTTAGGACGAGCGATAAAAATCCAACCATCACGAGGATTTTCATTTGGATCTGTTGTCGTTTCAAGATTTATTTCAATTTGCAATGTGAGGTCAGAATTGTAACAAGTGTGCATCGCCTCAATGGCATAGCTGCGAGATATCTGCATAAAGGCCAACATAAAAATTAATTTTTTCATAAACGTTTCTCCTGATTTGTTGATTTCCCACAAGATAACAAAATTAAAGAAAAAAACGATTTGCAAATTTACAATCATAAAAAAATTTCTTAGTTATAGAGCTCAATTATGATCGCAGAAAATGCGCCATCACTAAAAAGAAGTGATGGACCCCACTCTTTCAAAAGGATTTTAGACGTTTTAAAAGATTTCTTGCTTTGGGCAAGGTGATCGGTGAAAAGTCCACAAGTTGCAAGGCCAAAGAAAATCCGGCATGAACTGCTTCTTTAACATGTCTTATTCTTTTGATTTGAAAAGTTGTTTCATGTTTGGATTTTTTATCCAACGTTTCTTCTAGTATGCGAAGCCCGACGTGAGCTTGTTCAAGAATTCTGAGTTCTCTGGTTCTAAGTACGTTTGCGATCGCCTTCCAAAGATGTTGTTCTGATTCATAATAAAAATTTCGGTCACCCGCGATATGAATTCGTTTAACCACTCCCCAAGTTTGTAACTCGGATAAAGCAGAACTGACAGCACCAGCACTGAGCGAAAGCTCTTGCTGCATAAGAGTCGGGCTTTGAGGGCTCTGTCTTAAATAAATAAGAGACCAAATCCGACCGAGGTGTCTTTTGAAACCCCATTGTTCTACCAAGTCGCCAATAATTTCAGAAAAGGCGATTTCTTCTTCTGACAGTGAAAATTTTTCCATTTTTTTTTAGCGTGGCTTCTCAAATAAAATTTGGTTGACCATGCCTCCGTAAAATATAGGTTTAGATTCAATAACTACAAAACCACAAAGGCTTAATTCTAATTTAAGTTCATCAGGAGTTAAAAAACTATTTGAAGATGAACGCAAGTATTCATAAGCTTCTTTTTGAAAAATGATTTTGCCCAAAAAAGGCATGAAATAGTTCCAGTATAATCGAGATAAAAACGCAAACTTTGAATGCGTTGGATGTATTTCTAGTATTCCCCCAATCGCGCCAGGTTTAAGTATTCTTTTCCATTCGCTAAAAGCGACTTTCCTATTATCAAAATTTCTCACGCCAAAAGTGCATGTTATGAGGTCAACACTTTGATCTGGAAAAGGCAATGACTCGGAAGAACCCATGACCCACTGAATTTTTTTTGATTTTTTTTTCGCCAAATCGAGCATATTTAGAGATGGATCAATTCCGATCACGTGCCCTTGATTGTTGAGCTTCTTTTCGAGCAAACATGCGACGTCACCAGTCCCTGTGGCCACATCGAGAACCACCACTGGAGCATGGCAACTCTTGAGGACCGCACCGACGAAGGAATTTTTCCACCTTTTGTGTAAGCCAAAAGAAATTGAAGTATTCATTAAATCATAGCATAGCGCTATGCGCTCAAAATGGTGTGCTGTCATTTCCTCTTCGTATCATAACTTCTTGACTTTGTGGACGACAAGGTTGAAGATTTTGAAGTTTCATAATATTGTGAAACTTCAAAATCTTCAAACACAGAGGTTTAAAATGGAACAAGGATTAGCAGTGAGAGCACAGGGCACCGAAGTCATGGAGGTCTCAGAAGAAATGATTTTTCAGTGTTTTGCAGCGGCAAAAGTCAGTGAAAAAAGTCAAAACTCCGCTGAGTCATTTGTGGACGTAGAAGAGTATGAAAACCGAATCATGTATCCGGAATTTTCAAAATGGGCGAAAAAAGCCGGTTATCCTGAAATTGCCAAACTTTTTTTAAATGTCGCCAGAGAAGAAGGACAACACGCTCAATGGCTGAGAAAACTGTACCAAGAAATTGGCGTGCCAAAAACTGGCGAAGACACCCTCAGGGCGAAAAATGCCTTGGCCACCATTAAAAAGAATTGTGATAAAATTTTTTCTTTGAATCCGGCAGGTGCGGTGGAAAAAGCTTTGATGGTCGCTTTGCGAGTCGAAGAGCGAGAGTATAAAGAAATATATCCTCGTTTTAGGGATCAAGCGTTGGCGGAAGGAAATCATGAAGCGGCAGCTGTTTATCAAAAAGTGATCGATTCTGAACAAGAGCATGCTTCCTGGTTTAAAGCGGCGTTAAACCAATTGAAATCGACAACTCAAGTGGCATCCTTTGCCTAATTTGCATCAAGTGACACTGAAAGATTCTGAGCTGGGGATGAAATGGATTCAGGTGTTAAATCCTCCCATTTATTTCATCTCCCTTCTCCCCATGTTCACCCTTTTTTTGCTTAAAAAATTTTCTTTTTATGAGCAAAAACTTTTACTTGGGGCGACGGTTGGAGTTGTTTTACTTCAACACGGTATTAATGTTCTCAATGATGTAGCAGATTGGAAAAGAGGGGCAGATACCGAAAAGTTATTATCGTGGGTTCGTTATCATGCAGAGAATTTAACGGTCACTTCTTTTCATGGATACCTGAGTTGGATTTTAGGTTCGCTCTTAGGGATTTTTATCCTTTTTACCTCCCATCAATTGTGGATTCTGTTTTTTGCATTTCCGGTTGCCCTCCTCGGATTTTTCTACAATGCCGGAAAAAAACCGATCGCCTATACTCAGTATAGTGAATGGGTGACCGCCCTTTGTTATGGACCAGGAGTCTTTGGATCATTATGGCTTTTGGTCAATCATTCATTCGATGCTCAGGCAATTTTGGGAATCATCTCTTACGCGTTTTTAGCTTCTGCGGTCCTGATTTCTCATCAACCTGCGCAGACGTTGACCGATTCCTTAGTGCAAAAAAATACTTTTGCCGTTCGCTACGGCAGCAAAACGGCGATCACCACCGCCAAATATTTACTGGTTTTGACATTATTTTTTATGACTACCGCTTTTGTTTTATCAATGGAAAATATGGAAAATAACATGCACCTCATTTTATGGGCGGTTGTCCTATTTTTTTTGACTCGACTGATTTTAATCAAAGATGAAATTAAACCATCATTTGTTTTAACCATCACCACCCTATTTCACCTAATGATTTTTATGACTAGCTTTACCTTGGAGCTTTTAAACTTATGAAATCTGTCAGTACCATAGAAATATTTAGAAAAAGCTCTCCTTTTGTCGCCCTTCTCGATCAAAACTCTGGACCTTTGGAATACCCAAAAGCGGAAAAAATTCAGGAAATTTGCCAATCTATTTGGAGTAAAAAAGGAAAAAGGTTGCGACCTCATCTGGTTTACTGGTTTGGAGAACTATGTAATGTCGCACCAGAAAAATTAAAAATATATGCTTGGGCGGCAGAGGCGATTCACACCGCTACCTTGCTCCATGATGATGTCATCGATCAGGCGGTGATGAGACGGGGTGGCCCGAGCGCCAATCAAACTTACGACAATACCCTTCCTGTGATCGCAGGTGATTATTTACTCAGCGATGTTCTTCATCAAATTTCCCTCTTAGATGATCGGGAAAATCTCATTTTATTAACTCAAGTTTTAAAAGACCTTTGCTCGGGCGAGTGTTTACAATATGAAACAAAATTTACTATCCCTGAATCGAGTGGTGTGTTTTTTAATATTGCTAAACTTAAAACTAGTTCACTCTTTAGATGGTGTGCTTTAGTGGCACCAAATATTTCAAAATCTTCTTTGACTCAAGAGATCGATGATTTCATGACTTCTTTTGGATTATTATTTCAATACACCGACGATTTTTTAGATATCTTTGGAAACTCCGGAAAAGAAAATTGGAATGATTTAAAAGAAGGGAAGCTGAATTTAGTTACCTGGCCTATGATCTTAAAAAACGCATCTCTTTATCAAACCATCGTCGATGATTTTTCAAAAAAAATAGTTAGTGAAAAATTACTTATCTCTTTTGATATGGTTTCAAAAAACAAGCTTGTTTTAAAACAAGCCAGAGACAATATTCAATTTGTTGCTGACCAAACTCTCCAGGCTTTAAATAAACTTCCAAACTCCAAAATAAAATTAAGTTTGAAAGATTTAGTTTCAATCTGTATTGATCGCACTAAATAGTGACTTTACCCTCTTACTCTTACTCTCCTCGCCTCGCTTCTCCCCTTGGCAGTTTTAAATTTCACCTGTCGCAATTTCTAAGACTAAGCCACGATTTTTCAAAAACTTACACGCTAAAAACTAAATCCCTCGATTAAGCATTAATATGTAATGAATCGGACTTAAGTGTCCGAATGGTAGGGACTTTTAAAGCGAGGCACGTTTGCTAAATAAATTGGCCCTGGCCCTATGGTTGAATCTGTCTATTCAGAAAGTTTTACTTTCTGGGTTATTTATTTTATCCGCCTGTATTCCTAATCAACCTACTGGCATTAAATTTAATCTTCAACCAGAAGTGACGTTTAGTAGCTCTTCATCCACTATCACTGAAGGCAATGGTGGCGGAACCCTCAATGTTACCCTGACCGCCACTTTAAGCACCTCTTATCTGAGCTCTATCAGCGTTCCGGTTTATATCGATAATGGTTCGACCGCCTCCGGACTTGGTACAGATCATAACTGCAGTTCTTTTCAATTAGTTTTTCCATCGGGGAGTAGTCAGGCGACATATACTTGTTCGATTGTCAGCGACAATTTTTTTGAAGCCGATGAAACTATTATTTTTAATATGCAAGTGAGTGCGTCTAGTTCTGCCAGTGTTATTAAGGCGGGAGCGATCACCACTCACACTGTCACGATTGTTAACGATGATAGCGGGGCCACCGTGGATTTTCCGGCACCCTTTGCCGTCACCGAAGGAACCGGTGCTGGCACGACAACCGCCACTGTCACCGCCACCCTTGATGCCGCCAGTGGCATTATCACCACTGTTCCCTTTACGATCAATGGAGCTAGTACCGCCACCGGTGCAGATTTTGTTTGCTCCACCACCACCATCACCATTCCCGCAGGACAACTATCTGCGACTGTGGATTGTGATATTACCAAAGATAGTACCGATGAAATTGATGAAGTCATCACGCTCACCATGGGAACTCCCTCTGGCGCTACCGCCGGAGTGTCCACTTTAAATATCACTATCACTGATGATGATGCTCCACCGACTGTGTCCTTTGCACCAACCGCATCGGCGACTGAAGGAACCGGAGCTGGTACCACCAATTTAAATTTAGTGGCCACCTTAAGTGCGCTCAGTGGTAAGTCCGTGACCGTTCCATTTACCATTAATGCTGCTTCCACTGCCACCGCTGGTGGAGTTGATCATGACTGTGTCGCCGCTTCGATCGTCATTACCGCTGGCAGCTTAACTGGCACTCATACCTGTAACATAACTAAAGATGCGCTTGCTGAGGCCAATGAAACAGTACGCTTTCTGATGACCACTGGATCATTAACTAATGCGACCGCTGGCGCTACTACGGAAAATATTTTCACCATCGTCGATGATGATGGACCACCCGTAGTCGATTTTGCTGCCGATGCATCGGTCAACGAAGGCTCAGGGGCGGGTACCACCACTATTACTTTCACCGCCAGTTTGACGGCGATTAGTGGTTTAAATACCGTCGTTCCTTATACTATTTCTGGAACCGCCACCGCAGCGGGAACTGATCACGATTGTGCTAATGGCACCATCACCATCACCGCGGGTTCACTCACTAGCACCCAAACTTGTTCTGCCACTCGCGATCTTTTTGATGAAAGTGACGAAACCATTATTGCCACCATGACCACCGGCTCGGTGACTGGCGCGACAGTTGGCGGCAAGACTACTCAAGTTATCACCATCACCGATGATGATGCCACTCCCACTGTGACCTTCGCTGCCACTGGATCAGTGACTGAAGGAACGGGAGCTGGAACGACGACGATCACCTTAACTGCTACCCTCAGTGCACTTTCTAATCTGGCGGTCTCCGTTCCTTTTACCATCGGCGCGGGCACCGCCACTGCCGGAGGCACCGATCACAATTGTGCCGCCAACACCATCACCATCGCCGCGCAAAGTTTAACCGGTGATTACACCTGCACCGTG
>JBIKWR010000031.1:0-21612 GCA_044356225.1 Bacteriovoracaceae bacterium | reverse complement strand
CAGATTTTTGCCAAGTTTCTACTGGTTACTCAAAACTTTACTGTACTAATTCTTGTTGTACTGTCACTAGCACCATCGTTTGTGGTTACTAGTTAAGATTTATTAAGCGACAAAGGGAAGAGGCGTCAGTTTTTTGGAAAGATCAGTGATAAAATTATTCCAATCAGCTGTCCCTCCTCCATAAATTCGAAGTCCAATAAAATTATCTTTATCCCAAACTCGTTCACACTGGATTTCAATCCACTGGCCTTCTTTGGTTTGAAATTTTAAATCGATGATTCCATGAGGAACATTAGACTGACTTTTAATTTTAATTCCCGTTTTTGAAACTTCAATCACTTTAACATTGATCGAGAGATCACTTGAATACATGACACAGGCTAGGGTTGGGTAATCATATCGATCACTGAGGCGTTGATAATTGTTGTTTGCACCTTTGGCCATAAATCATTATAACCAAACTCATCAAACAAAAATGCTTGGAAGACTTTTCCTCCAAGCCAGAGATAAAAATTAAGGACTTATATTGGCCGATAATTTTGATCCAACTTTTATTGGACGATAGGCCTGGCAACCAAATTGGTCAAAATAGCTTTGAATGTCCCGAGGTTTCAGGGTCCGGCCTTGCGTCGACCGAGCGGTCACAAAATAGCCTTTTTTCCCCTTACAAGGCGAGACTTCATCAATCACATCGACCCAATCACTCTGAGCTAAATCCAACGCACCTGTGGTGATATCCAATAACTCGTTTTTCAAATTGACTGCCATTTTATCTCCTGTTTTGCGATCCAAAGACTCTATCGCTAAAACTTCGGAATTTTTAAAATGCATGAAAACTTCATGCTCTTTTAAATCATCGACAGGAATAAAATATTGATAAGCAGTAATCGCTTCCTGAATTGATAAGGCTTTTTTTTCTACTTCCACCATCGAATGAAAAATGATCCCTTTTTCACTCTGCTGATTGAGATTCTGCAGCATTTTTTCTAGATCAATAAATTTTTCTTCCACCCGAATATCAAACCATTCTGATAATGAACTGATGCCTAAACTCAGCGCTGGTCCAAAAGAAAAAAGTGGTCTGGGATTATATCCTTCACTATAAAGAACTTGAACTCCTAAGCGTTTAAAAATTCGCGCCATCACTTTTTGTAAATCAAGATGAGAAATAAAGCTAATAGAACCAATTTTAGTAAACTCTAATCGGTATTTGAAACCAATATTTTGTTGGCGTTTTTCGCGGCGTTTGGAAATATCCAGCCCCATATTTTCTGGTTCCACATAGGGAATTTCGGAAAATGATTTAAGTGAAGTGAGATACTCTTTGCGCTCTTCGATCATGCCTTCTAAATCACATGCGACACCACAAGCATAACAAACTAAGCGTTTGCGCTCCACTTCGTGGGTTTTTACCAAAGCATCAAGTGTTGAATGGTGAATGATCGCTCCAGCAGGTTTACCACAAGGGGGAGACAGACGATCTTTTAAGGCCTTTTTCCATTCGCGCACTAAAAATTTTTCTTCAAGACCTACATCGATATGATCCCAAGGTAACCTGCCATCGAGGCGAATGGTGCCTAAATATTTGGCCAGATCCACATCATGCTCTTCAATCGCTTCCATCCATAAAGAAAAACTAAATGTTTCATTCCAACCATCAAAACGAGCACCTTTTTTCCATGCTGAATAAATCACCGGAGCAATTGAGCGATCTCCTCTGGCAATTAAACACTCCATCGCCGAGGTCTTTGATAAATGTTTTCTAAAATTCAGTTTATAGGCCTTACTCAGACCCCATAACATTTCTTGTTTGCGTTCAATCTCGCTATAAGAAATCATCGCGCACCACTGGAATGGCGTGTGTGGTTTCGGCACAAAACTCGAAGCCGAGATGGTGATGGAAGGACTTCTCACACCACATTTTCTTGCCACTTCTCTCGCCTTAAATCCCGTCTCCATGATGGCCTTTACATCTTCATCGGTTTCAGTGGGAAGGCCGATCATGAAATACAATTTCATTTTGTGCCATCCGCGCTGAAAAACATCGTAAGCGGTATTCATCATATCTTTTTCGGTAATATTTTTGTTGATCACCTTGCGCATGCGATCGGTCCCGGCTTCCGGCGCAAAAGTAAGGGAACTATTTTTAACTTCCGCCATTTTATCAAAAATCCGTTTATCCAATCCGTAGGCGCGAAGTGAGCTGATACCTAGGGTGGCATGGTTTTCTTTCATTTTGTCTAATAACTCGAGCAACAGGGGCGTTATCGCCGAATAATCAGCGGTGGATAAACAAGTCAAAGAGGCCTCATCAAATCCTCCTTTTTGCACCCCTGAAATAACTGAAGCGATCACATCTTCTGGACGGCGCTCGCGCACTGGCCGATAAATCATGCCCGCCTGACAAAACCGGCAGCCTTCGGTGCATCCTCTGGCCAGCTCCACCGAATGACGATCAAAAATCGCCGTCATATGAGGAATGGGAGGATCGGTAGGAATGGGATAATCTTTTAAATTTGGCACAAAAAAGCGTTTGACGATTTTAGGCACATCTTCAAAAAGAGGTTGATCGATCACTTCAAAATCCGTCAACTCGTCAATTTTTGTGGAGTATAACGAAGGCACATAAATACCATCCCACTTGGACAGCTCACGCAAAATCTCGGCGCGTTTTTTCTTTTCTTTTCTCGCCTGATGAATCGCCAAGGCCAGCCTAGTAAACAAATCCTCTCCATCCCCCACCACAATAAAATCCATAAAAGGAGCAAGAGGTTCTGGATGAGTCGCCACTGGGCCACCAGCGATAACAAAGGGTTCATTTTCGGTGCGATCTTTTTGCCAATGACTAATCCCACCCAAATCCAACATATTGATTATCGTCGTAAAGGTCATTTCATACTGCAAAGAAAAACCCAAAACCTCAAACTCGCTCAGAGGTTTAAAATTCTCTAGCGTCACCAGAGGTAACTGTCGCTCCCGCATCGCCTTTTCCATATCAATCCAAGGCGCATAAGTCCGCTCCGCCAAAATTTGTGGATGGCGATTGAGCTCATCATAAAGAATTTTATAACCCAAATGGCTCATGCCAATTTCATACACATCGGGAAAGGCCAAACAAACCTTGGCCATATCTTCGCCCCAAGATTTACGTTTGATAAAATGTTCTCCGCCGATGTAGCGCGCGGGTTTTTCGATTAATTCTAAGAATGAAGAATAAGGATTAACGAGCCCAGAGGAATCCCCTGGTAAAGACGATGACATAGCTACTCCGGTTTGTGACCATTTTATGGTTTGGGGGGTTTGAGATCCCCCAAAAAAAATGGGAGGGATTTGAACCCTCCATTTAATTGTTTAATGTGATGATTTTTAACAGATTTTGTTGATGATGACTATGGGAATTAGATTTGATCAGCCGCCGCCGCCTGAACCACTACTATGCCCCATTTTTTCAGAAGAAAACTTAAGAACATCATTTTTTATTGATCTTAATGACTTACTTAAATCTTTTTCAAATTCACCATCATTATTTGTAATAGACTTAACATCGGATAATTTTAAAAAAACTAATTTTTGGATAGCCTCTTTGTTATTAACGACATCTTCTAGAAAAACAATATTTCCATTCTTAAGCTCAATCTCAGATGAAGCCCCAAAAACAAAAGAACTTAAAGAAAATAAAACTATTAATATAGGTAATTTCATATGGCCTCCTCTTCATTTTTCCTAACACCGACACCGAACAAATCCATTACCATGCCAGTAAATAGCTTGTCATTTCCATAGTTCTCTTCATCTTTAAGTATTCTAGTTATATCGTTAAATGCCTTTTCCATAATGCTTCTAACTTTTGGTACAACTTTTTCTTTATCAACACTCTGAGCGTAAAATGATATCCAATTATTTCCAGTGCCAAAATTTGATTCATCATAAAATGAGTTTAAACAATTTTTCAAAACGTTACGTAGCTCTCTAGGCTTAAACTGTCTAAATAGAATTTTCTTCATAGTAATTTTGCCTTCAGTTTCAGCCAAAATATTATCACTCAGTAATTTATCGAGAGTTTTAGTGCCAACTTCTCCATAAAGTTTTTTTATTTCTGATTTTGAAGTTCCTGATTCACAAGCGGCTGCAAGAATTATGATGCATGAAACTTCTTCTGCAAAATATGGATCTAGCTCAGGAGGGTAAAATGCTTCCTTGGATCCAAAAGTCGTATTTTTATCCAATAACCAAAGCAACTCAGGGCAAACATCTTTTAAAACCTCTCCTGCACGATGAAGATTTCCAGTTCCAGAGAGAATTCTTAGCATCTCTTCTAAAGTTGGATCTTTTTGCAAATTTTCAATTTTTGATAATGATGATGATGGAATATCGATTTCCCTCGATAATCCCCTGGTCGATGCATCAGGATTGGCTTGTTTATAATCTCTTATAAGATTACGCATCAAGGTAGCGTTATCTGGCGACGCCAGTTCAGTTTGCATAAGTGTCCCTCCTCCTTCAAATAGAAAGGTTCCTTTACCTGGCCCTTAATATTTATTCAATGGTCAACGTTGGAATAAATAAAATGCAGCTGCATGTTGATAAAATTTATATGATTTTTCATAGCGGATAAGGTGCATTTTTAGAGTTAGTAAAAGTTAGAAAAAATTAGCGCGGAGGATTTTGCGGCAGATAGGTCAGGTTTTGGCAAAAAGGATGATCTTTGATTTGTTGCCAGAACTTGCGATCCTTCATGCCATTAAATTCGGGACGAAAACGGTGCTGTTTTGAATCATAGAGCAGCATGATTTTTTGTCGATTCATTTTCAGATAAAAATAATTTTGTTTTAAGGCGGTGATTTCCAGCGCCACAGCAGTGAGCTCTCCTGTCTCTTTGCCCGTCTGTGATTTGGCGAGATCAAACACCACTTCTTTTTTAAGCAATAATCCTTTTTGATATTCAATCGGATCAGAAACTGGTTGATAACGATTATTGTAGACCCAAGTAAAATAACTTAGCTCCATAGGTTCCGTTTTTTTCTTTTGAGATTTATAGTGAGAAGCTTCTGGCAGTGTTTGAGAGTCATTCGCTTCACTTGAATCATGAGAATGAGAGGCAGGAGAACGCTGTGGTGAAGTGCTGGTTTGATTGTTCGCGGTCCCAGTTGGAGCTGAGCTAGTACTTGCACTTGTACTTGCACTATTGCCAGAAGCATTGCTCGCCACCGCGGCACTAGCGGCGGTAGTAGGCGTTGCTGTTTGCTGGCGAGAGGCCTTCGCCTGATCTAGCGTTTTGGGCGGAAGTTGATAACTCGGAAAACGATCGGGCGAAAATATTTTACTGCTATCAAAACCCATATCTTCTAAAATATTTCTTTGCGGCACCGACATCTCGGCCAGCCCATGATACTCCTCGGGCAAGGGCCTCACATTCTCCCCCATTTTTTCAAAATGTTTCGCCCACCAAGGAGGTTTTTCCACCAAAACTTTTGACCACTTTTCCCCTACCACTTTAACATGGCCCCAAACCCCTCCTCCTAGAGCAAACCAAGAGAAATTTTGCGGATGGGCCTTGGCGTAATCGTCTGGATGAGTTTCCTCTGAAATCTTCGCCAACTCATAATGATCAAACATGCGAGCGTATTTTATTTTCAAGAATTTTTTGACCACTTCGGCCGAAAACTTAATTTCCGCGGCGGCCTGATTAAAATTTTTCTTTAAACCCAAGATGGTCTCCGCCTCGGCCTGATCGATAACAACAATCCCTTCACGTGCAAACTTTTTGGCAAACTGGTCCACTAATCTTTTTTCCAACACTACGTTCGCTGCATGCGCCATGAGAATAATATGTTCGCGCGCCTCCGCCTCGGTAACGTTGTTGCCTCGACTAAAAAGGACTTCACGACCCATAAAAAGAGTTTCATTGGGTGCGGATAGGACCTTGGTTTTAGTGCCATCGGCATGGATAGTAACTCTTTCTAGCATAGGTGAGTCAGTGCTTTGGGTTGCGGCGTTCTCAATTTTTTTGAGTTGCTTTTCATGCAAATCTTCAGGGGATGTTGAACCTACTTTTACTTCTGGCATAGGTGACAGAGACTCAAGTGCTAATTTTGTTTGAGTATAATATTTAATTTTTTCATTATTTTCGGCAATCAATTTTCGGCGTGTTTCGTTTTGAGGATCATTTGCCGAAGCGGTTTGCAATGCTTTTGTGTAAGCTTCATTCGCCAAATGTAAATTCGCAGTGACCGTATTAATTTCAAATTTTAGCTGAGTTTCGTCTTTTAGAGTTAAAGCACGACCTTCCAGACTTTCTTTCAATTTCTCATTAATTTTATACTCGGAAAAAGAGTTTAAATCGTCGATTTGCCTAGCGCAAATTTCTTCGGGGGCGAGTTTTTCGGGGGAGGTATCTTCAGAGGGAAGAGGTAACGAATCAAATAAGGAAAGGTCTGGCATAATATCCATATTTTCTAGTTGACTATAATAAAGGTTATTTTTTTGAATAAACAAAAATACTGAACTATTTAAGAAATCACACTTTTCAATTATTACACTTTTATTAAATGCCTCTTGACTATAGAATTCAAGATTCGGCTCACTGGGTGTTCCTCTGCAATTGGGTCTTCGTTTCCCTATACTCTTGATAATTTTTAAAACATTAATCAACTGATGAGAAATCTCGTTAACTTCGCTTCTCTTAATTTCTTTGTTTAAATTTTTACTAAAGCCGGTCTCAATTCCAAGAAATGTTAAAACGATAATTAAAATTAATATCTTTATAAATTTCAAAATCTAAAATCCTATTATTTTTTGATTTTCCTATATAGATGAAATTCAAATTCAGGAAGAGTTGAAAAGGCTTTTAATGTTTTTGAATTATTTCTCTCATACTCAGGAAAAATACTATCCCTGAGTATAGCTGAATATCTTTTAAAAATTTTATCATCATCATTTTTACCATATCTTAACAACCTTCCGAACCACATCATTTGTTCTTCCGCAGTTGTTACTCCTTTAGTCACAAACCAAGCAAGGGATCCTACTGCCGCTAAATTTGCTGCTTCCTTTAACATTTCCTCCCCTTCAACATAGGTATTTTGAAATCGCATTAAATATGCGCCATAAAATGCCTTTGACCAATTATTGCCTTTATCCTTTAACTCCTTTAGAACTGCTAATTGAGATTTCGTTACTTCTTTGGGATTTTGCAAATCAATTGAAGATAAAGTCCCTTTAAGTTCTATAAATTTTTTTTCAGAATTAATAATCGCATCGTCTTTCATTTTTTGTTTAATAGAAGAAACGTCGTAAGCCAACTCTCTTCCCCTTATCTTCATTGCAATAAATTTGACGTGATATTCGTCTGCTTGTTTCTTACTTTCATCTCCTGGAATTTTATTAAAATGATGAGAGATTTCCCCCGCCGAAAAACTTCCAAACTTAACTAGTTGCTCTACTTTTCTTAATCCTCTACCAATCAAATCCTCGGGATCATCCACTTTTATTTCAAATGTTTTGGGATCAACGGTAGTTTTTCTTTTAGTGTATTCGAGTAATTTGAAATAAAGTATTTCTACATCTTTAGCAGTTTTTTCAAACATCACCTTATATTCTTCTGGGGTTAATTCGACAGCTATCTGTGTATCTTTTCCATTAATATTCACTATTTTCATTTTGGTTATTCGGTATTTCTCGGGGTCATTCTCCTCTTCAATAATTTGTTTCAAATCATTACTTTTAATCTCTTTGTCCCAAGTAACCATAATGTCATCAATCGATTTTGATAAATCATCTATACTCTCTCCTTCAAAATTTAATAAATTATAATTAACACTACACTCAAGATGAGCAGGATATTCTTCTTGTGCCATCAACCACTGAGAGAAAGAAAAAAAGAAAATCAGACATATATTTTTCATAAAACCATATCGACCAAACAACATTTTTTTGAAGCTAAAATAAATAGCTGAGCATCTCAGTCGGCCAGATAATCATTCATCTTATCAAACCCTTAAAACATCCTCATCGCTTGCCCAATTCACCTAACACCTTTTAATTTGTTATGAAGAGAGCATAAAACAGCTTAACTATCATTAAGTGGTGAGACTTTGCTTGGCATAAGAGACTTGATGATCCAACTGTAAATATTTTTTTAATCACAACCAGGATACTAGCAAGTGTATGAATACCGTTTTAAAACCTGCTGGCGCAAATTTTCTCGCGTTAGCTTGGGTTCGTGATACGTACCCTTCGCTCACAAACAAATTTGGATTGATCCCAAGGCGATCGATGATCAACAAGATGCCGTCAAAAGTTTAGACACTTAAGCCAAGCTAACTCCTGAGAAACATTTATCCCCTTTTGGCCAGAGAATTGCTCTTATTTAATTATCAACCACTATCCAGGAGGGATGGTTTATGAATAACAATATCTTAAAAACGCTCTTATTTTCCTTTTTAATTTCAGCTCCAAATTTAGTCTTTAGTTGTGATCCTATGAGTATAAATAATGTAGTTTTAGAGCAAGATTATTTCTTGATCACCATCGATAGAGATTCACTATCACATTGCTTTGGAAGCTCCTTCATTCAAACCAATGAGCGACCTCAATTGCATTTTGCGATCAATGGCATTCATTATGATGTTAATCCCTTAAAAGAAATGCGGGAGATAAAATCTTCTTCCCAAATAAAAATTAAAATTCCTAGTGGTTTTTTTCGTTTTAAAAATAGAGAGCTTCTTTTGGTGGTTGCCAGACTTAATCAGCAAGACATAGTTTTTAAAAAATATTTAACTAAGGAAAAGCCGCATGCCAAAGGCAGCTTGGAACATGATCGATTGATCTCTTATTTAAAATAAACAATATTTTTTGGGACTAAAAACCGGCAGAAAGTGAAAGTGAAAAACGACGATCTTCTTTACCTCGAAAATCATTGGTCGTAGTATCGACCGCATAGGTGGTTAGATCAAACTCTATCGTTTTGGATTTTATGCCTAAACCAAATGACCCAAAGCCATCGCCATAACCACCACGAATAAAAAAGGCCCTGGCGACATCTATTTCTCCTCCAAAAACTAACTTTCTGGCGGCTGAAACTCCATTGTGAGCAAATCCAATATCTTTATAATTAACCTCAAGATGCAACCTTGAAACATTGGCAATTTGGGGAGTTAATGAAAAACCTACATCCAACTGTTGTCGTATAACTTCCGGTGCACCAGCACCTCTGCCTTTAAATTTGGCATCGGTGGCATTATGAAGAACCGCTGCAACAGTAGGTAACCAACGCATGGGAAGCGTCAGTCTAGAGCCAGCAATCACGTATTCACTTGATCCTTTTTTGTAATCTTCACCTCCAATTTCAATCGTTTCATCAATATCAACGTCGTCCTGGATTTCATGCCGAGTCAGCACCATACCCGTTGCCCCAATTTTTAAAATTCCTCCACCAAATGAAAGATTGGCGGCGACATAAGGGCCATAATCTAATCGTTCAGCGTATTCAAATTTATCTCCGTCTTGCGGCCCGAGATAAGTTCTGGTGTTTTTTTTAATAGCAAAACCAGCGGTTAAATAGCGAAAAATTATATTCGGCATGGTTTGAAATTTCGTATGAGTTAACTGATCTTTGTAACCTTTTTCTTCAAACAATTCTCTAATACCATCTAATTGAAAACCTTTGGTAAAATTACTAACAGCATCGATCGCCTTTCCACCACCGGAAGTATCGATCCATCCTTTGTTCATTTCCAAATGAAAATTGGTTAAATGATAATGAGAGAGTCTCACTGACCCAAGACCGGCGGGATTGTAAAAAGCGGCATGACTATCATCGACTTTGCAAATATAGGCATTGCCCATCGCCTGCGCTCTCGCGGAAGAAAGTATTTCTGGAAAAACAGCATCTTCAAAATCAATCGACCAAACCACTTGAGGAAAAAGACATAAATTCAGAATAACAAAGTAAAAGAGTTTTTTCATAGACTAGGCTTAGTCCTCCCTTAGTCTATCATCTCACTCTTTGGAATATTTCCCAATTGACTCTACCGCTAGGTAAAAACGACGAGGGGGAAAAAAATTCCCCCTCGATAGAAATTAACTATTTAAAAAACTTTATTTAATGATGATCAGATTATTCAAAGTCCAGTTACCACCAGTTTTACCAGTTAAAGGACCAGTTAAAAAAAGCAGCACAAAACGCCCATCTTTTTGAATCCCTACCACACGG
Source organism: Bacteriovoracaceae bacterium (assembly GCA_044356225.1). Taxonomy (GTDB): domain Bacteria; phylum Bdellovibrionota; class Bacteriovoracia; order Bacteriovoracales; family Bacteriovoracaceae; genus JBIKWR01. The sequence goes on along the minus strand of JBIKWR010000031.1, from coordinate 11,399 downwards.
GCCTCAGCGGCGCGATCCTTGTTGTAAACTTTTTGACCAACACAAATAACTGGAAAGCCCGATGCACAACCTTGTAAAACCGCAATATTATCGCGACTCCAATTGCCCCCTGTTTTCCCGGTTAACTCTCCACTAGTAAATCGCAAAACAAATCGTCCAGAATATTCAATGGCGACAACTTCAACATAGGCATTTCTCTCAACATTAAAACCGGGTTGATTGATACAGAGCTGATCAAAACAGGCAAAAGTCGTAACTGCCAACTGCTCCCTTCTCCAACCAGTCCCTGATTTTCCCGCCAATGGCCCAGTGGTAAATCTAACCACATAACTTTGAGTGCTTGGATCAAAACCAATAACATCAGCAAAGGCGGTGCGATCATTCACAAAAACATTTTCGCCTAAAGAAAGCATGCGTTGATGACTATAATCGGGAGTTGGTACTGGAGTTGGCACCGGTGTTTGATATGTCCCGCGTGCTCTGAGCATTAATTGCGGTGGAACATTTGGTATAAGTTCACGACCATAGACTGTCAGTTCTTGAACACATTTTGGAACATCAAATGATGTTAAGAGAGTTTCAGGATTTGTTGGCCCCAAAGTTTGACCAAACAAATTGACTGTCACTGACTCACCATTGCCAAATCTAACTAAAACAGAATCAAGTCTCACCATCGAGAGTTGGAGTCGCAATTCAAGAGATTCCACGCGTAATGGTCTTAGGGCCTGACATGTTCTTAGTTGAATTGTTTGATTGAGAACCAATGGTTTTTGAACTAAACCATCAAGTGTTTGAGCGAGTAAATCTGAACTAAACAACTGAAAACTTAAAATCACCAATAGTAAGCAAAACTTTTTCATTTTTTCCTCCCAAATTTAGACTTATGTGCATTGTTGTAAAGTTGCAATAAGCAATGATGGTCTAAACTGAGAAGCTCTGTAAATTAGTTACTTAAAATAAAATCTTACTGTAAAAAAAATTGTTCAACTAATTTCCCGACCGATTTTTTCTACCCGGAAAACGATGCTGCGTGAGCGATGTCTTCCCTAAATGCATACGCCGAAGATCCTTCATCGACTGAATACGTCTCTCGGCTAAAATATCAGTGGCCTGATTAAGTGAGATATTTTCTTTATCTGCAATTTCAAAAACTTTTAAGGTGGTATCAAAAATTGTGTTCACCATGCGCATCGCTTTGGCATCAGACCAACCTTCAAATTCGATGGAGACATTCATCAATCCTCCAGCGTTAATCATATAATCAGTACAATAAAGAATTTTTCTGTTTTTTAACAAAAGACCATGGCGATCTTCTTTGAGTTGATTGTTCGCACAGCCAGCAACAATTTTACAGCGCAATCTTGGAATTGATTCATCATTTAAAGTTGCTCCAAGAGCACAAGGAGCATAAATATCACAGTCTTGATCATAAATTTGATTAGGCTCTACAAAAACGGCATTGGGAAATCTTTCTTTGAAGCGTTTAAGATTGCGCTGATTAATATCGGTAAAAATAATTCGCGCGCCAGCAGCATCTAATTCTTCCGCCAAATGAAAACCAACTGCTCCTACCCCTTGAATCGCGACAACTTTATCTTTTAAACTTCGTTGACCAAAAACTCGAGTGCAAGCGGCTTCCATTCCACGAAAAGTTCCAAGTGCAGTATAGGGAGCAGGATTTCCCGAACCACCATGCACTTTGGCCACGCCAGTTACATTCGAAGTTTCAGCATAAATATGTTCAATATCTTCGACGTTAATATTGACATCTTCGGCAGTAATGTAGCGGCCATTTAATGATTCAATATATCGACCAAATGAACGAAACATCGATTCAGATTTATCTCTTTCTGGATCTCCTATGATGACCGCCTTTCCACCACCTAAATTAAGTCCGGAAACGGCTGCTTTATATGTCATACCTCGGGATAATCGTAAGACATCTGTTAAGGCATCTTCTTCGTTTTCGTAAGGCCACATTCGCGTTCCACCTAATGCTGGGCCTAAGGTGGTATCATGAATAGCGATAATCGCTTTTAATCCACAAGCTGGATCGGCCACAAAGACCACTTCTTCATGTCCCATGGAATACATTTTTTCGAAACTAAACATGGCTATTTCCTTTCAAAAGTTGATTAAAAAATTTTAATGGAGGTCGTGGCGGGATACTAATTTAAGGGCCTTAAGATTCACATGCACATGGCGTTAATTATGCGAATTTAAATGGAGATATGATCTCCATCCACTTGCTGAATATTAACCTTAAGAATTTCATGATTTTCTACTTTTAATATTTTAAAAGAATATCCAGCTCCAAAAATAACCTGACCTTCTTCGGGAAAATTGTTCCCCAATTTTTCGAGTAAAAAACCCGCCAAGGTAGAATAGTTATCATTGAGTGGAATTTTAATATCATACTCGTTAGACATATCTCTTAACGACCAGTCACCATCAATTGTTAAGCCAACTTCTCCATCGGCATTTATACCAGTAATACTGATACCGTCTTCATAGTTTTCGCTTTCTTGTTCATCATCGTATTCATCTTGAATCTCTCCTAAAATTTCTTCGATGATGTCTTCTAAGGTAATAATTCCAACAATCAATCCGTTCTCATCCTTCACTAAAGCTAAGTGAATTTTCTTCTTCCGCATATGTTCAAACACCGCATGAATACGCATATGTTCATACACAAAAAATGGGGGGCGAAGAAATTTACTGACATTGAATTTTTCTTCTTCTGTTTCTTTGACAAAAGTTAAAGTTTTAACGTGAAGAAAGCCTTTAATATCATCGATTGAATTTCCTACCACTGGGTATCGACTATGGGCCTCTTCGCGAATTTGGGCGACGACTTCTTGAAATGAATTATTTATTGAAATGGTTTTAATCTCTTTTCTGGGAACCATGATGTCTTTTACTTTTATTGTCGGAAATTCCAAGACCGAAGACATCAAATCGATTTGTTGTGAATCTATGGTTTTTTCTTTTTCTGCTTGATTCACCATATATTGAATATCATTTTTAGAAACTAGACGTTCTTTTAAATCTGCATTTTTCCCCAGAACTACTTTGATAAAGAAGGTGATTGGCACAATGATGGGATATAAAATTATATAATTAAACCGCAAAAACTTTATAGCGAGAAAACAAAGTTTTTCCGCGTGGGTCCTAGCAAATGTCTTTGGAGTAATTTCACCAAAAATGAGGATGAGAAATGTAGTGACACCTGTTGAAATAGCGATGGCATCACTCGCAAAATATCTTTGGGAAATCACTGTCACAGTTGAAGCAGCCAAAGTATTGACTAGATTATTCCCAACGAGGATGGTGGTTAAAACCGCAGTTGGTTGGTTCACTAAAAAATTTAAAGATTGGGCAGACTTTCCACCTTGTTCAATCAGCTGTTTGGCGCGCTCAAGACTAATAGAAATAAGGGCGGCTTCAGAACCGCTATAGAAACTTGAGAGTAAAAGACAAATTAAAAAAATCCCTAACTGAAGAACATCTAACGAAATCAGCTCGGTCATAAGAGCGCCGATGAAGAAAAATTAAATATCGCTAAATGACTTAGAAAAAGGGCAGAAGGGGGTTCGATTTTAAAACTCCTGAAAATATTAATGAATGACCTTTAGACCCATACATATATCGGAAAATAGGCCATCAACTTGAAGTTAAATTATTACGCTAAAATCATGAAATCAATAGAATTATAAGGTTTTTCCATGGAAATTATGATCTGAGTAAATTATTCGGTCATTCATTTCATGATTAAACGCTGGAACCACTTTGGCGTTGCTTGCATTGCGGTAAATGGCATTGCATTTATAACAAATCACAATACTTTTTAGCCATTTATACAAACCCAGATCAATACACCAAAAAATAAAATAGCCCAGAATACCTTCAATTAAACCCCAAAAAATACAGACGGCAGTGGGGATTAAATAAAGCATGACTCCTAATTTCCGATTAAAATCTCGTTGAGAATAAAAATCTTTGCGTTGGCAAAATGCACAGTCATGAACTTCATTTTTTTCATGGTCAGCATTAAAAAAAACCGGAAAATTATTTTGGCAAATTGGGCATTCGGCAGAATTAACTTTTTGATCAGGAAAAACATGCACTCCTGAACCGCAGCTGGTGCAAGTAAAATGCACAGTCATCATATCAATAGCCCATGATTAAAAAATAAATAGCTGGAAAATAATTCACCAATAAAAAGAAAAATCATCATAACGTAAAATATACCCGTGGCCCCTTGAGTGTCATTCATTTTTGTCAGTTTCCAAGCAAAAATACTAACAATCATAAGTGCTAAATACCCGATGAGAAAACGACAAGATAGCATCATGACATTAAATGAATAACCACTGCCTAATTCCGTATTCGTGATAAAAAATTCTTGAGCATTATAAGTAGCATAGACAGAAATAAGTGTTTTAACTGCTAAAAAAATCCAACATGCAATGAGTCCGTGAAGTAGCGGTGAAACACTCAGCTTAGGTGTGACTAAATACCAATGCCCTAAAATCATCGTAAATGAAACGACTCCAATAAAAAGAGTGGATACTAAAATATAGATAAATTCACTCAATTGATATTGGGACTTATGCCCGGTGATTAAGAGAAAAACAAAAATGAGGATGGCAAACGCAACATCACTCATCCAGTTTCTCTTATCGCGCTGATTATAATACCAATAAAAAAAAGCGAATAATGTCGGGACAATAAAATAAAGACCACTCACTGAATTCAATTTTATCTCTGATAAATTGATACTTAAACTGATCAATAAACTCACTAAACTGATCACCGATAAAACTTTAAAAAAGCTTCCTCCCGTTTTTTCGGGATTCGCTAAGATTGAAGAAAAGAAAACTCCAAAACCAAAACAATACAAAAAAAGATCTGCCATTTTGGTCATTACATCCATAAATAGTCCAATGCATTTGAGTGGCACTGAATTCTCAAATACTCCGAGAGTTCATTTAAAATTGGGATATTGGCCTTGGGAATCAAGGATTGAAAAGGCTTTGAAGCTTCGGCAAATGAAACTTGCCACCATTGACCACGCTGAGTGATTTTTTCCGCCATGGCATTCACTGCCTGAATGATAAATACTTGCAGCACAATTTTTTTTTCTCCATATTGGTAAGGATGAATTTTAAAGCGTCGAAACTTAAGTGGTCTTAGATCAAAGTCAACTTCTTCTTTAATTTCTCGTATTAAGGCATCTTCCGCTGACTCACTAAGTTCAATTTTTCCTCCAGGAAACTCCCATTTTCGATCTAAATCACTTCCTGGATCATGGCGTTGCTGCATCCACAATTCAAAACCTTCACGGTTGATCTTTCGTAAGAAAATACCTATAGAAACATGGACGACCATTTTTAAGAACCTAAGCTTAAAGTGAGAACTATTTTGCAATGCAACTTTATCCGACCTCAAGCGCTTTTTCTAGCTCCCATGGAAGGAATTACTGATGAGGTTTATCGCCAAACTCTCTCTCAAACTTTTCCGGGATGGGATTACATGGCCTGTGACTTTTTGCGTATCCCATCAGTCAGTGTTTACCCTGCTAAAAAAATTCTCGGCCATTATGGCGTCAACATTTATCATGGCCCTCTCAGAAAAAATAATTACTACCAAATTTTAACGCCCACTAATGGTCTAATTGAAGAGCATGTGGACATTTTTAATGAACTGCAATTTGATTGGCTCGATCTCAATGCGGGCTGTCCTTCAAAAGCAGTCACCGGTCATGCAGGAGGAAGCTTTTTACTCAGTGATCTCAAATTGCTGCAAAATGTTGTCTCGCGCATCAGAAAAAACTTTAAAGGTCACTTCACGGTCAAAATGCGCTTGGGATTTAAAGACGATGCAAATTTTGAAAAAATTATTAAGCTCTTAGGAGATGAAGGGGTTGAGGCAATAACCGTGCATGCTCGTACCAGAGAGCAGCTTTATAAGGGCATTGCCGATTGGCGATACATTGAAAAAGCCGTAAAAATTTCATCTGTCCCGATTATTGCTAACGGTGATATCTGGACTTTACAAGATATTGAAAATATTTTTTCACAAACTGGGTGTTACGGCGTGATGCTTGCCCGCTGCGCACTTAAAACACCTTGGTTAGCAGAACTTTATTATGAATATAAAAAAAACATTTTAGGAATTTCACAAGATCAAAATTTTTTAAATGAAATACGAAAAGAAAAAATTCCTCAATATTTCAAAGCGCTTGAAAAAAATATTCTCTTGCACGATAAATCGGAAGAAGTCTTGCTCAATTATTTTAAAAGTTTATCTCGGTATATTTTTGATGATTTATCGCCAGATTATAAATCCCAAATTCTTAGGGCCCAGAGTTACCAGCAATTTAATCAATTAATGCGAGAGTTTTGTTTTCAATAAAATGATTGCCGACGCTAAAAATCCACCGAGTACACAATAGATTAATATTTCAGAGTTGTTAAAAATCAAACTTAAAAATCCCGTAAACAAGACCAGCGAGAGTAATCCATCGCCTTGTTTAATCATAGCAGGAACATGAATGACTCGATTGACTAGCCGATTAAAAGCAAAAGTAAAACGCAAAAATGAAAAACGATAACTTTTTTGTGCTGCTTGGGCTTGAAGTTTGGAACTAACAACGGCCAAGGACCACGAGTAGCCAAAAACTAAATAAAGTAAAGGTTTGAGATTTAAAGAAAAAAAGCAAAAAAAAACTAAGAGGACTACCAAAGGTAGTCCTAAAAAAAATTGATGATTAACTATTTGAAAACTTTTATTTTGCAATGCCAATCGCCTTCGTTTCACGAATCACGGTGACTTTAATCGTTCCAGGATAAGACATTTCTTCCTCAATCTTTTTCGCTATATCTCGAGATAACATCACTGTTTCATCATCCGTCACGCGATCATTTTCTACCAACACGCGAACTTCTCGACCGGCAGAGATGGCATACGATTTCGATACACCCTCAAAGGAGTTCACGATTTTTTCAATATCAGATAAACGAGAAACATAGGAATCGACCATCGCCTTTCGAATACCAGGTCGAGCACCTGACAAGGCATCAGCCGCAATCACTAAATGGGCCAAAACGGATTCTGGCTGAACATCGTAATGGTGGGCACGAACAGCGTGTACGATATCTGGGGCTTCACCATAACGCTTAATAAAGTCGGCACCAACCACGGCATGAGACCCTTCAGCCGAAGCATCTAAACATTTACCCACATCGTGCAATAAGCCAGCTCGTCTGGCCTGCTTCACATTGAGACCAAGTTCTGCCGCCATCGCTCCACAGAGCATCCCGACTTCCAAACTGTGTTGATATTGGTTTTGAGTATAAGAAGTTCGGTAAGTGAGCGACCCAATCAGTTTTAAAACTTCTGGATGCATTCCATGTACGCCAATTTCCATTTGCGCTTTTTCACCTTGTTCTAAAATTCTTTCATCCACTTCTTTTTTTGAGCGTTCATAAAATTCTTCAATTTTCGCGGGATGAATTCGACCATCGGCAATTAACTTCTGTAGAGTAAGTTTAGCAATTTCTCTTCTAACCACGTTAAAAGTGGAAACGACCACCACTTCTGGTGTGTCATCAATAATTAAATCAACACCACATATTTGTTCAAAAGCACGAATGTTTCGTCCTTCTCGACCAATCAAGCGGCCCTTCATATCATCGTGGGGAAGTTCTACTGCAGAAATGGTTTGTTCGGCGACGAACTCTCCAGCAAAACGAGCAATGGCAATAGAGAGAATCCGTTTGGCTTTTTTCTCCGCCTCTTGCTCCATCTCTTCTTCAATTTTTCGAACATATTTGGCAGCATCGACTCTCGCCTCTTCTTGCATCGCTTGACTTAATTCTCGTTTAGCATCTTCCCTGGACATTCCCGCCACATTCTCAAGTTTTACGGCAATATCTTTTTGTCTTTCTTTGTATTTATTTTGCTCTTCAACCAATTTTAAACTGTGCTGAACTTGTTCATCTTCTTTCTGCTTAAAAGAAAGAATTTGACGATCGTATTCTTCTTTTTTCTGATCTAATGCTGCTTCTTTTTTCGCCAAGGATTTTTCTTGTTCCGAAATATCATAGAGCATAGCCTTTTTTTCTTTTTCCCAAGCGTCGCGCTCTTCTTTAACGATATCTTTGCCCTCTTTACGTGCTTTATACTTTATATCGCTCGAGTCGCGTTTCGCTTTTTCTAAAATAGATTCAGCTTTGCCTTCTAAATCTTTTCTTTCCGCTGTCGCCTTTGCGTGACGAATAGCAAATCCAACACCGCCCCCGACTAAAAGTGCAACTACACTAAATAAAATTGATTCCATGCCCATACTCTTATCTCCTCGCGCTTTTATTCATCAGCTAATTAAATTTTTGCACGCCACTTTCGGTCACCAAATAATTCATTTTTTGATCATGAATTTCAGTGGGAAGTGAGTCTACTACCTGTAAATCAAAGCATAACCCTATTTTTATCGTTCGTTTTTTTTGAATATATTGATCGTAATAACCTTTGCCTCTCCCTAGTCGTTCACCTTTTTTAGAAAATCCCAGTCCGGGAACTACCAAAACTTCAGGAGAACAATTTTCACCAAATGATGGTACTAGAATCAAGGTGCCAAAATCATGATTCGGTTTTAACTCATTTAACCGCGCAACAACAAAATCCATCCCTCCAGATATATCCTTCGAAGGCCTGGGAAAAGACAACTGAAATTTTTTTTCTATTAACTGATCCATGGTCCAATCCACTTCATCTGGCATCGGTGAAAAAATTCCGATGAGATTGCTCTTTAATTTTAAGGAACTCAATAAAAGGTGGAGGTGCTCGGTCGCTGCACGACTTTTTAAACTCTTTTCAACTAAACTCAATTTCTGCAAGTGCTGCTTAAAATCAAGTCGTAGAAGAGTTTTATCTTCTCGCTTAGACACGTCATTTCACCATTTTTGAGCATTCAGGAAAGATCAGAAAATCAATTGATGGTAGTCGGAGATACTTCCTCGATTAAGCTTAATGCTTCTAGTGCCTGAGTTTTCATCTCTGAAACGACGCTTTTATAGTGTCTTTCTAAAGTAAGCTTTTCATTTGCTAGTTTTAAAGCAACGAGAACGGCCACTTGTCCACTATCTAAATGCGGGGCCTGAATGCGAATGGCCAACGACTCTTCGTTCACCAAGCGCAAAGCATCTTGCGGATCTAATGTATCTGACTCGGATGGACGAAGTTTAACTTTGTATCCGATTACCTCAAATTCGTGATCTTTCCTTATTTCCATATAGTTTTGAATGTAATTCATTCGCACTTTAACGTCAATTTCCTTTTAATATCCGTCAATTATCTAGCTTGAACTTTGTGCGTCAAATAGGCGGCAATTGAAGCTCTCCTCCAATCCCTCTATAATCCTTTGATGAAAAAAAATATATTGATTTTTTCTTGTCTTTTTTTCGTCCTGAATGCCTGTAATGCTAAAAAAAATTATTCCACCAAAATGGATCAAGCAGCTCAAGATGTTACATGGCAAACACTTAGTAAGGTTAGCAATGATCAAAGTGGGAAAAAAAAGCGCAAAATCCCACCCGAAATAGCTTCTCTCGTAGGTAATAAAATAAAAATGAAAGGCTTTATTATGCCTCTCGATTTTGAATCAAATTCGGTGAGTGAATTTATTCTCATGCCTTTTGTTCCCAGTTGCTCTCACGTGCCCCCTCCACCTCCCAATCAAATGGCGCATGTGAAAATGCTGGAAGCTAAAAAAGTCGAGGCCAGTTATTATCCCGTGGAAGTGGAAGGTTTTTTAGAAATGAATCCTGAAAAATCTGATATTGATACCATTTATCTTATCCAAGGTGTTTCTGTAACGGAAATCAAATCGAGCACGACAGATTTATTCACTCCACCCAACCCCCATGGTGGGCCATAATAATGTCGTCAATTGAAATTAAAAATCTGATTTTTTCCTATCGACATGAAAAGCCAGTCATTGAAATTACTGATTTTGTGGTGGAGAAAAATTCCACAATTTTTTTATACGGACCCAGTGGAGTGGGCAAAAGCACGTTTTTAAATTTAGTCGCAGGAATTCTCCCCATCTCCAAAGGATCGCTCAAAGTTTTAGGTCATAATTTTGCTGAAATGTCGTCGACCCAAAAAGATAAAATTCGCGGCGAAAAAATAGGCTATATCTTTCAGTCCTTTAATTTAATTCCTTACCTGACATTAAAAGAAAATATTTTATTGCCGACGATGATTCATCCATCCAAAGAAGGAAAAAGTTTTGTACAAAATAAAGCGCAAAACCTGATTGAAAGCTTAAATCTTAATCAACATCAAAATAAATTGGCGCGAGAACTCTCCATCGGCCAACAACAACGCGTGGCCGCCGCTAGAGCACTCATCCACCATCCTGAATTGGTGATTGCTGATGAACCAACCTCTTCCTTGGATCAAGATAATACCGCTGATTTTTTAAAACTTTTGTTTGATCAACAACGAGAGCTTAAATTTTCTTTGCTTTTTGTCAGCCATGATCAACGTTTGGGCAAGTCATTTCAAAAACAGTTTGATTTACGAAAGCTAGGTCACCAATGATTTACTTTATCACTCGAAAATCTTTGGCGAATCGAAGACTGACAACATTTTTATGCATTTTTTCTATCGCCTTAAGTGTGGCACTTTATTTAGGAATTGAGCGTGTTAAAAAGGGTGCAGAAGAAGGTTTTATCAATACCATAAGCAAAACTGATCTAATCGTCGGGGCGAAAGGCTCACCACTACAACTTTTGCTTTACTCGGTTTTTAATATTGGTCAGCCCATCAATAATATCAGGTTTGAAAGTTATCAAGAATTTAATCATCACGAAAAAGTTTTATGGACCATTCCCATTTCTTTAGGCGACGCATACCAAGGTCACCGTGTGGTTGGAACTAATGAAAACTTTTTTAATCATTATCGCTTTCGAGGTGATCATCAGTTGATCATGGCAGAAGGCAGACCATTTGAAAAAATTTTTGAAGTGGTGATCGGGCATGAAGTGGCCAAAAAACACAAAATTCATTTGGGAGATAAACTAATTTTAAGTCATGGCATCCAAGAGTCATCTCTCTATCATCATGACAATACTCCTTTTATCGTCGTGGGTATTTTAAAGGCGACCCACACCCCGATCGATCATGCTCTTTATGTCACCTTAGAGGGACTCGAAGCGATGCATATTGGTTGGGAATCTGGTGCCCCGGACAACCTTGCCCGGGATTTAAGTGCCTTAAAAAGAGAAGATGTGAAAGTTGGACAAATCACCAGTTTTTTATTGGCGTGCAAAAGTCGAATTCAGCTTTTGCATATGAAAAGAGAGATCGATCTTTTTGCTAAAGAACCACTG
>JBIKWR010000175.1:0-6401 GCA_044356225.1 Bacteriovoracaceae bacterium | reverse complement strand
ACTTAAAGAGCAAAATGAAGGGAAACATTCTTTGTGGCCGAATATGGCATGTAAATTCTTCCTCAAAGCTTGGTTAAAATCTAAAAATCGCTAAATTAAAGGGATTCGCTATTGCCTTTTTTCAGAGGTTAGAATTGAAACAGAATTCCAGTTGCTTGTTCATTTTATTATTGATGACTTCTGTATGGGGAACAGTCAATTTTTTTTTCCCATTCAGTTAGGCGAGATCCACAAATCATTGGGTCGAAAAATGAAAATCGTTATCTCGTAAAAGTTCGAAATATTAAAAGTGGTGGAACGTGTGCAGGTTTTTTTCTAAAAAATGAGAGTGGCGAGGCATTTTTAATGACTGCCAGACATTGTTTTTCTTATCAAGTGGAAGAAGCTTGCGCCAATAATGATATGAGAATATTTGCCCCAGAAAACTTGAATTTGTTTGAAGGATTCTGTGAAAAAGTTGTACTGGCGAATGAAGAAGATGATGCGACCATTATTAAAATTAAAATTTTTCAAACTGGAAATGAAGAGTTTAATATTAATTTCCATCGCCAAATATTAAGGCAATTTGTCCCACTTGAATTGACTTCCTTTCCAGCACCTTTAAATCTTCATCTGCAAATGTTTGGCTTTCCCGGTGACCCCGAAAGAAATTTACAACCAACGATTTCTGAGAACTGTTGGGTTCTTCCAGCACCGCTATATCACTCAAAGAGCAAAATGAAATCAAAGCACGCTTTAAAAAAAATCAAGAAAAACCGCAAGAGATCGAAAAAAACAAACAAAGAAAACTTCTTAAATTATCTTCAGGTAAACATAATTGTTCGGTTTATGGAGGAAACAGCGGTGGTCCATTGATTCTTGAAAATACCCATCAAGTGATTGGCATACCATCAAGTTATTATCGCCAAAGTTTTACCTTATTGGATAGTCATAATTTTAGTCATCTGTATGAGCGGTTAGAGGCTTATGTCGCCAAAAATTGGGAAATGCTTTTGGCAGAAAAAATTACCATCGCCAGTGAGATCGTAAGAATTGGTTATGATTTTAGCTATCTTAAAAATCCAGAAATACCGCAAAAAATTGAAATGCGCGAAAACAATCAAAATGAATGTGATTCGCAAATAACCATAGATACTGATTTAGGGCTATTATAGCGGCACTGGATGAGATTTCCAGTGGATCTTCGCCACATGCACGCAATCTTGATTTCCAAAAATCTTCGATTTGCCTCTAGGCAAACCTCTTATTTTTGAAAATCAATCTTGCGCACCTGAGGCAAAGCTTTCACTGGAAATCTCAACCAGCACCGCTATATATGAAGAGTTATCTGAATGCCAAGATCAGCGCCGTAATGGGGAAAAGTTCACTTGGGTTTGTGAAAATGAAAGCCGAGGAAAATATTGTGTTAAAAGTTTGACTCTCAATGAGTTTGAACGAATCGATTTCTAAAATCTTTGCCAATCTCTCATAAATAGTGAAAAATGGGCCTCATTTCCCATCAACTTTAACCAGGACTATGTATGGCAAAAATCACTTTGAAAGGTAATCCCGTAAACACCAGTGGCGACTTATTAAAAACTGGCGCTAAAGCTCCAGAATTTTCTTTGGTCAAAAATGATTTAAGTGAAGCGAAGTTGGCCACTTATGGAGCGCAAATCAAAGTGCTCAATATTTTTCCGAGTGTGGATACTGGTACATGTGCCATGAGTGTACGGCAGTTTAATAAATTGGCGGCAGAACTTAAAAATACTGTGGTTCTCAATATCTCTAAAGATTTGCCCTTTGCTCAAAAACGATTCTGTGGAGCAGAAGGCATCGATAAAGTCGAAACCTTATCTGCTTTTCGCTCTGCTTTTGCTAAAGACTATCAGTTAGAAATTCTCGATGGTGCACTCAAGGGTTTATGCTCAAGAGTGGTTCTCATTTTAGATGGAAGTAACAAAGTCATTTATGCTGAACAAGTGAATGAGATAACATCTGAACCAAACTACGATGCCGCGTTGAAATTTCTTAAACAATAATTTTTTTTATGAAGTTTAGCGCTGAGATTAAAGGTTTAGGTTTAATCGCAGCGCTGATCACTTTTTTTTTCATTCTTTTACTTCCTTTACCGATTGAAACTTCGGCTCAGAATTTTTTGGCAATTTTTTCCATGGTGATTGTGTTGTGGCTGTTAACCGATCTCCCTTTATTTGTTTCAGGATTAATTGGAGTTACCCTCTCGATCATTATGGGAGTGAGTACTGTGACCGAGGCCTTTGTCCCCTTTGTCGATCCTATTATTTTTTTATTTTTAGGTGGTTTTTTATTGGCCCGCGCTTTTGAACTGACTGAGCTCGATCAAATACTTGTTCATAAAATGCTCTCTTATCCTTGGGTGCAACATTCTCCGCAGCGAATGGTTTTAGTTTTTTTAGGGATGAGTGTTTTTTTCTCTATGTGGATTTCAAATACTGCGGCGATGGCGATGCTATTGCCAATTTCATTGGGTTTGTTAAAGAAGTTAAAGCTTGATTATAAAATTGAGGGCCCAGAATTTCGCGAAAAATTTATATTAGCGGTTGCCTATTGTACGACGGTGGGTGGACATATGACTCCAATTGGATCCCCTCCCAATGTCATCGCTATTGGTATGTTAAAAAAATTGGCCAATCAGGACTTAAGTTTTGGGCAATGGATGCTTTATACTATTCCCTTTGGATTGATTGTTTTTTATTTTATTTATCAAAAATGTCTTAAAGCGATGGGGGTTCATAGATCTAACTATGGTGGTGAACTAAAAAAGCTTGAAATGCTAAAGTCTGAGGATGTATTTTCCCATAGGACTTTTTTAAATCCACCGCAAAAGTGGTTATTAGTAATCTTTGCTGGGGCGATTATTTGCTGGATTCTTCCAAGTCTTGTTTTGTTGTTCATACCATCAAACACAGAGCTGACACATTTTTTAAAAGAAAAAATGACTGCCCCGGTAGTGAGTATTGTTTTTGCTTTAATGCTTTTTTTATTTCCACTGAATAGAACTAAGAAATTATTGGAGTTAAAACAAATTTTAAAAATTGATTGGCCATCACTTTTACTTTTTGGTTCTGGTCTTTCACTTGGTGGGTTACTTTTTAAAACAAAATTGGTCACTATGATTGTTGAAAGCATTGGTCTTTTTCAAAATCATCTTAATATTGCCGTTATTCTTATTCTTTTTCTTTTGGTGACGATTGTTTTTACGGAGTTGGCCTCCAATACGGCCACCGCCAATATCCTGCTCCCCTTGATGATTGCCTTTGCTCAGCAAAACCAAATTTCTTCAGTTTCCTTGGTGGTTATTTTTGCTCTGGCGTGTAATTCAGGTTTTATGTTGCCGGTAGGGACTCCTCCTAATGCCATCGCCTACGGTACGGGTATGGTGCATAAAGGTCGCATGGCCAAATGGGGGTTTGAACTGAATTTGATTTCGGTATTGCTGTTAGCAATGGCAGTCTTGTTTTTGTTTATCACTTAGAGCACTGATAGAGCACCGAACCAAAATTTATTGGTTCGGTGAGGTTGCAGATGGGGAGGGGATTTTGAAGGGAATTTTGCAGGATTTTAATATTACGAGAGGGGATTAGTAGTGGTTGATTAAAAATTCTTCATCATATACATAGTTTTGTTGATTTTTATTTTGCCATTTTTTTTGCCAACTCCTTTTCCATTTAGATTTCTCTTTTTTCACTTGTCTTAAAATCGCCTGTTGAGACTTGTTGATAGATTCACTAAAAGTCATCGCCTTTTTTAAAGCGACAAATCTTTTTTTGTAGGATGTGCTCAAGGTGATGAGGGTTGAATATTGATGATCATTAAGTTTTTCCACCATCACTTTGATGTCTTTCGCCTGCGGGAAAAATAATTTTATTTGTTCTTTGATCGATTCAATCTGCTGACCCATCCTGCGAATTTTTATTTTCATTTAAGCCTCCTTGATGGCCAATTGGGCGGTTAAAGCGTCCAAGGCGTTATTTTAACCAGTTACCTTACTTAAAAAAGTGACATAAAAGACAGAAATGCTTGAATCTGATCGTGTTTATCAAGCATAACCCATGGAAATTCATGGATAATTACTTGTAGCAAAAGATCAATGCATGTTTGTCAGAGTCAAGACTTGTGATTGTCAATTTTAATTCAAAAAGACCTATTTTTTAGTGTTTTACCAAGAAGGTTCGGAAATGATTACTGAGTGTTGCGTAAAATGCAATGAATTGGACCATGAATTGTGGTAGGGTGCCCCAATCTTGGCGTTTTTTACTATTGCGCCAAAAACCTAGGATATTAACGTGAATTTCGACAGTTTTGATTCTTTTGAATTATCGCCCGCTTTAATGAATGCCATTGTAGACCAAGGTTATTTAACCCCCACTGAAATCCAATCTAAGGCGATTCCCTTACTTCTAAAAACGGATAATGATTTTGTTGGCCAGGCGCAAACCGGAACCGGCAAAACCGCCGCCTTTCTTTTGCCGTTATTAGAAAGACTCGATTATAAATCAAAAAAAGTGCAAGCGATTATCCTCACTCCTACTAGAGAGTTGGCCCATCAAGTAAATACCGAATTAGAAAAATTCGGCAGACACGTTAAGATCCGATCTCTAACGGTTTATGGTGGCGTACCTTATGCAAAACAAATTCGCGATTTAAAAGATCAGATCGCACAAATTGTAGTGGGAACTCCTGGCAGAGTTATTGATTTGTTGGAAAGAGGGGTTTTAAAGCTTGAAAATTGCGCGCAATTAATCATCGATGAAGCCGATGAAATGTTGAATATGGGATTTTTAGAAGATGTGCAAACGATCATGGGGCATTTACCTGAAAATCGTCGCCTGTGGATGTTCTCTGCTACTTTGCCAAGACCTATTCAGAGCATGATTGAAAAGAACTTTCGCAAACCGGAAGTCTTAAAAATAAAATCTCCAACACTCAGTAACGCTAGCATTGATCAATTTTATTGCCTTCTAAATCGGAGGGATTTTGTTCGTGGTTTAAGAGTGGTCTGTCAGAGCTTAAAAGAGTGTTATGCCATCGTTTTTTGTGAGACCAGAGAGGATACCAAAAGTATTGCCGAGTCGATGATTAATAGCGGGATTTCCGCCATGGCCTTACATGGTGATCTAAATCAAACTCAGCGCGACTATGCGATGAAAAAATTTAAAGACAAAAAAACGCAAATCTTAGTTTGTACGGATGTGGCGGCGAGAGGAATTGACGTCTCTCACGTTACTCACGTGATCAATATCGGAATTCCCAGACAAAAAGAAAATTACGTCCACCGCATAGGTCGAACCGGCCGTGCCGGACAAAAAGGAACATCAATTAGTTTTGTGTCTCCGGCCGATATGCATGGTCTGAGAATGGTCGAGCGTCTCACTGGTCAAAAAATCCAAGAGTATAAGTTACCTAAGGCGAAAGAGTTAAAGTTTCTAAAAATTCTCAATGAACTTTCAAAAATGGATTTACAAAAAGAGGCGATTCTTAAAAAAGGTAGCGATTTTACCGTGGATGAAAGTTTTGCATCTTTTGAGAACTATTTAAAAGATCTAACTAAAGATCAAATGATGAAGTTGTTTTTCTCCTATCATTTTGGTCAAGAAATTAAACAGATCGAAGATGAACTGAACTTAGCTCCAGCTTCATCTCCGAGATATAGCGACCATGGCAGAAGAGGTGGTAGTTCTAGTTCAGGAAATCGTCCGCAACAAAGAGGCGGAGGCAATCGTTCGCGAGTTCGTCGAGACTATCGTCGTTAGATAGAGATCACTGGATTTTCTCGCCACTTAAGCTAAACTTAAGTGGTGTCAAACCTCATTAAAAAAATAAATTCATGGCTGTCTGCGGGATTAATTTCCCCTGAGCAACATCAAAAGATTCTAGCGCACGAAGAAAAATTAAAGAATAGCTCATGGATCTTGATTGGATTCTATATCCTCGGTATCTCAATTCTCTCGATGGGAGTTGTTTCCTTGATTGCCGCTAATTGGCAGAAAATTTCTAGTACCGTAAAATTATCAACCATGTTTTTAGGGCTTGGTACTGTCGGGTTGGCGTTGTTTCGCTCTTATATCAAGGAACGAAAAACGACTTTTGAAATTTTGTTAATTCTTTTTTATTTTTTACATATCGCGAGTATTGGATTGGTGGCGCAAATTTTTCATCTGAAAGGAGAGTATTATCAAACCTTAGTCTTTTGGTCGCTTTCGTGTTTGGGAATCATGCTCTTTTCTAATAGATTGTATCTACCCTTGTTATGGGCGATTTTCTTTTTTTCAGGTCTGGTAGAAACTTTCGCTTACACTTATCCTTTTGATTTAATTTTTCAGGAACAATTTTATTATATTTGGGCGTGGTTGCCACTTTTGACAGCACTAATCTTTATC
>JBIKWR010000174.1:0-6409 GCA_044356225.1 Bacteriovoracaceae bacterium | reverse complement strand
GATTCATTTGGGAAAAAAACAGCGACAGCAGAGGGTGGCCTTAGCGCAAAAAAATTTGACTCTTAAATCACCGGTAAAAATGGCGTGGAGCGATTTGTGGAATTGGCCGTTTATCATCACTTGGCTTATGACCATTTTCTTTTTTTTCTTTTCCCAGCACGATAAGGCACAAACTTTTTGGTTGATCTTAAGACCTTTGGCCATCGGTTTTTTAATGTTTTATGCTATTCGGCTAATACCATTAGAGAAATTGATAAAAAAAATTGAACATTCACGATTTAAAAAGTTTGCCGAAAGTTTACGTTCGGCGATTGAAACTATTCAGCGCTAGGAAATAAATGATTTTAGGAAAATCTGCCATTCGTAAAGAAGGAAAATCTAAAGTTTTAGGTCAAGCGAAGTATGTGGATGATTTAAGTTTTCCACAGATGTTGTTGGGAAAAACCATTCGCTCTACAGTACCGCGAGCTAAAATTCGCAAAATTCATTTTGCCCAAGATTTTTCATGGAAAGAGATGGTCGTGGTGAGCGCCGATGATATTCCGGGAAAAAATATTGTTACTTTAATTACAGAAGATCAGCCATTCCTGGCCAAAAGTGAAGTGCATCATTTCGGCGAGGCAATTTTGTTAATCGCCCACCAAGATCCGGAAGTTTTAATCCAAGCAGAAAAATCCATCACCATTGATTATGAAATTTTACCCAGCTGTCACGATATAGATTCTTCTTTGGCAAAAAATCCCTTGATCTGGGGAAGTGATAATCTTTTCAAGTCTTATCATTTAAAAAAAGGAGATGTGGCGACAGCTTTTAAAAATGCTTCCTTTATCATTGAAGGTGAGTATCAAACGGGAGCACAAGAACAACTCTATATCGAAAATCAAGGGATGATTGCCACTTATGATGAAGTTGAAGGTGTAACAGTGTGGGGATCCATGCAATGTCCTTACTATATTCATAAGGCCTTGGTTCCTCTTTTTCATTTGCCTCATGAAAAAGTTCGTATCATTCAAACCGAAACGGGTGGTGGATTTGGAGGTAAAGAAGAGTATCCTTCTATTTTGGCAGGTCACGCCGCCTTGCTGGCGATGAAGGCCAAAAGACCAGTAAAAATGATTTACTCTCGCGCTGAAGATATGGCGGTCACAACTAAACGTCATCCTTCGCGTTCAATCATCAAAACCGCTCATGATCAACAAGGAAAACTGTTAGCGGTGGATTTTGATTTTGTGATCGATGGTGGAGCTTATGCCACTTTATCGGCAGTGGTGTTATCCCGCGGAACCATTCATGCGGTGGGCCCTTATCAAGTGGAGCATGTGAGTGTGCAAGCGCGGGCCTGTGCCACCAATACTCCTCCTCATGGCGCCTTTCGCGGATTTGGAGCACCTCAAAGTATTTTTGCGATGGAGCGACATCTGGATCGAGCGGCAAAAAAAATCGGTATTACACCTGAGGAAATGAGATTAAAAAATTTCATTGTTTCTGGATCTAGAACCGCGACCAATCAATTGATCAGTGAAAAAATAAATTTTCAAAAATTGTTAAAAAATGTCTTGGGGAAAATGGATTATCACCAAAAACTTAAAGACTTCGATCAGCAAAATAAAAATTCCATGATAAAAAAAGGCATTGGATTTGCGACCTTTATGCATGGAGCGGGCTTTACCGGTTCTGGGGAAAAATACTTACAGTCAATTGTTGGTTTAGAAGTTTTACCCAAAGGAGTGGTCAGAGTTCTCGCCGGAAGTACGGAAATTGGGCAAGGGACGAATACTATTTTTGGCCAAATTGTTGCGGAAAATTTAAAGATCCCCTATGAGCAAGTCGAAGTGGCCCGGCCCGATACTAAAAATGTTCCCAATTCCGGACCGACCGTCGCCTCGCGCACCGTGATGATTGTGGGCGATTTATTGGCGAGGGCCTGTGCGGATCTTTTAACTTTATTAAAAAACACGGTGGGTATTAGTAATAATGATGCTGTAACATTTTTCTCCAGTTGTGAGTCTTATCTAAAACAATTTGGATCATTAAAAGTTTTTGTCCAATATCAACAACCCAGTCATATTACTTGGGATGATAAAAATTATATTGGCGATGCTTATGCCACCTATGCCTGGGCGGTGTATGGAGCAGAAGTTTCGATCAACACTTTAACTTATGAAGTTAAAGTGGATGATTTTGTCGCCTTACAAGAAGTGGGTAAAGTGCTCAATCCTACTTTGGCAATGGGGCAAATAGAAGGGGGAGTGGCCCAAGGAATTGGCTTTGCCCTCAGTGAAAAATGCCTCTATGAAAAAGGACAAATGATCAATAATCAAATGACTAATTATATTATGCTGACTTCCGCTGACGTCCCACCCATTCGCGTTTTTTTTACCGAAGAAAATTTTGATTATGGGCCGAGTGGAGCCAAAGGAATTGGCGAGCTGCCGATGGATGGCCCCGCTCCTGCAATTATGAATGCCGTCAATCATGCCCTGGGGAGTGATTTAAATTTTGTGCCCTGTTTGCCGGAAGATATTTTTCAAACGATCACGACCAAAAACTTTAAGGATCGAGCGTGAAAATACAATGTGAAATTAACGGAACAAAAACGTCTCTTTCGGGCTTTCCGATGACCAGGCTGCTCGATGGACTTCGACAGCATAAACTCAGTGTTGAAAGTGATCTTTTAACGGGAACCAAAGAAGGATGTGGCGAAGGGGAGTGTGGAGCCTGTAGTGTTTTTGTCGATGGCGAGTTGGTCAATAGTTGTTTAGTGCCACTGATGCAAATGGAAGGGGCGGTCATTCAAACCATTGAAGGTCTGGCCTTTTTTGATCCGGCAAAAAAAGAGTTTATCTTACATGAAGTACAAAAAAGTTTTTGCCAATATGGCGGGGCCCAATGTGGCATCTGCACTCCCGGAATGATTTTGGCAGCGGTGAATATTTTGAAAAAAAATCCTTCACCTACCTTGGATGATATCAAGGAAGGCCTGGCGGGCAATCTTTGTCGTTGCACCGGTTACATGCGCATTTTTGAGTCGGTGTTAAAAACTTTGAAAAAGGAACTACCTTGAAATCCTTGGTTTCCCAATATGAAATGGCGGCGGCGAAAAACTTAAGTGAAGTTTTTGATCATCTCGATCTTGGTGCCAAAATTTTTGCCGGTGGAACTGATTTAATGGTGGTCTTAGATGCCGGAAAACTCCTGCATAAAAAATTTATCTCTATCCATTTACTCAAAGATCTTAAACAAATTCATTTTGATAAAAACTTTGTGACGATTGGGAGTTTAGTAACGTACGGCCAGTTAAGATCAATTGATGTGATTCAAAAAGAGTTTCCCATGTTAGTGGCGGCGGCCAAACTCACCGGTGCGATCGCAATCCAAAATCGTGGGACGATTGGAGGCAATATCGTCAATGCCTCTCCCGCTGCCGATACCCCACCTGCCTTGTTAGCTTATGGAGCAGAAATTGAGTTGAGCAGTCGCGAGGGCCAGCGATATGTGCCCTATGATCAATTTCATTTAGATTATAAAAAAATGATTTTAAAACCTCATGAAATAGTCACATCGATTAGGATTCCGCGAAATACGGCGGGATGTTTTCATTATTATCACAAAGTCGGAACCAGGCAGTATCAGTCCATCAGTAAAGTTTGTTTTGCGGGAGTGATCAAAATTCATGCCGGAAAAATTGATTATTTTCGTCTAGGCATGGGGGCCGTGGCACCCACACCTTATTTATGCCAAAAAGTAGCACTTGCCGTGATCGGACAAAGCATTGATGAAGCTTTAATCCAAAAAGCGCAAAAGGCCCTCGTCAGTGAAATTCGTCCGATCGACGATCTTCGTTCGACCAAAGAGTATCGCAAAAAAGTGGCAGAAAATTTATTAAAATATTTTTTAGAAAATGCTCAAGATAAAAAAGTGGGATTTCAGACATGAACCAATTTGAAAAAAAATTTGCTGATAGATTACAATCATCCACGCCCTTTGTTTTAGTTACGGTGGTGGGGACAGAAGGAGCGGCACCGCGGGAAGTGGGAGCAAAAATGGTCGTGGGTCCTACCGGTTTAGAATTTGGGACCATTGGAGGTGGAACTCTTGAGGCCACCGCCATCTTAGAGGCGGCGTTGGTTTTAATTGAAAATCGCCCTCTCAAAAAACGATTATCCTTAGGCCCAGATACCGGCCAGTGTTGTGGTGGCGTCGTGGAGCTTTTTTATGAAATTTATCTTAAATCCCCTAAGCTTTACTTATTTGGCGCCGGCCATGTGGGACAAGCTTTGTGCCAGACTTTAATCGGCACTCCTTTTGATATTATTTGTGTGGATAAACGACCAGAGTGGAATCATGCAGAGTTATTGCCGGCATCAGTGAAAAATTGGGTGGGCGATTTTGATTTTTTTTTAGAGCAAATGGAATTTGATCGCGAGCTTAGTTATTTTGTGATCATGACTTATGATCATGATTTGGATCAAAAAATTTTAGAAGAAATTCTCATTCGTGATTTTCATTTTTTAGGGTTGATTGGATCGGCACAAAAGTGGCATCGATTTAAACAGCGATTAGAAAAAAAAGGTTACTCCAGCGAACAACTCTCGGCAGTTCATTGTCCGATAGGCATACCCAATGGCGGAAAGTCTCCGCAAGAAGTGGCGATCAGTATTGCTCAGCAGTTACTGCAACAACACCATGGATGTTTAAATGAAAAAACAGAACTCGCAGAATTTAAAAACCATGATCCTCTTAGCAGCGGGCCAGAGCTCGCGGATGGGACAACCGAAGGGATTACTTTCCACCTCCCCTAATTCTTGTCTTTTAATCGATCAGATAAAAAAACTGCGAGCGGTGGGCATGGATCAAGTGACCGTGGTTTTAGGTTATCACCGTGAACTTTATCGAGAAAAAATTGAAGAGTTTTTTAACGACCAGTCTCAAGTGAACTGGATTATTAACTATCATCCTGAGGACGGCCAATTTTCTTCTCTGATGACAGCGATGAAGGCACTTAAGGCGCAGGATTATCCTGGTGGAACTTTTTATTTGCCATTAGATGTGCCATGTCCCGGGAGAGAATTTTGGGATGAATTTTACCAAAAGATAGCACCCTCTCATGATTATGAAGTGATCGTTCCTGAGTCAGGTGGGAAAAAAGGTCATCCCTTATGGTTAAGTGCAGACTTTGTTTTGCGAGTTTTAAAGGTCTCTGATAGTAAAAATGCTCGCTTAGATCGTCTTATTGCACAGTTGCCAGAGCATAAAATCTTCAAGGTGGCTGTGAATTCGCGCCAAATTCATTATAATCTCAACACACTTAACGATTTTGAAGTTTGGAAAAAGGAGAACCTCCATGCGTGGTCCAGCGATTGTCGATAGTCAATCACTTCCCATCTATCTTGACTATTTGGCAACCACTCCAGTCGATCCTCGCGTGGTGGCGGCGATGACGCCTTATTTTAGTGAAGAGTATGGCAATCCCAGCTCGGGTTCTCATCTTTATGGATGGCAGGCGAAAAATGCGTTAGAAAAAGCGCGAAAAATAGTGGCCCAAGGAATTAATGCCAAAACGCCTGAAATCATTTTTACTTCTGGTGCCTCTGAAGGCAACAACATGGTGTTAAAAGGGGTGGAAGGGCGACATATCATCACCACCAACATAGAACATAAATGCATTTTAAACTCCCTAGTCTTTTTAGAAAAACGGGGCATGGAAGTGACTTACATACCGGTGGAAAAGTCTGGTTTAGTCGACCCCCAAAAAATTGCGGCAGCGATCAGACCTGATACGGTTTTAGTTTCAGTCATGATGGCCAATAATGAAATTGGTACCATCAACCCTATCAGCGAGATAGGTGAAATTTGTCACAAGAAAAAAGTTTTGTTTCACACCGATGCCGCGCAAGCGGTAGGAAAAATTCCTGTCGATGTGGAAAAAATGCACGTGGATTTATTGTCGATGAGTGCCCATAAATTTTATGGCCCAAAAGGGGTTGGAGCACTTTATATTCGGCGAGAAATTCAAGATCGACTTCATCCCCTGATTCACGGTGGAGGTCAAGAGCGTGGACTGCGTTCGGGGACCCATAATTTGGCGGGTATTGTGGGAATGGCCCATGCCTTGGAGTTATGTTTAGAGAATATGGAAAGTGAAAATAAGAGAATTCGTGGTTTGCGAGATCGATTGTATCAACAGTTAAAAAATGAAATTCCCGGTATCAAAATTAATGGCTGTGGTATCGCACGGCTCTGTCACAATTTACATTTAACGATACCCGGAGTTGAAGCGGAAGAGTTGATGCTTCAGTGTAAAAACTTGGCCTTTTCTGCGAGCAGTGCTTGTGCCAGTGGCTCGCAAAAACCTTCTTATGTCCTAACGAGTATTGGGCTAGATCCAGCGCAAATTCATTGTAGTTTT
>JBIKWR010000030.1:0-21735 GCA_044356225.1 Bacteriovoracaceae bacterium | reverse complement strand
ATTTTTAAATTTTTTTCATTGATCTCACTTAACTTAAAAACTTTTGTTTCTTGATAATCGAGTGAAAAAATAATGAGCTCTTCATTTTGAATTTCTTCAACTAAAACGTCAGCGGCCAAATCGGTGGCCACGTTAATGGTATAAGAAGAAGATAACAATAGATCGATAGGAGTTAAATCAAGTGTTCCGCCGACCAAATCAACTCGAACAGAACCTCTTTTAGAGATTGGCATTTAAAATCCCAATATAGGGTAACTCACGATAAAATCCTGCATAATCTAATCCATAACCAACCACAAACTTATTTTCAATTTCAAAGGCCAAATAATCAATGGTCGTCTCATGAATGGTATTACTTGGTTTATAGAGCAAGGAGGCCAATTTTAAAGTTTTGGGATTTCGAGCTTGTAACAGATTTTTTAAGTAGCTGATGGTTAAACCGGTATCGACAATATCTTCAACAATTAAGACGTTTTTGCCGGAAATACTTCCGGTTAAATCGAGTATTAACTGGCATTGACCACTGCTCGCAATATCATCACCATAAGAAGAAACTTGCATAAATTCCATTTTAACCGGCAACTTAATCTGACGAACTAAATCAGCGCAAAAAACAAAAGCACCCTTTAAAACACAGACCACCACTAATTCTTGATTTTCAAAATCAGTATTGATCTTTTTGGCGAGTGAATAAATTCTCGATTGAATTTCTTCTTTTGATATAAGGATTTCTGGCATTTCTTCCATAAACAAATCAACCGCTCAAGATTAAAACGCCCATCATAATGAAATCATTCTTAAACTTCAACAATACTTAAGTCTAATTTTTCGCCAAAGATGGCATTTCAGTGTTTAGCAATGTTGATGGCCTAAAAAAAAACTCTTCATCTTGATCATATTCCCAATGAGCACGACATCGAGCTTCATAGACATCCATTTCTCCCAAAACGACTTGGTCTTCATGATCAGTTTTTCGATAAGTTTTGGTTGCGGGTCCACCACAAATAGTACAAATGGCCTGAATCTTACTCACATCATCAGCAATCGCTAACAACGTCGGCATGGGTCCAAAGGGTTGACCTCGATAATCGCAATCCAGCCCTCCGCAAATGACTCTTAATCCTCGTCGGGCCAACTTAATGGCAACATTGATGATCGCAGCATCAAAAAACTGAACCTCATCGATCGCCACCACCCTGGTGGAATCAAACAATTTTTCTAATATTTCATTGGCATTTTTAACAGGCTCCGCTTGAATAGAAACGGCTGAATGGCTCACTACATTATTTGAACTATAGCGAGTATCTAAAGCAGGTTTAAAAATTTGAACCTTTTGTTTCGCGATTTGTGCTCTTCGAATGCGTCTTATCAGCTCTTCGGTTTTACCTGAAAACATGGGTCCACAGATGACTTCAATTAAACCTACAGATCCGGAACGATTTTCTAAGGTTGAGTAAATTCCCATAAAGGCCCTCGCTTAATGCTTTGGTGTATGCCAATTGATTGTGGCAAATTTGCCCTTTGGAAGCAAACAAGAAATCAAAACATCAGAGGAAATTTAGAAGCTCAATTGCGGCAAAAAGACCGTGGTCATTAACAAATAAAAATAGAGCAACATGCCAATAATCATGGCGGAAAAAACAATAAATGGCAGGGCAAGGATCACCAAAGACTGATCCCTTCCTAACCCCAATGAAGTGCGTAATCCTGCATAGAGAATAATGGCAGCATAAATATGTCTTATCGCATCTCCGAAAAATGGAATTCCTAGGAAAGTATTACTACTAAAGCTCGTGACGATAATTTGATGAATAGATTTTTCTATCTCTAATTCTTGCGAAGATGAGACTGAATCTTGGGAATCACTTTTAGCGCGAAAAAGTCCACAGGAAAAAATCATAAATCTTTTAAGCAAGAAGTAATAACCTAAGGAAAAAAAAGGAAAAATAATCACCCCCACAATCGCGGTTAAAAAAACTCCACGCTCTACCAAACTGTTGAGGCCAAAAAGCAGTGACATAGCTGGGTGATTATTTTCAATCATGGCAAAGGTTAGATGACCTAAAAACAAGGCGAGGATCACATAACCACAATGAATGATTCTAAAAAAACTAGACATCAACACAACATCCACCAAAGCAAAACTTTTTCGTTCACCACGATTAAGTTGCTCAAAATGCTTAAAAGGATGCAACAACGGATAAAAATAATCGGCAATAATTAATCCCATCTATTTACTATACTCTCAATTTTCTGAGTCCAAAATAAAATAATCATTGGCATCAAAGCTGATCAAGTTAGGAAAAAAAGAAATAGGATAATGAAGTGAATACTTTTGCGTTAAATTATAAAGAATATACTCTTGGTCATTCTTGATTATTTTAATTTTTAAATCATTCCACTCTATGGCAATTTTTTCTAATTTATCTAAATCAGGAAACTCTTGAGTAAGGTCAAAATTATCGCTTAGCGATTCAGCATATGAGGTGTGCCAATCCCCAGGAAGAAGATCAAAATTACCAACGAGTAAATTTAAAAGTTTTTTACAGTTTTCTTGATTGAGAAATGAATTTTTTTGCGGATTTCTGAACTCACATTCCACTTCTTTACCGGTGGGTATTTTAATTTGGATCACTGGCGAAAGTTGAACTTTTAAAGAAAAATTAACGTCGCTTAAACCCACGTCTTCCGTTAAAAAAATCGCTTGTTTTAGCCAAAAATGATGAACATTTTTCGAAAATATTTTTGCTGATTCTTGGCCAATTTCAAAAATGGCCTTGGCAAAACTGGTTTGCACAAAAAATCCTTCTTTTGGGCCCATTTTAGAATAGAGCTTCAGCCAATGCCGTTTAAAATCAAAATAAATTTCACTTTTTAAATCCGCCAAAAGGACATGGTCTTTTGGATCGATCGAAACAACTTCTACCGCCCGTAAATCTTGCAGGTGCTGTAAAAACTGAGCAAACTCACCTTGATGATACTTTAAAGCAGTTGGCTTAGAGGGAATCGTTTCAATATTTTTATAATCTAAAAAAAAAGCAATATTTCTTTTGCTATCGACCATAATGTTATCAAAGGACCATGTTGAAATTAACTCGCGATTAAAAATTTGGCGATTATAAAAAAGTTGTTCTTCCAGAATTGTTAAACTTAAATACTTTTTATATTTTTGATCGGTATAACTCGTTTCCTTATCCGTTATCATATAAGGATCATCACTCATATCAAAGACTACAAACAATCGCTGGCCTTGTTTTGATTTTACTAAAAGATAAAAATCTTGCCCATAATCTAGTTTTTTACCAAATTGAAAAGAAACTGATTCAGTATCGTTGTCCTGATTACTTTCTGGATTGAGATTAAAATAGAAAATGATCGGCGGAATTGTTTGATCGATAAAACGATTAATATCAATGTCATTACTTTCTAAATTTATTTCTTTTCGAATTCTCAAATATCCAAGTTCAATAAAGACTTTTTCTAAAAATGGTGCATCAACTAATTGTGCATGGTCCTTGATTTTCCAAATCCCATCAGCGCCTTTAACCATCTTCACTTGGGGAAGATGAAACTCCATCAATTGTTCAAAATTAAAATGAGTGATGCGTTCAGAGTTGGTTTTAGATATATCTTCAGATTGCTCAGGAAGCTCAATCCACCAATAGGTCAGGCCAAGGAGAACTAAAACGATTAAACCTAAGCTAAAATTTTTTTTCATGTATCATGCTATAGGTATCGTCGTCGGTAGGACCATAGGGCCATCGAAAGCAAAATTAAAGGCCCAAACAATAAACAAAAATAGAGGACCGTATTAACTTGGACCCCAGAGATAAAAAGGACTTGTCCTGCATCTTTTTGAACAGGGGCTATCTTAAAATCTGGATCCACTAACCAAGTTAATGATCTTTCAAACAATTCGACATTTGATCCTTGTCCAAAATAAGCATTTTTAACAAAACTACCACTGCCTAAAACAATTAATTTTCCCTTGGCCGTCTCTATCGCCATCATCATGGGTAAGGGGCCAGGACGATCTTTTTCATCAGGTGAAACTGAATTTCCATTTTTTAGATCATCGAAGTTAGACTCGGCCCAACTGCCAGGAAAAGCAGAGCTTAGGGCCAATTCCTTTATTTTAACTCCTGGAGGTGGCGCAAGCACTTCCAAACTTGAAGTTAAAGGGAAAAAAAGTGTACCCACTAATTCTCGAGTAATCAGATGATCCGTGGCCAATTGGTCGACGATCGGCACCCAACCATTGGAACCATTAACGAACTTTACTTTATCGATCACTAAATCGTTGTGGATGATAACGCCAAAATCTTTAACTAAATTTTTTAAATTAACAAATTTATCGATAACATCGTTTTTATTAACATTAACTTGCGGATCAATGCCAATCCAAACATGTCCTCCGCGATTGAGATACTCTTTGAGTTTTAAAATATAATTAGATGGCCAAGCATTTTTAGGGGCCATAATCACTAACCCCGCGGCATCGTCTGGAATTAAATTTATATCTAATAAATTGAGTCCTTGAATTTGATAGTCCCTTGCGACTAAATGCTCTTTTATCAGAGAAATTCCTTCTGCCGTTTTATCTGCTAAATCTGACTCTCCCTGTCCTTGAGTAAAATAAATTTTACTCTTTTCTCCCCGACTTTCATCATTCAAGAGTCGGATAATAGCACGTGAAATAAAAAGTTCGTTACTCGCCTTGGTTTGAACTTGCTGACCCTTATATTTTAAAATTAAAAAACCTGAACCTTTGACCTGGTACTGGCGCACTAAATCTGGAACAGAATCGGGATCATAGGTGGTTACGGCAATATTTTTTCCAGTCAGTCGATATAAATCAAGCAACGGAATGATGGTTTGTCGCTCCTCTGGATAAGAAAAAAGAATGAACTCTAATTTTTCATCTAGTTTATCGAGGAGTGAAATGGTTTCTGGTGATAATGAATTCTGTTGATATTTAGTAAAATCCATTTGGAATGTTTTTTTAAATCCCAGAAAATTGATGATACCAAAAATACAAACTATTAAAAAAAGTGTGACTGAAGTTTCCGCAAGTTTTTTAAAAAAATGTGATTTAACAAAAGTACTGAATGGTTTTTTCTTTAAATATAATGCTAGTGCCAAGATTGAGAGAAAGAACGCACTTACACTATAATTAAAGGCTTTATATTCGGGCAAAATTACCCATACACCGATCGTCGCCAAAAATAATAAACAATTGGCAATAAAAAGAATTCCCATAATCACCAGCTCCTAGCGCTCAAAACGTGCTTGGTAAAAATTAAACATATTCCCGTAAATGTTGTATAAAAAACTAAGTTGCTCGTTTTAATAACACCCCGTAAAAATCCTTCATAATGAAATAAAAAACTCATGTACTGTAACATTTGAGAAATGGCAGGATTTTGAAAGGCCCCAGCAGATAAAACAATCAAGTAAAAGAAAAATAAAAAAATAAAGCTCATGGTAGCCGCCATCATTTGGTTTTCGGTTAATGAACTGGCCAACATCCCTACTGAAATGTAACAAAAGACCGTTAAAATTAGACCTAAATAGCTAGTGAAAAAAATGATGGATTCCTCAAAGCCTCCTAACATCAACACAATCGGAAAGACCGTAGTAAAAGAAATGAGAAAAAGTAAAAAGACAAAAGTTGCCAAGAGTTTTCCCAACAGCAGGGCATACAACGAAACAGGAGCACCAATTAACAAATCTATGGTTTTTTGTTTTTTTTCTCCGGCCCAAAGATGCATGGTCAGTAAAGGAGTCATAAAAGCTAAAATTAATTTAATGTAGACAAAGTAAGGGTAGACCACCACTTGTAAAATTGATTGAGATTGTAACTGATGACTTTGAACTAAAAAATTATAGGCCAACCATCCGGTGAGCAAAACAAAAAGTGAACTCAAGACATAACTTAAAGGTGATTGAAAAAAGTGCTTTAACTCTTTTTTAAAAACCGCGGTAAAGGCCCTGGTATGGAAGTTCATTGAGACACCCCGGTGTTCAGTTGTTGATCAATATTTGGGTTATTTGAATTTAACAAATTGATAAATGTTTGCTCAAGGCTGCGAGGTGAAACGCGAAACTCGAAAATCGCCACTTGATTGCCGATTAACCGTTTTAATAACTCGTTTTTAGATTGGTTGGAATGTTCATGGATATTCATCACCAACTCCACATTGATCGAATCTATTGTTCGGGCGATAAATGTCCAATCGATGACTTCGGGATGCTCTTGAAAAATTTTTTCCACGATTTGTTCATTGCCAAAAAACGTTAAGAAGATCACTTCGGTTTTTAGCGAATTTTCTCCAGCTATCTTTTTAGTTGCCATCACTTGATTGAGGGGACCTGAGATAATGGTTTGTCCTTTTTCTATAATAGTTATTTCATCACAGCATAACTCGACTTCGTGTAATAAGTGTGAGGACAAAATAACCGTGTGTTCAGTTTTTAAAATGGCGATCAGCCTGCGCATTTCACGAATGGCCAGCGGATCAAGACCAGCAGTTGGTTCATCCAGAACAATTAACTTAGGTTGATGAAGTAAAGCTTGCGCCAATCCCAGTTTTTGTTTTTGCCCCTTAGAAAGATGTCCAGCTCGCCTGGGCAATAGATCGCTCAAATTCAACATTTCATTCACTCGTTCGATACTGTTTTTTAACTGCATTTTATTTAAGTTTCTTAATTGCCCGCAAAATTTCAGACAGTCTAAAACCGATAAATCATCATATATTGGAGGAGTTTCTGGAAGATAACCAATTTGCGTTTTTATCTGATTAATATAAGAGGAGTCACTTGAATACGATTGGCCGGCAAAAAAAAGCTCTCCTTTGGTAGCATGAAGTAATCCACAAATCATCTTAAGAGACGTGGTTTTTCCGGCACCATTGGGACCCAAAAAACCATGAACTGATTTTTCTGAGACTCTAAAGCTAGCATTTTTAACTGCTAACGTTCCTGGGTATTCCTTCACTAAATTTTTAACTTCAATCAGTATTTTTCCCATATTGATCGTCCCTTAAATCTCTTCAGATTTCTTCCCCTGACAATAGTCAACTAGATGCTTCATTCTCTTCACTTATTTTTGAAAAAAATAGCATAACATTCTTCATGCTACTCACCTCTCTTCTGATTGAAAAGACTAAGCGATAAACCTTCGCAATAAGAAAAAATAATTGATTCTCTATCTTGGTGTAAAAAAAGGCATATCCGACCATTCTTGTCGGCAACTAGCACGACTCCACACAAAAGGTTTCCATTTTTAGTTATTATTCGTCTAAATTTTCAATCCCTAAGGGCAAAATACAACCGAAAAACAAAATTGAGACTGATTAAAAGGTAAAAAATTTAGGTAATTAACTCTCTATCCGAAACCTGGCCATGCAAAGATACACTATTTTCAAAGAAGCGATTGATCGAGCCGAGACGATCGTTATTTCAACCCATATCTTTCCCGATGCCGACGGGATTGGTTCCCAGGTTGCCCTTTGCCTCGCCTTAAGAAAACTGGGAAAAAATGTAATTTGTGTCAATGAAGATGGTCTTCTTGAGCGCTATCGATATTTAGACTCAGAAAACGTGGTTATCTCCACTGAAGATTATTTACAACAAATGCAAAAAGTACAAATTCATAAAAGTTCAAAAAATAAAAAAATAAAAACGTCACCCACCAGCAGTTTTGATTTTCCAAGAGAAATTGATCTTTTCATTGTTGTCGACGTCAGCTCCCCATCTAGAATAGGAATTAAAAATCAAATTTTGTTAGAAAACTCCAAAAACTTTTTATTCATCGACCATCATCCATGTTCGCCGGCGATTTCTGCTATCCATTGTATCGACACCTCGATGGCGGCCACTGGTCAGTTAGTTGGATCTCTTATCCTTAAACTGGGAATTGAAATCGATACCAAAATGGCTTTATCTCTCTACACGTCTATCCTGATCGATACATCCAGTTTTCGTTACCCAACTGTCACAGGAGAAACTCATCGTTTAATTGGCAAACTACTCGATACCGGAATAAGCCCTCCTATGGCCTATAATCGAATTTATGGAACCAAAACTCTTTCTCACTTACATTTTTTAGGAAAAATTCTCAGCGAAGTAAAAACCACTCAAAATGGCCACGTCGCCTGGATGGCGGTTCGGGAAAAAGATATATTGAAATATAAAAGTGACTTAGAGGATACGCATGCATTTATCAACCACTTATTAGTTTTAGATGAAGTTAAAGTCGCGGTGATGTTTCGCGATTTTGGCCCGAGAGTTAAAATTAGTCTTAGGTCAAATGGTGATTTGGATGTGGGTGAGATTGCTCAGGCACTGGGTGGGGGTGGACATAATCATAGTGCGGCGACGGTGATTGAAGGGAAACTGGATGAGGTTGCGGAGCAGACTATTCACAATATTGAACTCATTTTGAAATCGTTAACTGCCCGACCACGTTAGGTTTTGGCGATAAAAAAACATCTCTTTAATTAGGGCGTGTTGAGCTTTCCAATTCCCCATCGTAGCCTTTGTCGACAATTGTATAAATACTTGGTGGAGTTCTGTCGCCACTTGAATGTCATCAACTTGTCCTTCGGTAACTTCAAAATCAATCGGGTTTCCATGCGAGTCCACGACCATATGAATTTTTGAAGTATTTCTCCCAACAGATTTTCCAATCGCCCTTTCTTAAAATTTTCTAGCTCCACTAACATGTTGATGAACTTTAACAATACTTGCATCCATCATTTTCCACTCCATGTCTGGTGAATTAATAAGGGATTTAAAAATATTCATTAATTTTTCTTTTTTAGCTATTCTGACACCATCAATTTGGGCAAAGAAGATTAATAGAAAGAGGTCATTTGTAACTACTTCAAAATAGAGAGAAGTGCTAACTGATTGAAATGTAAGAACCTCATTTAGTATGGCAGTTAATAGTGGACAAATCTGTTAGACTTAAAAGTCTTAAAATCATTTATTCTGTTAATAGATGAAATGAACACTAATAAAAAACTTCATTTCTACCAATAAACTGTAGTTCGTTTGTACGTGAGGAATTTTATGAAAAATTGGGTCGCAGTCAAAAGACACTTTATAAATAAAAATGCTGGTTTTTCAATGATCCAAGTCCTGATGACGATGGGGCTCATGAGCATTTTAGCGATCAATCTAACTTATCTGGCAAAATCACAATCTCAAATTAGTAAAAAAGGATTTGTCGATCAAGATCTTCTCGATCTTGATAAACAAATAAGATTAGTTCTTTCTGACTCAGTTGCTTGTAATAATACTTTTCCTAACTCGTCGATGGGAACAATTGCTCCAGAAATTGTTGGTAAAAATGGAGCAGCAGCTTATAGCGCTAATCAAGTTATTGGTCATATTCGTTT
Organism: Bacteriovoracaceae bacterium; assembly: GCA_044356225.1. Classification (GTDB taxonomy): domain Bacteria; phylum Bdellovibrionota; class Bacteriovoracia; order Bacteriovoracales; family Bacteriovoracaceae; genus JBIKWR01. The sequence continues at coordinate 12,331 of JBIKWR010000030.1, read as the reverse complement.
TGATAGTTTCGAATTACAGCAAGCTAATCCAAGCATTCCTCTCGTTGCTGGCGAATTAGAATCTTTTATCGTTAGAACCAAAGTTACAATAAATGGAAAAGACAATTTAGGTGGATCGGTTAAAGAAATTCAAACTCCTATTTATGGAAAAGTAGATGGGAGTGGTGAATTGACCGAATGTAGTGCTGATTTAAAAGAAGCAATAGGTGCTTCATGCGAGCCCCATGGAGTATTCAGTCCATCGCTTGCAAAATGTGTCCCCAAAACAAATAGTGTCGCCTCGCCACTACCTTGTCTTCCAGCAGATGAAGGAGTCATGGCATTTAACACTGACTTAAATGAAATGGAAGTCTGTACAGATATTGGTTGGGTAAGCATCAATAATCCCTACACTCCAGGGCAATGGTATACGGTTAAAAACACTGTTTACAGTGAGCCTTTAGCCGCCACAGATTATTTAAGTGATGTCCAAAATGAAACATTCACCTTGCCTTTTAATGCTTGCGGTTTTCGAATGAATTATAGAATTGAAGATAGTGGGTTTATTGGAGTTTACCGGCAAGATAACTCGATAATTTTTACTCGATCTAACCACATGGCCCATAATTGTGGTGGTGCAGCCTCTTCTCCCTGTCCTATTGACCAAAATCAAACTGGTTGTCCAACCACTAAAGCACCTGGTTTTTACAGTGGTGTTTTTGAATTCTGCGTCCGTCCTTGGACGGATGATGCTGTTACATCAGATGTTACTGATTTAAACCTGATGGGAAATAAAGGAGAAACTTTTAAGGTTCATTCATTCCATGCTGCTAATCACAATGGTGCTTATCATCGATATAATATCGAAGCCAAGGTCTGCACTACTCCATAAAATTGATTAGTATTCAGGTTTAAAGCTTAAATGGGACACTGTTTGGATCAAAGCGTATTTACTGACATCTGATTTGAATTCTATTGGACCTTCTCTTCAAGCATATCAGTTAAACATAAAGGACTTTCATTTTAGTAAAGAGTAACAGAAAAAATTAACTTAGAGAAAGGTGATCAGCACTAAATTTGGCATGAGAATTATTGATGATTCCGTAAAAAGTGTTTTTAAATTTGGTGGGTGAATACTTAAGTGCATTTGAACGCAAAACTAACGGATCAAAATTTTGATAAACCACATCGAGATGAGTAAGCAATTGGGCCATTTTAACTAAATCAACTTCGGTTATAAAAAAACCATTTTTTTCTTTTAAAAATTCGCGGTTTATAGCGGAGTCCAAGGCAATATAGGGACGACCACTGGCCAAGGCGAGTAAGGCCATGTGGGGAATTTTGTTTTTAGTTAGCATCAGGACCGCCTTCGCATTGGCCAGCAGTGGTGCGAGTTCGCCATCACATCGCTCTCCCCAATGTTCAACATAAGGGTCTGAATAAAGATCAGTGGAACCGGTGGCATTGGTGGTGGATGACTCTGAGAAACGGTCGGTCTTAGAGGTTTTATCCACAAAAATAATTTTCTTTTTTTGCTGGCGAAAAAAATCTTCTAATTCAGCGATAGTATTTAAAGATAAATCTTCTTTTGCACAAACGTAGTATCCGGAATTTTGCGAATTCATTTTTATGGGATAAAAATCGTTGGAGTTAATTCCTGGTGCCAGCACTTCGATATTTCTGATCAACGTTAACTCATATAATTTATTTTTCACTTCATGATGAGGAACATAAATTTCATCACACCCTTGAAAACTTTTTGCAAACCACTTTTTCACATACCCAGAAAAAAAGCCTTGGGACTCAATCGGGCAAGGACCCAAGTAATAACAAATTTTTTTGTTGGCGATAGGCAGCTCTATTCCCTGGGCAAAACCTTGAGAGAAACAAACGACTAAATCATATTTTTTTTGCGGCTTAAAAGATTTAAGGGCCGAGGGAATTAAACCTTGAAACAAATAAAGGTTTTTTTCATTTTTGACTAACCCATTGAGAAAGGTCGCATGGATAAAATGATCGTTAAAGGGTCCTAATAAATGATTGGGATGATAAACTAATCCAAAAAGATCGGCTTCGGGGTAATACTCTAACAAGGATTCCATGGTCTGGAAGGCGAAATTTCGGGATAAAAAATGATCGACGACAAAAGCAATTTTCATGCAAATGATTTAAAAAATTCTGCCGTCTTTTTTAATCCACTTTCAAAAGTTACTTTCGGTACATAATCAGAAACTGATTGGAGTTTTGTTAGGTCTGGTCGACGTTGTTTAGGATCATCGGTGGGCAACGATTTAAAAATAATCTTACTTTGGCTGCCTAAAAATTTAATAATTAATTCTGCCGTTTGCAAAATAGAATACTCATCCGGATTGCCTATATTAAAAGGTGTATGGTCGTCAGAAAACATCACGGTGTGCATCGCTTGACATAAATCAAGAACAAAACAAAAAGAGCGAGTTTGAGAACCATCACCATAAACAGTGATGGGCTCATTTTTAAGGGCCTGATTAATAAAATTGGGGATCACTCGGCCATCATTAGGTCGCATCCGCGGTCCATAGGTATTAAAAATCCGGACGATCCGCGTATCCACTTGGTAATGCCGATGATAGGTCATGGTCATCGCCTCGGCGAATCTTTTGGCCTCGTCATAACATGACCTAGGTCCGATCGTGCTGACATTTCCATTGTAAGTTTCGACTTGAGGATGAATTTCTGGGTCCCCATAAACTTCTGAAGTTGAAGCTTCTAAAAATCTCGCATCATCACGTTTGGCCAATTCTAGCAAACGTCTTGTTCCTTCCGAATTGACCATCATAATTTCCATGGGAATTTTGGCAAAGTCGATGGGTGAAGCCGGTGAAGCTAGTGAAAAAATATAATCAAAACAAATGTTTTTAAACTCCGGAAGAGCAGTATAAATATTGGCCTCAATAAATCGAAAGTTTTCGTATTTTTTTGCGAGTAGATCAATATTGGCAGGACTGCCGGTAATAAAATTATCGACGCCAAAGACATTCGCCCCTAATTCTAAATAAATTTCGCATAAATGGGAGGGAATAAATCCTGCCGCTCCGGCCACTAGAACATTTTTTCCTTTAAGAGAGCGAGGCAGTTGAATCTTTTGCATGGAGTAACTATAACCTGCTTTGCTTTTATTGAGTAGCTGAATTTGAATCCATCAGCCTTATCTTAAGTCCCTATAAAAGTCCCTATTGATTCAATCTTGAGTTCCTGATTTATCATATCCCTCAATGATGGATATCTGAACAATTACCACTCTCGTGATTCATTCCTCGCAAATGATGCTGGAAAAATACTTGAAAAGACTTTTGGGCGCGGTCCACTTGTTGAGATTTTTTATTCTTTTTACGATCTTTGTTTTTCTTTTTTTCTTCCATCAATTGAATCGCCGGTAAAAGACCAAAATTGATATTGGAAGGTATGGGCTTTGGACAAGTCATAATATAATTGATTAAGGCGCCGATCGCCGTTTCATTCGGCCAGAACTTAAAACTTTCTGGTTGATATTTTTCAGCATTTCTTAGTTTGATTTGTTCAGCAACATACAAACCCATAGCAGCACTTTCGGTATAACCTTCCACTCCGGTTATCTGACCGGCAAAAAAGATGGAGGAATTATGCTGGCAAGAAAGATCCGGATTTAAGACTTTAGCAGAATGTAAAAAAGTATTTCGATGAACCGAGCCTAAATGATGAAATTGTGCCTGACTAAAACCGGGCAAACTGCGAAAAATTCTTATCTGTTCTCCATATTTTAAACGGTTTTGAAATCCCACCAGATTATAACTCGTGCCTAGACGATTTTCTTTTCTTAACTGGACAACGGCATAGGCACGTTTTCCACTTTGGTTTTCTAGTCCTACCGGTTTCATACAAGAAAATCGTAAAGTTTCCTTTCCTCTTTCCGCCATTATATCGATGGGCAAACAGCTTTCAAAAAAAACCTCTTTTTCAAAATCTTTCGCGGGAACTTTTTCCGCTTTAATCAACTCTTCGACAAATTGATAATACTCTTCTTTGGTTAAAGGAACGTTGAGATAATCACCCTCGCCCCAATTTTCTTTGTAACGATCTTTATAAAATAACTGATCCAGATCTAAGGATTCTCGATCGACCACCGGGGCAATGGCATCGTAAAAATAAAGATCTTTAGGACCCAATTGATGGGTAATCCATTTTTCTAATCCTGGGGAAGTTAAGGGACCGGTGGCAATAACAATCTGCTGACAACCATGTTCCAAGGCCTTCTCACAGGGGTCGAGCACTTCTTCTTCGATAAATAAAATATTGGTATGACTGACAAGCGCTTCTTGCATCGCTTGGGAAAAAAGGTCTCGATCTACCGCTAAGGCATCCCCTGCAGGAACGGAAAAAAGCTTCGCTTTTTGTAACACTAAAGATCCCAGTGAGGTCATTTCGGATTTTAACAGGCCATGCGCCGAAGTTGGATCCAGGGATTTAAGAGAGTTGGTACAAACTAATTCGGCTGCCGTCGTTAACTTTTGAGCAGGAGTCGGTTGCATTTTTTTACCTTCAAACAAGACCACTTGATGACCAGCTTCTGCTAGCGACCAAGCACAATCACTCCCCGCCAAACCTGCCCCGACAACTAAAACTTTTTTTGATGTCATTTTTTATCGACCCATCATTTTTATCATTGGTGTGTAACAAAAAAAATCACTTGCCAGAGAGTATTAAATTGATCATTTTGTTCTTGGTATTATCCCTCTCGCAGCAACGTGTCAACATGGAAAATCAATTCACCATCCAACTTCATCAAACCCATCATCCCATTGGTGACTTTCAACAAATTTTTAGCGATCTCATTAAAACATTGTCTAAACAAAAAGAGGATCAATCTCAGCGATTGCATGTGTACCCTGAACTTTATTTAACCGGTTATCCTCTGCAGGATCTTTGCCAACAAAAATTTTTTTGGTTGGCCTATCTTCAGGCTTTTGAACACTTTTCAACTTGGTGTCAAAATCAGCAACATTCTTTTTCTGCATTGATCGGTGGACTTGATTATGACTTTGACCAAGAGGGTAATTTACTGCGAATTCATAACGTCATTTTTTATGCTACAAACGGCGCAAAATTACGCCGCCTCTATTCAAAAAAATTATTACCTAATTATGATATTTTTGATGAAAAAAAATATTTCACTCCAGGCAAGCAAGATTTATACAATGAAGGTATTTGGAGTTGGCAGGGTTTAAAAATTGGATTGATGATTTGTGAAGACATGTGGACCAGTAGCTGCCATGAATTAGATCCCGTTGGCGAATTATGGAAAAGATGTCGGGATAATAAGACTCAACTGAATGCCATCATCAATTTATCTGCCAGTCCTTTTTTTGTCGGAAAACTACCTTTAAGAAAAAATCGCGCCCAAACCATTTCTCAACTTTTTAAAACTCCTTTTATTTATTGCAACCGCGTAGGAGCAGAAGATGAAGTTCTTTTTGATGGCGCAAGTTTTGTTCAATTACCTAACACCACCGCTTTTCAGCTCAGTTCTTTTAGTGCTGATCAATGTGAATACCAACTCCCCTCGGTTCCATTAGTTTTCAACTCGACTTCCTCCGAAGCATCTTTATTCATACATACCACAACTAGACCTAATACCTTTGAGTCTTTATTTCATGCGAGACTTAATTATGAAAAAACCCTTCCGCAATTGCCAGCACTCACGGCGCTCGATTGTGAAGAAATTCTGGATGCAATTCAGTTTGCTTTTCAAGATTATGCCCAAAAAAATGGGTTTAATGAATTTGTGGTAGCTGTTTCTGGTGGATTAGATTCCGCTTTAGTTTTAACCATTCTCAAATTAGGACTGAAAAAAAATCAAAAGTTACATGCTATTTTTATGGCCAGCGAATTTTCGTCCAGTGAGAGTAGACAGTTATCTGAACAGTTGTGTCTAAAATTGGGGATCAATCTCATTCATTACCCCATTAAGTTTTTGCATTCTAATTTACGGATGAGTTGCAAAGAACATTTTAATTCTCCTTTAAAGGGCTTAGCGGATGAAAACATTCAATCTCGTTTAAGAGGACTTCTTTTATATACTTTTTCCAATCTAAACAACGGCCTAGTGATTAACACCTCTAATAAAAGTGAAATTGCCGTTGGGTACTCCACTCTCTACGGTGACAGTGTTGGTGCTCTTTGTTTGTTAGGAGATCTGTATAAAAGCGAGTTATATAGCTTGGCGGAATACATCAATCAGCATTACGGACAAGTCATTCCCGTCGGTATCATTGAAAGAGCGCCAACGGCGGAGTTACGTTCTGATCAAACCGATCAACAAAGTTTGCCACCTTATCAACGCCTTGATGCCATTCTCGAGGGCATTTTAAGCAATCAATATAGCACCAACGATCTCGTGAACTATGGATTTTCTACAGAGGAAGTCCAAAAAGCCTTTAACTTATACCATAAATCAGAGTATAAACGATTTCAGTTTGGTCCAATTGTTAAATTGCGACCTAAAAGCTTTGGTTTCGGTTACCGGGTTCCTATTTGTAAAAACATAAAAGAACTTAAGCTTATCTAATTTAAAAAAGGGAGATGGTTTATGCCAAAATCAATACTTAATTCTTGGAAAGCTCTAAAAGAAGAAGTGGCCAGCTATGTAGATGAGAAAAAGTTAAAAGAGTATCAAAATACCGCCAAAAATATTTTAAAGTCTGCTCAAGATGATCTCAATCGTGTAGTAGGAACGGATCTCAAACAACTAAAAACTAAATTTAATAAAGAAAAGGCACTAATCGAAAAAGCCATTGACCAGTCAGTTAAGTCAGAGTTGTTACGGGCGAAAAAATTTGTCAGCGGACAAAAAAAAGAAATTCAAAAATTGACAAAAAAAATTGAGACGCTGATTGAATCCGAAGCCAAAAAGGCCAAAAACTTTATCCGTAAAAAACCCGTAAAAAAAGCTGGCGCAAAAAAACCGAGAGTTTCATCGGTTGCCAAAACAGTAAAAAAGACTAAATCAGCATCAACCGCTAGTGGTCAAAAAAATCAGCGTTAAGTATTCAAGGACCCATTAAATTCGTCATCTCACGAAAGGGACTCCACTCTCCATACCAATTGTTGATGACCGCTTCATATTTAGGATTTTTTGATCCCTTTCCTTGAATAATTTTAATGTAAACGTAAGTTCTTTTCGAGGTACTTTCATGCATTCCAGCGTCAACCGAAGGAATGGGATTCCAAGTGCCAGAATTTAAATAAATTTGTCCGCTAGGATAGATTCGTGATTCTGCAATATGAGTATGCCCCATGACCACTACTTTTATTTTTTCACCTTTTCGTTTTAATAGGCCCCAAATTTTTGCCCCATACTTAGGATAGATAGTTACTTGTTTTAAGATTTTCAATGTCGTTTTGAAATTTCCATTTTGATTCGTGTAGCGGCTAAATAAAGATGTGATCAGATAAGTAATCACTTTAAAAAACATATATAAAAAAAATCTCGTATCGTGAAATGCACACCACTTTATATAACTCGGCAATGGTCGAACCTTATCTAAATGCGGACGATACTCTTTTAGTTTGGGCAGCATATGAATGCAAAATAAACTCCCCCAAGGCAGATTCAAAATTTTTTTTCCTTCAGGCCCGGTAATGTAATACTTTTCCTTAGGTACGGTATTTATCGCTTCATAGCGATGGCCATGTTCGATATAAACGCCTTGAATTTCAAGTGAGAGACCAAACTTAACAGGAGATTTGATTAACTCCTCGAATTTTTTTTGGACGAGAGGAAAGTCCATGCCGTTATCGTGGTTGCCTGGCACGAAATAAACTTTTTTTTGTGGTCTGCTGGCAAAAACTCTTAAAGCTTCAAAAAACTTAACATGTCCTTTAGCAATAACCTCTAAGGCTTGGGCGGATTTTGTATCATCCCAAAAGTGGTTGTAACTTCCATCTACCGGGATAGTGATCAAATTAAAAATATCGCCATTGAGAACAAGATGAACCTCTTCTTCTGCATAGAGACCAGAAGAGTAATAGTTCGTAAATTCAAAAAAACGAGTGTCTTCATGGAAATCTTCATGAATATTTTTTTGGCCATCTGCTAAAAAAGTTCCTGCTCCCAGATGAAAATCGCTGACAACTAAGACAATCATTTAATGCCAATTTTTTTAGGAGTACTGCTTTTTTCATCTGCCACATTTGATTCTTTAACAACACTTTTAATGTTTTCTTTTTCACTGGTAAACATTTCTCGAGTTGTTACCACTTTTCCGCGACCTGCATTTTTCGCTTTATACATCATCGAATCAGCAATATTGAGAATATCATCTTTATTCGCAGCATCTCGGGGAAACTCAGCGACTCCAACCGATGCTGACATTGATAAATTTTTTCTTTTTGATGATATAAACTGATGCGCTTTAATTTCCGTTAAAATTCTCTCACCAACAATTTTAGCATCATCTAAATTGGCATGTGGAAGAATAACTACAAATTCATCTCCACCATAACGATAGATAAAATCTTCATCTCGCAAACAGGCCCTAAGCACTTGAGCAATTTCTACTAATAGCTGTGAACCGATTAAATGCCCATGCCCATCGTTGACCGATTTGAAATGGTCGATGTCGATAAAAACGACGGAAAATATATCGCGTTGCAGATGATAGTTATTAATTAAAGTTTCTAGATCTGCTTGCAACTTTCGTTGATTATAAAGGCCAGTAACGTCATCATTATGAACCAATAAAGTAAGATCTTCCTTTGCCTTGGCCAATAAAAGTTGTTGATGTCCATTTTGGACCATTCGACAAATGTGGCCGACAATTTTAGAAAAATAGTCGGTCTTTTTTTCATTGAGGATTTTGAACAATCCAATATATTGAGAATTATCGTAGTCACCTAAGGCAATAATATAATATGTCCATTCCCCTAAATTGGCCTCGAAGTAAGAACGATCGGTGTTGGTAAAAATCTCTACATCACATGATTGTAATAACTTTGCGACTTCATCTCTTTCGTAGTTTTCATTAAACAGACCTTTATTCCACAATGTTCTAAAACGATTATCGATGCTGCCATGATTGATGACCGCTTTATTATAACTGATGATTAAAAATGGGTGAGCTGAAAATTTCTGAGAAACAAAGTCATCAAATTTTGTCATCAAATCAAAGCTTGATGTAAATTTTTTAAAATCACCAAATTGATTAAGCAAGCTTAAAATATCCGATAACGATTGCGATTTTTGATAAAGGGCGCGATATGACTGCGACCGCTCAAGTGCTTCGAGAAACTCATCTCCTTGAAAAGGATAACGGATAATATCTCGTACTCCTGCTCGAAAAGCTTTGAGAGCGAGATCATAATCTTGAGTAAAATTTATTAAGACAATTTCAGTCAATGGATAACGCGTTTTGAGAATCGAAATAATATGCTCAAGAGGAGTGCTAAATCCTTTGGCATTGAGAACAATAATATCAAACTCTTCATCAATTTTTTGTGAAAAGGGAGCATCAAATTGTTTATTGACTTGGATGTGTTCAATACGCAAGTCAAGATAACAACTATCAATGCATTTTTTAACTTCTTTAGTCACTTGACTATCAAAGCCGATGATCGAAATATTACAATGTTGACTCAAAAACGTTCCTTCATTTTACTTAAAGTCTCTATTTAAACTTTAAACGTTTAAGAATTTCTTGGGGATTGGCCTCAGCCGATTCATTCTCTAACAGACCAATGGTGGCCCTTAAAGTTTTCATCGCTTTCTCCACTTTTTCTTCTAATTTCCCTCGGTCCTCTAACGACTTTTGTTCCTTTAACGCGACATTTTCCATATTAAATTCTAGGGCATCAATTTGGCGCTTTAATTCTAAAATTTTATTATCTCGACTGCTAATTTGTACTTGGCTATCAGATTTTAACAAATCTAATTGGTTTTCCAGTTCTTTTTCTCTTTCGCGAATTTTGTTAAAATCAAAACGGACTTTTTGATTTAACCTCTCTAAATCTTTTTGATAATTCTTACAACGTTCTTCAAAGATTCTTTTTTTATCTTCTGCTATTTTTAAATTGTAATGATAGGCCTCTGATTCGTCTCGATATCGTTTTCTTAAAAGTGATAATTCAATTTTCGATTCATCTGTTTCCGCTAGTGAATCTATCATTTTTTGTTTCATTTCTAGATTTTCTTTTTCAAAATCTGCCATTTTCTGCATCAAGCGTTCTCGATCTTGCCTTAGTGTTTTAACAGTGGCATTGAGCTTGAGTAGTTCATTGTGATGATGGCCCATGTACTCTTCGTCAATACCGCTAAATTTCGTGGTCGAAACAGGAGATACATCTTCGTTAAAATGAGAACTGGAAACACTTGGTTTGAGCTGATTGACTCTGACGGTTTTTGATTCGTCATTGAGTGATTTTACAACCGTCATTTCCTCATCAAACTCTATATCTATTTGCGGCAATTGATGAATCTTAGGATTTGAATTTGAAATCTTTTTAACCACAGTTCGATCTTCGTCATCTTGGTCTTTGAGATGGAATTTTTCGTGGTCTTGATTAGAGGAAACTTTGTTTTCTACTCTTTTATTTATGACAGTGGCGTCGGCATCGAACTCTTCATTGATTTTATGTTGTTTTGTTTTACCAGATCGAATATTGTGGCCAATTTTTTGCGGGCCAAGTTCATGATGAATACGCTGAATTTTGTTTGCTGAATCAGGTTCAATCTTTAACGAGAGCTCTTTGGCTGATAAGTCAGCGTCCGGCAGAAAATTTTCATCTGTTTGCTCTAAAGCTTCAAGATTAAATGGTGAATTTTGATCTAAGTTTACGTCTAAAGCAGAAGGAATTTGATTCAGTGGAGAACTCGAATCGTCTATGTGCTCGACCTTAAAGTCTAAAGTTCCATCATCAGCATTATTCTCATTTTTTTGCTGCTGTTGTTTAGCACTTAATGGCGTTGAGTTTTTCATCGTTTGAGAACTGTCAAAAGTATTTAATTCTGTTGATTTAGGTAGATTTTTTTTGGCCGGCGCGATGGGAGTTTGTGGAGCTGGTATGGTGCTTGACTCAATTTCCATTTGCGGCAAAAGGGCACTGCTAAAACTAACTTCAAATTTTTCTTCAGATTGATGAGATTGGTTCGATGTTTCGTTGGTTTTTTTCGCAGGTTTTTCATCTTGATCAATAATCTCAATTTTCGTTTTGGCGGTTGATTGAGAATTTTTAAGCTCCAAACCTTCTCCACTCTCGAATAAATTTTCAAAAAGGTTACTCGCTTCATTAAAATCAACGGCCTCTTGGTCGCTCTGCCCGGCCTGGTTTTTCTCTGAAATGTCTATAATCCTAGTAGGATTAGTTTTATCATCTGCCATGGCATCTCCCTAACTAAAAGCTAAAAACCTGTGTATTTATACGAGGCATTACTAACTATAATAAACGACTCTGGGCGATTTCCAGAAAGGCGGCAACTTCAACCTATTCTAAGAATGCAGTTATCTATTTGGATCCTTTGGAATATTATGGACATTAGAGGGTAAATAATAGCAATCTAGGTTGCTAAATCTTAGCCTAACGTATTAGAATTTTGATTATATCAACTAGGTTTAATGAATTTGGTCAGACTTAGATAACCGAGGGTTTGACTCGGGGGATTTTAGTTGAAAAATATTTACATAAGGAGTCATGCTTGTTGAGTAACAATTTTTTTATCACTCATAAAAAATATTATTCATTTAAGCCATCTTTTTTCCTAAATATTTTTTTCATTCACCTGATAAATTTTTTATTCCACCATCAAGCCTTGGCCAATAATCTAAGTGCCGCCCAAAAATTTGTTTATCCTGCAGCGTTGATTCAACTTGACGACAATTTCACTCACCATATCATCGTGGCAGAAAAAGCCACGCACAGAGTTCATTTGTTTAAAAACCAAAGTGGTCTACCCGAGTATGTAAAAAGTTATACTGCCGCCACCGGAAAAAGAAGAGGCAATAAGTTAGAAAAAGGTGACCTCAAAACTCCAGAAGGAATTTATTTAGTAACTGAGTTTTTATCGGCCCGTCAGCTATCTGAAAAATATAAAGACGAAGCAAAAATTTATGGCGCTGGTGCTTTTGTCCTCAATTATCCCAATCCCATGGATGAATCCGCAGGTAAAACGGGAGGTGGAATTTGGTTACATTCGACCGATGATAATTCGCGAATTAATAAAGGACTTGATAGCAGAGGCTGTGTGGTTATTGTCGATGAAGATCTTAAAGATATAAGTCAGTACATCGAGCTAAATAAAACTAAATTTATTATTGTTGAAAACTTAACTTTTCTCACAAAAGAA
>JBIKWR010000029.1:0-21739 GCA_044356225.1 Bacteriovoracaceae bacterium | reverse complement strand
ACGCGCCAAAGTAAAACGCCAAGCCACTCGTAAAATCATCAACATAAAGTGAGTGAATACAAAACATAAAAAAATAGTGGTAAAAGTATCAACAAAACTTGATTGTTTGAGCCATTCAGGGATGGAGTTGCCTCTTAAAAAATCGACTCCGTATCCTAAAAAACGGGGGCCCAAAACTTGAAAAAGGTTGCAGCCGGCGACCGATAAAATCCCCAGAATAAGAATCCATGGATGTTCTTTAAAAAAAGAAAACCACAAGGTCTTAAAGGAATAAACGGGACGCTGAGTATCCTGTTCATTTTGAATAGGTGAAGAAAGAGATGAATTCATGAATGTTTTTAATTTAACTGAAGAACAAATCCACGTCTATCAAGAGCATAAATGGTCAGTAATTATTATCACAAAGAAAAATTCTCCATGCGTCAATCCCATCTTAAGAGAACTTTTCCCGCCACTTCACGATTTTCGATACAAAGGTGGGCGAAAGAAACGTCCTTGGCAGCAAAAATCCGTCCAATTAATGGTTCAACTTTGGTTTTTAAAATTTCTTGTTTAAGTTTTTCTACTAATTGCGGATTATTCATAACATGCAAAACATTGAGACCAAAAACTCCTTTGTTTTGGTTAAACAATTGTAACATCGAAAATTTAGGCATCTGCCAAACGGCCTGTAAAATTTTAAAATAATTTTTGCGTCCTGTGATTCCAGAGCTAATACCGATACAAACAATTTTTCCATTGGTTCCTAAGCGGGAAAAATGAAATTTAATTGAAGCGCCGCCTAGCGAATTAAGAATAAAGTCAAAATCTTTATTTTGCTTGTCTGCCAGAAATTCCTCATGAGTTAAGGCGACCGCCCCCAATGATTGAATCAAATGTTTTTTCTTTTCACTACTGGTAAGCCCTACGACTGATGCCCCGCTATTTTTCGCCATCTGAATCGCTAAATTTCCTACTCCTCCGGAAGCACAATCAATTAAAACCTTATCCCCGGGACGAGTTCGACCCATTTCAAAAAGGGCCAAATAGGCGGTTAAAAAATTGACGGGTAAGGCGGCAGCTCGATCAAGATCCGCTTGGGGATGGAGCACCATCACTTGGTTTTGATCCACCATTAAATGTGAACTGTAACCCTCAAAGCGTGTGACAAAAAAAACCTTATCACCAGGTTTTATTCCACTGACTTTAAATCCCACTCGTTCCACAATTCCCGAAGCCTCGTAGCCAGGGACAAAAGGTTTTTTAGGGGCATCAGGGTAAAATCCTAAACGCATAATAATATCGGCAAAATTAATTCCAGAAAAGGCCACTTTGACTTGCACTTGTTCTTTTCCCAGTGGTGGGCAAGCAGAATCTTTCATGGTTAAAACATGAGCGGGTCCGTTTTTTTCGATCCAAATTTGCTGACGTAACATAGTCATCGCCTCGCTTGATTATTTTTTTATAATTTTATTCAAGTATTCTTAAAACTTGATCTAGTGGTGGACGCATAGATGCCGGAGGAATTTTTTTGGCAAAACCCACCCACAATAATCCAATTAATTCTTCTTCATCCATTGCCATGTTGAGAATTTGATAAGTTTCAGGATCGCGAATCATTCCACTGGTCGACCACTTACTGCCAATGCCCTGTTCCCATAAAAATATACTAATATTTTGAACTGCCATGGAGCACGTAGCGTAGTCTTCATTTTTTAGCATTTGATTTTTTTCTGCCGGCAATTTTTGTGAAAGCATCACCAGATAGGGAGCGGCAAGAAATTTTTCTTGCACGCGTGCTAACTCTTCTGGGGCGATACCCGGTTGTTTTTTTTCTGCTAATCGCAAATGAACTTTTAACAACTCTTGTCTTTTTTGCGGGCCAATCAAGGAATAGCGCCAGGGAAATGTTAGGCGGTGATTCGGTGCCCATAAACCTAACTCTATCGCAGTCAATAAAATGTCCTGAGAAAAAGTGCGAGTTGAATCAAAATGATGAATCGTTCGACGAGCAGATAAGATTTCTTTTAAACTCATAACCCGATTGTCGCTTTCACTTCTTGTAAAAAAGCCTGTGCCTTTGGTCTTACTTTTTTTGCCCCTAAAGAAAGGATATGTTTTATCTCATCGGGATGAGAGATCAAATATTGATATTTCTCTCGGGCATTGGCCAGTTCTCGATTGACCACTTGAAACAATAAAGCTTTCGCTTCACCCCAACTAATTCCGTGCTGATATTTTGCCCTGAGTTCATTTAACTCTGCTGGTGTAGAAAAATGGCGATAAATCAGAAAAATATTGGAGTCATCGGGATTTTTGGGTGCTTCTGGAGGTAGAGAATCGGTGGGAATTCGATTAATCATTTTTTGTAATTTTTTTTCGGGATCAAATAAGGGAATGGTGTTGTCATAACTTTTCGACATTTTCCTGCCATCCAAACCAGGAAGTAAACCAAACTCTTTATTCATTAAAGCTTCTGGCAATTTAAAAACTTCTTTTTGATAATGGGCATTAAAGCATTGGCCGATATCGCGAGTCATCTCAATATGCTGAATTTGATCGGGACCAACTGGAACGACATCCGTTCGAAAAGTGAGAATATCGGCTGCCATTAAAATAGGATAATTATATAAACCCATATTGATACCATGATCCGGGTCTTTTTCCTTTTGCAAATTTTTATCCACCGCCGCTTTATATGAATGCGCTCGATTCATCAAACCTTTAGAGGTAAAGCACGCCAAGATGGTGGCCATTTCTAAAATCTCGGGAACATCACTTTGCAAATAAAGGTGATGAGCTTGATGATTAAATCCTAAAGCAATCCAAACCGCTGCCACGTCTAAAACATATTGTTTTAGTAATTGTGCATCTTGAGTCGAATTCAGGGCGTGATAGTCGGCGACAAAATAAAATCCTTCAACCTCTGTACTTTGTGATCTTAAAACCGCCGGACGAATGGCCCCCACATAGTTTCCAATATGTGGATGAAATGTTGGCTTAACTCCCGTTAAATAGATTTTTTTTAAAGACATGAGTATTTCTCACTTAAGTAAAGCGATAACTTTTTCTTGAAGTTTGGATAAGGCGGAAAGCTCCTCTAGATTTAAAATCGTCTCAGGATCGATCGCCTCTCCAACGGCCAAGTTGACTCGAGAGTACCATCTTCGAAAGGGTTTGCGCAGGGCCAGATCATCTTTACGGCTGAAAAAAGACCCCCAAAGACCATTAATCGCCATGGGAACTATTGTAATAGGAGTTTCCTTGAGCACTCGTAGCACTCCCGGCCGAAAAAAATCAACCTCGCCCGTTCTCGTGATAAAACCCTCTGGAAAAATACAAACGAGTTCACCATCTTTTAATTCTTTGGCGATTGCTAAAAAAGCATTTTCCATAATTTCTGGATTTTCTTTTTGACCGGCAATCGGAATCACTTTTCCTCTTTTAAAAAAATTACCAAAGAGAGGAAGATTATGAAAACTGTAGTGCATGACAAAGCGAATAGGTCTGGGACTGGTGCTTGAAAGAATCAACCAATCCACATAGCTGACATGATTACAAATAAGTAAAGCCCCACCTTCTGATGGTATATTCTCAATTCCTTTCACGCGAATTCGATAAATGATATTGGCCACAATCCAGCAATAAAATCGGTAAAGATATTCAGGAATTGTCAGATAAATAAAAAAGGCGACCGCCAAATTCATCAGACTTAGACTCAAGAGGACCTGAGGGATAGTTAAGCCAGCTTTATAAAGCAGAATTAAATAAATCGCCGAGAGAACCATAAAAAGTGAGTTAATAATATTCGTGCCAGAAATAATGCGAGATCTTATCTCTTGAGGTGAACGTTCTTGAATCATCGTCAAAAGAGGAACAAAATAAAATCCACAAAAAATCGCCATCATCACCATATTAAAAACAATAAAAATAGATTGAGAAGTATTCAGAAAAATGGCCAGAGTGATTAAATTTCCTTGGGGGGTAAAGTGAGAATAGTCGAGTAGAAATAAATTAAGCAAAAAAATGGAAATGCCCAGCGCGCCAATCGGAACTAAACCTAACTCTACTTTTTTAAAACTTAATTTTTCACAAAGCATTGATCCGATGGCGATACCAATCGAAAATGTCGCCAAAAAGAAAGTGGCAACACTTTCATCTCCATAAATAACATCTTTAGTAAAACCTGGGATCAAACTTAAAATTGCCGCCCCTAAAAACCAAAACCAAGAGTAGCCAAAAATGGCATAAAAAATCCCCTGATTTTGAGAAACTAGTTTGAAGACTCGCCAAATGGGCAGCACGGGATTTTTTTCAATCACTAAGTCAGGGACTCCAGCGGCAAGTACTGGTACTTTTTTGGCGGTGACAACTCCAAAAATGGCCACCAAAATAATAATCACTGAAACGTAAACAGATCCATTGGTTAACGCAATTAAACTACCACCGATAATAGTACCCAATAAAATAGATAAAAATGTTCCAGTACCAAAATATGCGTTTCCGGTGAGCAATTCTTTTTTAGGCAAAAGTTCAGGTAAAATGGAATACTTCGCTGGCCCAAAAAATGCTGACTGTGCACCCATGAGAAACAACACCACTAACAAAAAAATAAAATTTTCAAAATAAAATCCTAAGACCGCCAACATCATCACCATCACTTCCCAGTATTTTGTCCAAACTATGATTTTATGTTTGGGGTACTTATCGGATAACTGTCCAGCGATGGCGGAAAAAAGAAAAAATGGCAAAATAAATATTCCACCCGCCAGTGCAACCACCGAATTAGGATCGAGTGTCCCTAGCGTATAGGCCCGATAGGTAATTAAAATACAGACGGCATTTTTATAAACGTTATCATTAAAGGCCCCTAAAAATTGAGTTATAAAAATAGGGAAAAATCGGCGGCTAAAAAACATCTAAAAAATCCTTTTTTTGTTCTTTAATTTATTGCATTGATCTTTTTCTTAAAACTAAAACTCCCCAATCACCTTTTTCTTCGCGATCGATCAGAATAAGATTTTGAGGAAAAGATCCTGTATAGGCAAGTAGAGTCTCATCCATTTGCGGGATTAATAATCCTGAGAGTATCAAGATCCCATTGGGGGCCAATCGATTGATGATCCATTCTTTTTCATCGAGTAAAACATTTTGCAGGATATTCGCTAAAATAAGCTCATATTGAGGTGCTAAGTTTTCTTTATCTGGAGTCAAAAAATAGTTAATCGATGATGGATCCTTTTTGGTGTTCAAAAAAACATTATCCCGAGCATTTCTCATGGAGGCAGGATCGATTTCAAACAAATCGACTGCTTGTGCTCCCATTAAATGAGCAGCAATCCCTAAAATGCCAGAACCGGATCCAAAATCCAGGATTTTCTGGGCGTTTCTTTGATAAATTTCTAAATATTTTAAGCATAAAAATGTCGTGGCATGATCTCCTGTCCCAAATCCCATGCCAGGATTGATATATATTTTTGTTTCATGATCACTTTTAAAGTTTTTTTTCTCCCAAGCAGGGATTATGATCATGGAGTCTGAGATGGGAATTGGTTGATAATGTTTTTTCCACTCTTCATTCCAATCTTCATTTTTAATTTTTGATATTTTAGGATTTATTTTTTCAAATTGCTGCTGACAATATTGAATAAAGTCTTGTGCTTTGAGATCACTATAAAAATAATACTGATTTTCGACTTCGGTATCCAAGGCCAGTTCGGCTTCAACTTCCGCCATAACTTCTAAGGGAATATCACCTCCCGAATAGGATCGCTCCCCTAATATTTGATCGACTCTCGCTTCATCTAGAGAGTATTCGACGATGCCTTGGCAGGCATGGAGGGTATAGGCTTGATGGTTAATATGCTCTTGGTCTTCGACGGGCAAATGCTGAATGGCGATGGAGACCAGGAACGTGTGCTCATTTAAATTTTCCATTATAATCCTTTTTGAATCTTATGCTTTAACTTGTTGCCATTGAACATCTGTGCCAGAACTTAGGGCAGAACACAGTGGACAGGTTTTACCAAAACATTTTCGCGCCTGACAAAATTCCCGACCATAAAAAATAATTTGTAAATGCAATTTATTCCAGCAGTTTTCAGGAAAAAGTTTTTTTAAATCGGCTTCAGTTTGCTCAACATTTTTACCCGAAGTGAGTTTCCATCTGGTGGCCAAACGATGGATGTGAGTGTCGACGGGAAAAGCTGGCACTCCAAAGCCTTGTGACATCACCACGGAAGCGGTTTTATGGCCAACTCCGGGAAGTTTTTCTAATTCCTCAAAACTCATCGGAACTTGCCCATCATATTGATCGATCAGCATTTGTGAAAGCTCAAAAATAGCGCGAGATTTTTTGGGAGCTAAACCACAGCTTTTGATCAGCTGATGAATCTCTTCGATCGATAATAAAACCATTTCTTGCGGTGTTTTAGCGCGGGCAAAAAGGGCCGGAGTCACCTTATTCACTCTTTCATCAGTACATTGGGCGGATAATAAAACCGCAATCAGCAAAGTATAGTGATCATGAAAATCAAGAGGAGGTTTAACCTCAGGATAAAGTTTTTCCAAGGCGATTAAAAGTATTTCCGCTCGTTTTGATTTTTTCATTTTTATCCACATTAACTACAGAGGAAAAAGAGGCAATTGACTAACGTTATCAAAAACACGTCCGACATCTTGTCCTTTCACTAACACTTCACGTTTTACTAACTGGCCATCTCCCGTATCGATGACAAAAAAGGACATATGAGGAAGTTCTTTTTTCAAATCAAACATCGCTTCTGATATCAACGCAACATTATGAGGATCATCATCACTCATGCCAAATCGATGAGGCCGATCCTCTCCATAAAGATTAATCGCTTGATAAACTGATTTTTTTATCGCCATTTTTTTTAACTGGGGAATTGTCTTCGTTAAATTTTCATCACCTAACTCTTTTCTTATTTGCGGATTGGAAACCGGATAAATACCCAAGTAGTTAGGCCGATGACCGATATGACCATGTTTAACTAATAAATCAATTCCCGTCTTAATCGTTTCCACTTCGTGCCCACGAGCAGTGATAATGGAAATGGCCCTTTGGTTAAAAGTGGCATAATGAAAAAAATCCCAAGAGGGTGCTTTCCATTCGCGATCGGGCAAAGCGAGAATGGTTTCGATATCTCGAATAAATGGTTGTTTTACAGAATTCATGTCACAAGAATTGACCTCTAGATCGCGAAAATTACGGTAACTTCCAGTGCGTTCACATTGAAAATTAAAAACATAGTCAGCATACTCGGTTCCAGGCACACCGACTAAATGCTTCACTTTGTAGTACTGGACACTTGATAGCTGAAGTTCGTGTCCGCTATGACGATGAAAAATAACAATCGTGGTTTTTAATGAAGCGACATTGTCATCAAAATCAAAAAAATAAAAACTACGTCCACCCCGATCAAAATTGCGATCTTTTTCATAAGGGCGATCAAATCCAAGCCCTAATTGGCCTCGAATGATGGGAGTGTTTGACGGTTGATTCATAGAGTAAGGATTAACATTTACCGGCCATTTTTGACAAGAAAATAGCTAGAATCTGAGTTATTTACTGGGTTGTGTACTATAAAAATGAATAATTAACTTATGGATATTATTAAAGATAAATTTTGTCTTTCAAGGATTTGATGATGGATGCTAAAAGCGCCTGGTTTTTTCTATCGAGCTTGGCCAGAGTGACCTCAATTTCCTGAAAAACCTCTAAGGCATAAAGCTTGGCCCCGTGAAGACCCAAAACTGCAGGATATGTTAATTTATTCGCCAACAAATCTTTTCCCGGCGTTTTTCCTAACTGATCTAAGCTCGAAGTGACATCCAGAATGTCATCAATCACTTGAAAAACTAGGCCTAAATCATCTCCCAATTTTTTGATAAGTTTAAAGTTGGGATGCTCGACAGAATGGCTTACCATCGCACCTAACTGCACTGCTAAACTCAAAAGACCACCGGTTTTTAGTTGATGAATTTCTTTGAGAATAATTAATTTTTTGGCCTGTTCCAGTTTTGAATGATCTATTTTTTCATACTCTAAATCGAATGCTTGTCCTAAAACCATCCCTTGATGGCCGCAGGTCTGAAGCATTTGTTGCACCATCTCGATGATTAGCTGGGGATCAAATTTCAATTCTCTTAACTCTTTTAGCAAAAAAAGAGGTGCCTCATTTAACAAAGCATCTCCTGCTAAAATGGCTATCGCTTCCGAGAAGGCCTTATGACAACTTGGTTTTCCGCGACGAAAATCATCATTGTCCATTGCTGGTAAATCATCATGGATCAAAGAGTAAGTATGCATCATCTCTAAAGAGCATCCGATAATTTTGGAGACATTTTCATCACCAGCAAAAATACGGGTGGTCGCCAAAGTTAAAAGCGGACGAATTCTTTTTCCTCCGGCTTGCAAAGAATAAAGAATGGCCTGGTTTAAGTCGTTTTTACGTGAGGAATCCTGATAGAACCAAGCCTGCATTTTTTTTTGAAAAAATTGTTCGAACAAGAAAAGATCGTTTTGCATCAACTCCTTTACTAACATATGTTACCCAGCATTCAAACCCCCAATACTGGTGCGGGTTGAGAATTCTAGTACCTGACCATCTTGATTTTTTGGTAAATTGTTTCTCATTTGAGAGTAAGTTTTGCCATGTCTTAATATCCCTTAGATCTTGGTATATTAAGAGTTATGCCGATCACTTCAGAGAATGAATTTATTGGAATTAGTTTGGGAATTTTTAAGCGTCTCCAGGCACCGCTTTTTTTTGATGTGTATGTAAAGTTATCCGATACCAAATATACTAAACTATTTAATCATGGAGATATGATTGATTGGGAACGGGCCTCGAGTTACGCCCAAAAAGGAGTGCAAAGTTTTTTTGTAACCCTTAATGATTATGACAAATACAATGCCTATGTTTCCAAAGTGAGTGCCAAGTATTTAGCTCAAGGAGACCAATTACCTTCAATGGAAAAAGTAGGTCTCGTCAAAGAACTAGTGACAATTACCATGCACGATCTTGTTCATAAAACCAAAGTGAACCAACAAGTTATTGGTAATGCCTCAGTCGCTGTTGCAAGTTGTATTGGTGAACTAGAAAATGATCCAAAATCCATGCTCAAAATTATTAAACTGATGAGCACCTACCCTGATATTTTTAAGCATTCGATTGGCACTTCAATTTTTGCCGTGATGCTAGCGAAGGCGGATGATATTACCAACCCAGCTAATCTTCTACATATTGGCATGGGCGCTTTTTTGCACGACATCGGTCACAGTTTTTTATCCTTCAACACTGAAGAAACTGATCACTTAAGCCCAGAGCAGTGGAAAGAGATGAAAACACACCCTGAAATAGGTAAACGCCAACTGGATGCGGTGAAAGGAGTTCGTTCTGAAGTTTTAGATATTATTTTTCAGCATCATGAGCAACCCAATGGTCATGGTTACCCCAATAATCTCAAAGGCCCAGAGATATATCGACCGGCAAAAATAGTCTCAATTGCGGATTCTTTTTCCGCCCTTATTTCTGATCGGCCTTACCGCAAGGCCTTTACTCCCTCTAAGGCGTTTGAAATCATGCAAGGAGAAACCGGAAAGTATGATGCCAAACTTTTAAAAAAATTTTACGAAACACTCTTGGCCTCGCTCAAATAATCCCTTTCATAATAATCAACTATGTCATTTTAAAGACTTGCAAATACCTGACATTATTCATTCAATAAACTCAATTTAAATTCAAAAAAAACCGGTCAGTACCGATAAGGAGTTGAAAACTAAGAAGATTTGGAGAGAACATTTTTTGACGACTAACCGGCGATATTTTCGAGTGCAAATCACAACCACACAAGGTAAGCGGGAAACATTTGTTCAAAAACCAAGTTTTATTATTGGTCGAGGAAAAGAAAGCGACATTGTCCTACCCTTTAGTAGTATCTCGCGCAGTCATCTAGAAATAAAAATAAAAAATTTCAAAGTTTTTATTCACGACCATAACAGCAGTAATGGAACCCGGGTCTTAGGTGCAAAAATTCCTGGGCTTTGTGATATTGAATATCAACCTGGACAAGAATTAGAATTAGGTGACGAACAAATATTTTTAAAAGTTTTTCCTCTCTCTGAAGATCAAGATCAGCATGAACGAGAGAAAGAAGCCTCTGATCAGGCGCGATCAGTGGTGATCAAGGCCAGAGAGCAAGCGGATGAATTAGTCTTGATGGCAGAACAAAAGGCCCATCGATTCAATATGGACTTGGAACAAATCCAGTCTAAAATTTTCCAAGCGGAAGCAAAACTAGATAAACTCTTGGCCAATTTTGAGCGAGAAGAGTCTCGTATTCAAGTGGCCAAGGCCAAGTTCGAAATTGAAATGAATGAATTGGAGCAAACTAAATCGGAGTCATTATTAGAAATTGATAAACTTAATCAGCAGTTAAATGAACAGCAAGGTAAGCTTCAAGAATGTGAAGCTGATCGGATTCAATCAATTAAGGCGAAAGAAGAAAATTATCAAGAGCTCAATCAAATACAAGAAAAGTTTCAAAATCTTTCGCAAAATATTGTCAATTCTCAATCTGAATTAGAGTCACTCAAAAAACTAAAAACTTCAGTCCAAAATGAGATTGAAGAAATTATGTCGAATAAATTTCAAATAAAAAAAGACATTATAGAATTAGAAAACATCGCTAAAAATCTCAAAGAGTCAAATCAACAAAGCATTGCCATCAATGAAAAAGACATTTTAGCACCTTATCAAGTTGAAATTGAACAATTATCAAATGATATAGCTAGTAAAAAAACTAATCTTTATCATCTGCAACAAGACTTAATTAAAGTTAATGATGATGTTTTATTGGCCAAAAAAGAGTTCGAAGAAATTTCTCAACTAAAACAGAACGACTCTCATGTAGACCAAAGTATTAGTCATGATCATCAAAAGTTAAACTCAGTTCATTTGGAACTTTCAGCCGGAGTCCAAAAACTTCATCAAGAAAAAGATCAGCTAGAAGATCATCTTATTTTTTTAACAGACCAAAGAAGTGAAATGGAAAAAGCCATTTTATTGGTCAGAGATGAATTAAAAATTGAGTTAGATAAGGCGACTGACCTGTTCGAAAAAACCTCACCGTCTATGCAAGTAGAAAAAGTACTTCCAAAATCTTTTTATTTATCCACCGAAGATAAAACGCAGCCAGTGGATATCAGTAAATTAAAAAAATCGGAGAAACAACCAACTCTCGATGAACTAGAAGAAAAACGTAAACAGCAATTAGAAAAAATTAAAATGATTGCCGAGATTAAAAAACGTTTTAACTACTAAAGGGCATGCCTTTGACCGCTTCAAAATGGTGATTTCTACATAACGAACTATATCTAACCCTAACTTGTCCACATCCTTCATCATCACAGATATCTCCCATCGGATCTGCAACTAATGAATGATAAAAATCGGCATCGTCATTCAGAGTTATCTGGTCTTCTCCCGACACTTGAAATTTTATACCAATTTTTTTTGCCATTTTCTTTTCAAGATAAAAATGCTCCCACTGTGCCCAATTGACATAAGTTAAAAAGATTTTTTTTACTTCGGACTGCGAGGATGCCTCGAGGTATTGAAAATAGCGGCCATCTTTGGGATCTTTATAAATTTGGGTTTTACCAAATTCAGGGGATTCTCGTTGATCAATTTTAGTCAAATAATATTTGAGAAGATTTTGCAGATGTAAATATTGATCACTTTGAATTTCACCTGGAATTTGATCGGCCACGTATTCAAATTCCCAAGGGGCGATAGGTTCACAGTTTTTATCTATCATGATGCCTTCAAAAATTGGCCACGATCCTTGTTTAGTAATACCCCAACTTGATTTTTTAACACCTTTAAATAAAAACAAATCCCAAAAGGCATACTTGCGGAATAAAACTTGAGAGATTTTTTTGGCATTGACCTTGCTTATAATATGATAATGACGAATTAATCCTAAGCCTGGCACCCAAGCCATCGCACCCTTTTGGAGAATGGAGTCTTGCCAATTAATATACTGACCTGAAAAAAAGATTTTTCCCAGCGGTCCTTTTGCCCATTGATCAGTTGGAAATTGCGCTAAAGTTAGTTTAAGTTCCGGAATTAAAACTCTAGTCCATGCTTTTTTCATCGAATTGGAGTATCATAAATTGACGTTTTTGACCATTTTTAGCCTCTCAAAAAAAGGGTTTTTATACCGGTGCTGGCTGAGAATTCCAGTGAAAGCTTTGCCTCAGGTGCGCGAGATTGATTTTTAAAAAGATGAGGTTTGCCTATAGGCAAATCGAAGATTTTTGAAAATCAAGATTGCGTGCATGAGGCGAAGATCCACTGGAAAACTCATCCAGTGCCGGTATATACCGGTGCTGGCTGAGAATTCCAGAGCGGAATCTCACGAAGTTTTTAATATTTAACGATGGAGTCGATCATGGCGGTTAGAGATATTTGTCGCATGGGAAATCCGGTCCTACGAAAAGAAAATAAAAAACTCTCTAAAAAAGAAATTCACTCCAAAGAATTTAAAGATTTAATTCAGGATATGATCGATACCATGAATGCCTTAGGAGGAATTGGTATTGCCGCCCCTCAAATTGGAGTCAATCTCCAAGTGGCGATATTACTTTTTGACCCCAATCAAGACAATCAAGAGAATCAAGAAAATGAAGACCATCAAGGATATAGCGACGAGTTTGAAGATTATCCCGAAGACCTCGATCAAGCCAAAAAAGACCTCAAAAAATCAGGGATTTCCACCGATGAAATTTTAGTCATTATCAATCCGCAAATTTCAGTTATCGATTCGCAACTCCAAGGTTTTTGGGAGGGATGCCTCTCGGTTCCAGGATTAAGGGGATTTGTGGAGCGACCAAAAAAAATTGTGATCAACTATTTAGATCAAAACGCCAAGGAACAAAAACTAGAAGCCTCGGGTTTTTTGGCGACGGTTTTTCAACATGAGATTGATCACCTCTTTGCCACTTTATATGTGGATCGAATTACCGACACAAAACTCTTAAGTTTTGATGAGGAATATCTTAAATTTAAATTAGATCAGTAAATTGTTTAAAAATATTTTTAAGACAAAATCGCCAGATCAAGTTAACATTTTTTTATGATTGAATTTGCTCGTATCATTTTATTATTCTCTATTCCCACCGCGGTGATTGCCTTTCTTTTTAGTCTTTATGGATCTCGCTCTAGGCAGTTACAAAAACTTTGGGGCCAAAATTTAAATCATACTCAAATAATGGACCTCATTGCTCAAACTTTGGTAACCGCTATTTGCATCTCCGGAATTGCAATCCATTTATCTACGTAGTCTAAGTAGTTACTTGAGTATTTAGTTAACCTTGGGCCTTACCTCATAACTTTTTCGCGGACATATTCATAACCATGTCAATTTATTGTCAAAAAAATGCTTCGGCAAAACAATGAACCTAGGAAAATAGGCCCATGAATCATATAATGAATAATCATCTTTCGTACAAACTAATATCTATTATTTTTAAAGGGGCCTTCAATTGAAAACCATTTTTTTATCAATCATTTTATCACTGTTATCGACTCTTGCCTTGGCCCAAGATTTTATTTTAGGTGAAATCCTCTGGAAATATTTAGAAAATGATCATTACAGCCAAAGCAAGCTTGATGATGTGAGATCAGAGCGCGCCTTTCAACAATTTTTAAAAGATTTAGACGGCAGAAAACAATTTTTTTATGAAAAAGATATTCAAGACTTATCCAAATATAAATTCCAAATCGATGATCAATTTAAAGAAAAAAAATTAGAATTCCTAAAAAAAGCTTATGAAATACTTGCCACTCGCATGACTGAAGCTGAATCAATTTATAAAGAGTATTTGGCCAAGCCCATCGATTTTAAAATCGATGAAATGATTGAAACTGATTATGAAAAAAGAAGTTGGGTAAAAAATAATAATGATTTTAAAGATCTTTGGCGAAAATCATTAAAATATCAAGTGATGACCGAAATTTTGACTGCTGAATTAGAACAAGAAGCAAAAGTAAAAGAAGAAGAAAAAACCGTCTCAACTGAAATTGATAAAAATGACAATAAAAAGACTAAAAAGGAAAATAAAAAAACCGCCAAAAAAGAAAAATTAGTGATTAAAAATTTTGATTTAATGGAAAAAGAAGCCAGAGAAAAAGCGTTAAAAGATCAAGACAACTTTTTTTCCAGATTGAGAAAATCTAAAGAAATTGATCACGTAAGCGTTTTGGCCAATGCTGTTACTTCATCCTTTGATCCCCACACGACCTATCTTCCACCGATGGAAATAGAAGACTTCAACATTAATATGAGTGGCAAGTTAGAAGGTATCGGTGCTGTTCTTAGCCAAGAAGGGCCTTATACAAAAGTGGAGCGAGTGGTTCCAGGGAGTCCTTCTTGGAAACAAAAAGAACTAGAAGCTGGAGACATTATTCTGAAAGTTGGTCAAGCCGATAAAGAAGCCGAAACCATTGTCGGAATGGATCTTCGAGATGCCGTTCGATTAATTAGAGGAAAAAAAGGATCCGAGGTCAAATTAACTGTCAAAAAACCAGATCTAACTCATAAAATCATTCCTATTATTCGCGATGTGGTTGAGCTTGAAGATGGATATGCTAAAGGCGTGATCATCGATCATGAAGAAATTAATAAAAAAATTGGCTATATTTTAGTCCCAAGTTTTTATCGTGACTTTCATCCCACTCCCGGTCAGCCGGCGAGGAACTGTACCGATGATGTCGCCACCATCCTTAATTTTTTTAATGAAAAAAAGGTCGATGGTGTGATTCTTGATTTACGAAATAATCCTGGTGGCTCATTGCCAGATTCCGTCAATATGGCCGGGCTCTTTTTTCCCCAAGGACCGGTGGTTCAGGTGAAAGATAATAAAGGTAATATTAAAATTTTGGCCGATGAAGATCCCTCAGTGGTTTATAGTGGGCCATTAATGGTTATGCAAAATTCTTTTAGCGCTTCCGCTTCGGAAATTGTGGCAGGTGCATTAAAAGATTACGAAAGAGCAGTCGTAGTGGGAACTCCTCACACTCATGGAAAAGGGACCGTGCAAACGGTGGTCGATCTTGATTCGGCCAGTATGAGTTATTTTTTTAGTGGACTTTTTCAAGGCCAAGCCAAAAAAGGCAGTTTAGGTGCACTCAAAATAACCATCCAACAATTTTATCGAGTGGATGGCCAATCAACTCAACAAAAAGGTGTCGATCCACACATCGTATTCCCTGATCAAATGGCCTTTTTAAAATCCAGTGAACAGCATTTAGATCATGCCCTACCTTGGAACAAAATTGATAAAGCTAAATTTACACCATGGAAAAATAAAAATTTTGATATTCGCTATTTGTCTACTCAAAGTCAAAAACGCCAAGAAAAATCTGAATCATTTAAAATAATTAATGAGCGCATAGAGTTTATGAGTCAATTGGCGAAGAATACCGTGAAAAATCTTAATTTCGACGCCTTTAAAGCGCAAAGAAAAATTGAAGAAGAAAAGTTAAAAGCGCTTAAAACAGCAGATGAAATTAAATTTGAAGCGAACAACAAAAACAATAAATCCAATCCTGACAAAAAAAATGTCCAAGCCGAGTTAATTAATCATAAAATGAAAATTGGTGAAGCCTTTACTAACGAAATTTTAGATAAAAAAATTAGTAAAAAAGACACGGTTCGTATGGTGGAAGTGGAAAAAGCGAAAAATGAAGAATTCGGAAATAAACTAAAACAAGATGTTTATTTAGAAGAAACACTTTTTATTTTTAAAGATTTTTTGGCCAAAAATCCTAGTTAATTTTAATTAGGACTTTATGGAAGATGTCATTATCATCGGCGGTGGAATTATCGGCATGACCATCGCCTATGAATTACGAAAACGCTCTCCCCAACTAAAAATAACCTTGATTGAAAAAGAACCCAACGTTGGCGCTCATGCTAGCGGCCGCAACAGTGGTGTATTACATGCAGGGTTTTACTACGATCCCGATGGCCTAAAAGCACGCTTTGCGGTTCATGGGAATCGCTTAATGCGCAATTTCTGCCTTGAAAAGGGCCTAACTCTCAATCAAACCGGAAAAGTCGTGGTGGCACAAAATCCCCAAGAAACTCCTTTGTTGAAAAAACTGTATGATCGTGGTCAGAAAAATGGCGTGCAGTTGTCATTAATCGATGAAAAAGAACTTTTTGAATTAGAACCTCTCGCTCACACTTGTGAACAAGCTTTATACTCTCCCAATACCGCTTCAATTATACCCGATCAAATCAATGATTATTTTAAAAACTGGCTGATTAAAAATAATGTCACTCTCAAATGCCATACGGCTTTTTTAGCTAAAACCGCAGATGGCATAATGACCTCGCAGGGAAAAATCAAAGGAAAATTTATCATCAACTGTGCTGGACTCTATGCCGATAAAGTGGCCCAACCCTATCTGCATAATATGCCCTACATCATGATTCCCTTCAAAGGTCTTTATCTAAAATCCCAACTGAAAAAAAGTTTATTGCGGTTACAAATTTATCCGTTACCTCACCCTGATGCGCCTTTTTTAGGTGTGCATTTTACCGTTACGGGTGATGGGCAAATGAAAATCGGTCCCACCGCCATCCCCGCTTTTTGGCGAGAAAATTATGCTGGATTAGATCGCGCCCAACCCAAAGAATTATTCGAAACCATCACCACTAATGCTGGATTATTTTGGCGTAATCAATTTAACTTTCGAAAACTTGCCATCGAAGAAACTAAAAAAAATTCCATGATGTATTTAAAACATCTTGCTGGCAAACTGGTCAAAAATTTTGATCTAAAAAGTTTTAATCAATGGAGTAGACCAGGTATTCGCGCTCAATTATACGATCAAGAAAGTAAACAATTAGTGCAGGACTTTGTGATCAAAAAAACCGCTCACACCATTCATCTACTGAATGCTGTTTCTCCAGCTTACACCTGTAGTCTAGCGATTGCTGAGCATATTGCCGATGAGTTTTCAAAAATGAATGATCACTAACTAACGTGAGTCAGTTAATGAAGATGATTAGGACTAGTTTTATTTTCGTATGATTTTCTAATTCTTTTTTCCAGTGCTCCAACGGGGTCTTCCACCACATCAATGCCTAGTTTAAATTCTGTTTCGCCTGAATTAAGCTGAATCAATCGTAATCCATGCTCATAGCCTAACAGCAACTGCTGACTAAACTCCATCGGAGTTAGTTGTTTTCCACTCGCTTTGTCGATAATCAATATCTTTGCCGCTTCATCAAAATGTATTTTCATTTTATAATTTTTAAAAAACATCTCTTCAAAATTTTGAATAGAATGAAAGGCATCCACATTTTTTTGTAACAACATTTCTGACAAAGATTTTTCTGGATAAGTGACAACTTGCCCATCGACAATCAACTCGCGCACACCACTGCCTGGGAGTTCAAATTTATAATTTCTTAATATTTTTTCACAAATGGTCATCAATGCTCTCGCCCCGGTTTTTTCTTTAGCGGCCATTTCAGCTATCAAATCTAATCCATCATCTTTAAACTGCACATCAATGCCATAAGCGCGAAAGGCCTCTTCGTATTGGCGAATGATCGATCCTTCGGAATTTTTCATAATCGCCAATAAGTCATTCGCCTTTAAATCCTGGCAAGAGACTCTAATCGGTAAACGGCCAATAAATTCTGGTTCAAATCCAAAAGAAATCAAATCATCGGTGTTGACTTGCCCATACAGCAAATCATAGTCCGTGGCCTTTTTTTGATCTTGAGTTAAGCCAATACTTCTGGTTTTTAATCTTTTTTGAATAATTTTATCAAGGCCAGTAAATGCCCCACTGACGATAAAAAGAATATGTTTGGTATTAATCACTCGTTTGCCAACTTCACCATCTTTTTGAAAATCCATAAAATTTTGAATCTGGCTCATCATATCGTGACCAGAACGCAAATCAACTTCAGATTCTTCCATCAATTTTAACAGTCCAAACTGCACTCCTCGACCTGCTGGATCTCGTCCAACAGCATTCTGAGGAGAGGCCAATTTATCGGCTTCGTCGAGATAGACAATTCCATACTGCGCTAACTCTAAATCCCCACCAGCTTGAGTGACTAAATCCTTCACCATATCATCCACATTGGCACCGACATATCCTGTTTCAGTGAACCTCGTAGCATCGGCTTTGACAAAAGGAACACCTATTAATTCCGCAATTCTTTTCACCAAATATGTTTTACCCACGCCAGTCGGACCGAGTAATAAAACATTTTGTTTAGAATAGTTGCTATCATCACTCGCTATTTCATTGGAGGTTGGAGTCAATCGCATTTTGACATGATTATAGTGATCGCAGACGGCAATACTTAAAGCCTTTTTTGCTTCATCTTGTTTGATCACAAAACGATCAAGATGTTGTTTGATATCTTTAGGACGAAGTTTGAAATTTTGAATTTTTTCTAACTGCGCTAAGCTTTTTTCTTTATCCGTTAGATTATTCGCTTGTTCTTTGCCGATATCTTTTATTCTTCCCGCTTTTTTGGTTTTGCCCGGTATATTGGTGAGTAAGTGAACTTGTGAACCAAACTTTTCACGAACAAATTTTTCAATTTCTTCTTGCACTTCACGGGGATCGGGAATGACGGGTTTTTCAGACATGATTATCTCCTGTAACTTCATTGCTAATATGGACGCAAAAGTAACGAAGTCAAGCTGCTACCAAATCTTTAATGTTTATTACACAGTGAGATAGAAATAAAGGTTATTTATTGCGGTATACATTGATCACTTTCTGCTGGGTAAACTCCCGCAATCCCAAGGCCCCAAGCTCTTTACCTAAGCCACTGTCTTTAAAACCACCAAAAGGGATTAAAGGATCTGATTTGGTCATGTGATTGATAAAACCGGTGCCACTCTCTAACTTGGCAAGAATTTCTTCCCCTAATGGTAAGTTTTTAGTCCAAATGCTCGCCCCTAAACCATAAGGTGACTGATTAATTGCTGAAACTAAGTTTGGCCAATTCTCAAAAGATGAAATCACCGCCACCGGCCCAAAGACTTCTTCTTGCGCCATTCGCATGGAAGGAAGAACATTGGTCAAAACCATCGGTGGAAAAAAAAATCCCAAAGCTGATGGGGCCTCACTTTGATAGAGAATTTTCGCTCCTTTATCTACGGCATCTTGAACTTGTCGTTGTAAATTTTCTTTTGCCAACAGCGAAACCATAGGACCCATTTCCGTCGCACTTAACAGCGGGTCATCTATTTTTATTTTTTTTATTTCTGCTATAAATTTTGCTAAAAATATTGGATAAAGATTTTTTTCCACATAGATTTTTTTGGCCGCAATACAGCTTTGACCGGCATTGAGAAAACGACTTTTCAGCGCATGCGATACCGCCAAGTTGAGATCGGCATCGTCAAAAACAATAAAAGGATCATTTCCACCGAGCTCTAAGACGGCTTTTTTTAAATGCGCTCCGGCGACTGCTGCCACCGATTTGCCAGCGCGAGTACTGCCAGTTAACGAGACGCCCTTGATATGAACATGAGCGATGAGTTTGGCGATCTCGTGATCTTCCACTAAAAGATTTTGCCAAAGGCCCTTGGTCAAACCTGCCTCTTCCAACAATTTTTGGATTCGCTCACCACAAGCGACAGTCGATAGACTGGGTTTGATCACCACCGCATTTCCCGCTAAAAAGGCAGGAATCCCAAAACGCAGTAGCTGCCAAAAAGGAAAATTCCAAGGCATGATCCCCAAGATCACTCCTAAAGGATGATACTGCAATTGATGTTTGCATCCATCTGCTTTGAGCTCTTCTGGGCCTAACCATTCTGCCGCTTTGTGGCCAAAGACTTTGGCCAAGTGAATACATTTTTCTAGTTCGGCGCGAGCTTCCTGAATTGGTTTACCCATTTCAGTGGAAATCAACTTGGCACTATAATCTAAATCGTTTTTTAAAACTTCAGCAAAATTAAAAATGAGTTTTTGGCGAGCATAAAGATCAAGAGAAGTTGCATTTACAAAACTTTTCTGCGCCGATGCCAAAATTGTTTCAATCTCACTCCCTTCATTAAACTGATAGGTCTTTAATATATTACCCGTCGATGGATTGATGGTATGAAAACTTTTGGCCATAACCGTCTTTTACTCATTAACTTTTGTTTTAACTTTTTTCCAACTCTTGATTTGCCAAACAGAAACCACTTCTGCCACCGTTTCACCATTCTTGTCTTTGATCGTCACTCTCATTTCTTGATCAAAGGGTTCGTCGGAATTTAGTCTATTAATCAACTGCTCTTGCTCGCTGACAGTCAGCTGTCCCACACCTTCTATTTTTGTTTTTGCTTGATAAGTGTAAGTGGCCTTGAGCTCTTTTAAAATTAAGCGGTATTTGTTGTTATTCACTAAGGTTAATAAACAGATACCTGCACAAAACTCACCTAGCGTGATGATGCCTCCTGCATGAATACCCTTAAGATGATTAAAATTGGTACGTTTATAAGGCATGTAAGCGCGCGCTAAACCCTTGGCCAAGTGATTAATTCGAACTCCATGAGGACGATTAAAAGGGATCATCCAACCTAAAACTTGATTGAGTATGGGTAAATGAAATGCAGAAAGCTCTCCTTGCCTTTCAACTAATCGAGAAATGTTAAAATGGCTTGAAGCATTGAACTTGATTAAGGGTTTCATGATAATCTTCCATAAGTTGATAAACAATTTTTTCCACCGATTTGATTTCTTTAACAAACTCAATACTGGGTCCAGCACACCAGACCGTTTTATAAGTGGCAGTGAAAGCCGCTTTTTCAATCGCTTTCATGCCTTTCATAAAAGTGAGCATCTTCACATATTTTTTTAATGATTTATTTTTATTGAGAACTTTTTCCATAATATTTTGATCGGTGCCAATTTTTTTAACATAGGGAGTTTGAATAACGGTGCAAGGAGTTCCCGATATCTTGGTCGTCATCACAATATCAGATGCCCCAAAATCAATACAAGCTTGTTTATATTCGGAAGAAATTTCTGCTTCCTCACATGCAATAAAAATTGAACCAACCGATACGCCTACTGCTCCTAAGGTTTTCATACTTAAAAGACCTGCACCCGTTCCCACTCCTCCTGCCGCGATAACTGGAATATTCAGAGATTGAAGTTGTGGAATAAGAACACTGGCGGGAATATGACCAGCATGTCCACCTGCTCCACTATTAACCGCCACTAAAGCATCACAGCCTAAATCGCGAACTTTTTTTCCATGTTCAAAGTTAACCACATCACAAAAAACTTTTTTCCCGACCGCCACACATCGTTCGATGACTTCTTTCGGACTTCCTAATGAAGTGATGACATAAGCACATCGCGACTCGAGGAGGGCCTTTAGCTGATCTTGGTAAAAGGGATTTGATGGATTGACGATTAAGTTGATTCCATAAGCATGTTGGCAATTTTGATCTAGGGATTTTAATCCAACTTTAAAATCTTCAATCGTTCTAAAGTTAAGGGCAGGAATACATCCACTAATACCTGCACGATCGGCCGCCACCATCATTTTAATATTGGTCACCAAAAACATCGGTGCCATGATCATGGGATACTTAATAGATAAAATATCAGATAAGCAATCAGGTTGATTTTTGGACATGCTTAAATTTTAAACTAATAAGGAAGTAATTCACACCATAAAAAAAAGA
>JBIKWR010000028.1:0-21958 GCA_044356225.1 Bacteriovoracaceae bacterium | reverse complement strand
GCCCACGAATATACAATGAGAGTTTTGCTTTCCTTTGCCGGAGAAAAACTGCCCACACTAATTTTTTCATTAAACAAAGAAGAATTATTCAAAGAAATTACTAATAAGGAGCTTGATAAAAAATCTAAACTAACCTTTTCAGAAAAAATTGAACTAGTAATTTTAAAATTTAAAAAAGCACAAGAAGACATAAAACCAGGGAATGAAAATACAATAGATATTGAAAGACTTAACTATATCAAGCAACTTGATTACACAACAGGAAGAAAATTTTGCTTCAACTATTCTGGCGAACCCTTAGGCTTTGTCTTGGAGGAAAACTGTTATTTTGAGCTTGAGGAACTTGAAGTGAGCATGTTTGCAAGCTTTGTTAAAACTATCTTTACGATTTTATTTGCCATACTATGTTTGGTACTTTTTAAAAAATGGGTGTTATGGGTATTCTCAGATAATACTCAACCAATTGAATAAACTTAACAACTTTCATTTACATTGAGACTATCAGGAATCATCCTGAATATTTGCAAAAAGCCGCACAAATCGTCGGGTTTAGCCCACAACCAGCCCACAACCATTTAAAGCTTTTAAAAACTTAAATAATTGCGAATGGTTAGGGTTGGCTTGAAAGAGATGGCGGAGAACAAGGGATTCGAACCCTCGAACGAGTTGCCCCGTTACACGCTTTCCAAGCGTGCGCCTTCAACCACTCGGCCAATTCTCCGCTTAATAAATGATCAATTATCAAATAATGACGAAGTCGTCTAATGCGAAATATTCTGAATCAATTGACAAATCAATGAGCGAGTTATCAATCAACCGTTTTGTCCAGTTACTTTAAGGAACCTCAGCTGCCATCAATGAAATTTTGTACGTTTGATTTTTGTCATCTTGAACTTCGAGTGTCGCCTTTTGATTCATTTTAGTAATTATTTCTGGTGCATTAATTGCCTTGCCATTTTTTAAAACTTGAACAGTTAAAAAAACTTCGTCTTTAGCGAGCTCTGTTTCAAAATCTGTTTTTTTAAATTTTGAAGCAGTGACATTCACTGTTACTTCATTGTCTTTAAATTCCATTGGCTCATCGTAAAAACTAGTTTGTTCACCTTTAATTTTGTGGTTTCCTGAGCTGAAATCAACGCCAACTTTAACTGCTGAATAAACTGTCGATACAAGAAAAAACGAGAACAAAACAAACAGACTTTTAATCATTTTTAATAATTTCATGGCCAAACTCCTTTTTGACAGCGAGAAAACTCGCATGGGAATATTCTATACTCATTTTTGCCCCTCAAACCACATGTAAGTATTTATTTATTTATTCGCAAATTCGAACACTTAAAAAGCTGAGTTTTTTACTCAAGTAATCATCGGTAATGTCCGAGAAGCATGTATATGTCTGATATAAAAATAAATAGTTCAAATGGATTAAGATCGGACCTTAAGGTTAAAGGCGAAAATAATATAGACACTAGTAGTGCTCGAGGGGGCCAGGTTTTTCGCGAAATTCGGATGTTAAGGCGCGACGTAGAGCTCTTTAAACAAGAGCTAATGAATATCAATAAAGTGAAAATTGATGATTCGCCCTATGCCCCAGACCGCGCTACGGTCGATAAGCGAAAAATTCATAAAAACCCTGGCGAGGAAGATTGGCAACATGTGCCAGTTCAATCAGAAAGTTCAGAAGTTGCTTCTGTCACTCTAAAGTATAATTTGAAAAAACTAGATATTCTTTAGCTCTGAGGTTAGTATCCGTCTCGGTAGCTTGGCTGACAATTTCAAGGTGGCCAACCCCGCCAGATCCGGAAGGAAGCAACGGTACGTTATTCTTTATTTGTGTTAGTCCGGCTGCCGCTTTGATAAAAAGATCGAAGATTCATTTTTTTTGTTACGACTTCTTCTGACATCAAACATTCTGCATATTTACATTAATAGATGGTAACTATAGATTCGTTCCTCCAAAGTTATTGCGAGGGGAAATTAGTGACCTATCAAGTGTTGGCCAGAAAGCTGCGTCCACAAAATTTTGACGAAGTCATCGGCCAAAAAAGTATCAACGAATCATTAAAAAATGCTTTGCTTAGTTCGCGCATTGGACATGCTTATTTATTTTGCGGAACCAGAGGTATAGGAAAAACGACTGTTGCTCGTATTTTTGCAAAAGCCTTGCGCTGTGAAAAATTAAGCCCAAGTGGTAACCCTTGTTTGGTTTGTCCTGCCTGCGCGGATTTAAAAAATGAGCAATCAGTTGATGTTTTAGAAATTGATGGTGCCTCACATAACGGTGTTGAAAATGTTCGCCAATTAATTGATAACGTTCAGTACCTACCAAGTTCGGGAAAATATAAAATTTATATTATTGATGAAGTTCACATGCTCTCCACGAGTGCCTTTAATGCTTTGTTAAAAACCTTAGAAGAACCACCTCCTCATGTGATTTTTATTTTTGCTACTACTGATCCGCAAAAGCTTCCGGCCACCATTCTTTCTCGCTGTCAAAAATTTGAGTTTAAAAATGCCAAGGCCCAAGAGATTAAGGATCTTTTAATTAAAGTAATTGGCGATGAGAATATTAAAATCTCGGGAAGCGATACTCTCGATTACATTGTAAAAGCCGCCAACGGTTCATTTCGAGATGCCCTTTCACTGCTTGAACAAATCATGACTTTGGCCAATCAGCAGGAAGTTACAGAAGAATCGGTGCTCAATATTTTAGGTAATTCAAATGCCAAAAATATTAAGTTATTAGTTGAAGCGATACTTTCATGCCAGCCGAACGCCGTCCGACAGCACTATGCTGAAATTTTTAGTCGAAGTATTAATGTTGCCAGTGTTGTGCGTGATGTCCTCGATGTGATGTATTTTCTTATCACAAATTATTCGAATCAATTAGTTCAGGAACGTATTGGGCATGTTAAAAAAATGGCCTCTTTAGCTGAACTATTTTGGATAAATGACAATCTAGTATCAGATAGTAAAATTGCCTTAGAATCAATTGACCCAGAAAAAATCTTTGAAGTAGCGATATTAAAAATAACGTATCGAAGAGAATTTTTAAATCAACAATCCTTAATCTCGACCACCGAAAGCTTGGAAAAAGCACCTCCAGAAATTGTTAAAAAAATTAATGAAACAGAGAAAAAGCCAGAAAAACTTAAAACTTGGGATGAATTTTTAATTTATATGCGAACTCATTATCCGGTTCTTGGTTCAAACCTAGAGCAAGGAAATTTATTGTCAAATTTAATTATCGAACCCCAGAAAATTATCATTCATTTAGGATTTAAAGAATCATCAAAAGTTTTTTTAGAATATTTAAAAGACAAGACGGTCTATGAAAAGTTGTTAACAGCGACAGAGAAATACTTTGAACGTCCAAGATCAAATATTCAATTGGAGATTGAGTTACTGCTTAACAAAGAAGATCGATCAGTAAATTTTCAATCAAAAGTGGAAGTTGAAACTGAAAAAAAAGAAGCTAGCCTCAAGAAAAAAACAGAAGATTTTTTAAATTCAGATATTGTAAAACAAGCAGAGAGTCTATTTTCTTCAAAAGTAGACAAGGTTATTATTGAAAGTCATAAATAAATAGAAAAACTAAGAAGAGTCACTGGAGGCACTGAAGTAAAATGAAAAATATGAACCAACTATTAAAACAAGCCCAGCAAATGCAAGCAAAAATGCAAACTTTACAGGCAGAATTAGAGACTCGTGAAGTAGAAGCATCCTCCGGTGGAGGAGCGGTAAAAGTTGTGGTTAATGGCAAACAAGAATTAGTTAAAATCACGATAAGTTCAGAATGTGTTGACCCAGGTGATGTGGATACGTTGCAAGAGTTAGTGTTAACAGCAGTGAATCAAGGCATAAAAGAAAGCTCTGAGATGGTTTCAAAGGCGATGTCTAAGTTAACCGGGGGAATTAAAGTTCCCGGAATGTTTTAGGAGGAGCTTTGGAGTTTCCAAAATATTTTCAAGATTGTGTCGCCCACCTTTCTCAGTTCCCAGGGGTTGGTGAAAAATCGGCCACTCGATTTGCGCTTTTTTTAACTCGTCTCAATCGACAAGAGATAAGTCAATTTTCCATGGCGATCGATCGCATGAGTTTTATAAAACAATGCCAAGTTTGCGGATTTTTTTGTGACGAAAAGAAATGTGGAATTTGCAATAACGAATTTCGCCTCAATTCCCCTCAGCTTTGTGTGGTTGAATCAGTGACAGACTTAATAGGAATAGAAAACTCCGGACATTTCAAAGGAAGTTATTTTATTCTGGGAGGAGTGATTAATCCTTTATTAGGTATCGGTCCAGAAGATTTAAAAATAGAAAAATTAGTGCAAACGATAAATCAGTTACAAAAAAAAGAAATAATACTAGCGATTAATCCTTCTATCGAAGGGGACGCCACTTGTAGTTTTATAAAAAGTCTTTTGAATGATCAATTAGCAATAGAGCGTATTGGTTTTGGAGTTCCGATCGGAGGAAATTTAGAATATCTAGATCCACTGACGATCTCCAAGGCGCTTGATAATCGACAAAGGTTTTAAAAAAAAGATGATGATAAAGGAATATTGCCAAACATTTCTTGAACAAAGCTCCGTCGTTAAAGAAATGAAAAATTTAAATATTTATTTTCTTAGATCAGATGGGATTCTCATTTACTCCCTTGAAAAAAATACCGAATTTAGTTGTGATCAAAGATCCCTTGGAGCACTGATCAGCGGAATAGGCCAAGCGGCACTTTCAGTTATGGAATTAATTAAAGCAAAAGATTTTAGTCATGAGTTTAATCGATTTAAATTTAGTTTTGAAACATCGGATTGTGGATTGTTTTTATTACCAATAAAAAATAAGGAAGATGTTTTTTTTATGGCGGTAGTGTACGAAAAACAAGTTAATCCCGCGGCCTTAAAAAACAAATTAAGAAATGTCTTTTTTTCTTTCATCAAGGGATTAGAAGGCATGAATACAACCGAAACAAATAAAAAGAATGAAAATTTATTTGAAAACATAACTGATGATGAGATTAATGAATTGTTTTCATTTGCAGGAATTTAAAAATGTCCTTTGTTAACTATCAAGAAAAAAAAATACACTGCAAAATTGTGTATTATGGTCCAGGACTTGGTGGGAAAACTACAAATATATCTCACGTTTATAAAAAAACAGCAGAGGGCCACCGCGGTCAAATGGTGACACTTAATACCGAGACTGATCGAACTTTATTTTTTGATTTTTTACCTCTCGACTTAGGAGTTATTCGCGGATTTGAAACCCGATTTCATCTATATACAGTTCCTGGTCAGGTTTTCTACGAAGCTAGCAGAAAACTTATTCTACGAGGAGTGGATGGAATTATTTTTGTAGTGGACTCGCAATTAGAACGAATTGAAGACAATATCGAAAGCTTTAAGAGCTTAGAAAAAAATTTGTTAGAACAAGGATACGACTTAAAACGTCTACCCGTAGTCATTCAGTGGAATAAAAGAGATCTTTCAAATGCGACGCCCATTGAAGAATTAAAGAGAAAAATCAATACTTACGACTTTCCAGAAATTGAGGCCAGTGCTTCTAATGGAATGGGAGTGTTTGAAACTTTAAAAACAATCAGCAAGCTAGTGTTACTTAATATCAAGGGGGGACTTGATTAAGACTTTAAGAATCGGGAGCTAAAGGTCTAGTCAATGTCTATGGAGGACAACATGATGAAGAAGAAGTCTAAAGAACTAAGTAAGAAGGAACTTTCGTTTTTAAGGAATTTATTAACTGAGCAAAAAAAAGAACTCATTTTCAAAAATGTTTATCTTTCTGATGACTTTAATTTAGATTCTGAAGATCGATCAGATGAAGTTGATCAAGCCAATGCCGATGTTTCAAACGCTCAAAGACTCCGATTCAGAAATCGAGAGTCATTTTATGAAAAAAAAATTGAACAAACTTTTCGAAAAATTGAAGACGGTACCTACGGTTATTGTGAAGGATGCGAAGAACCAATTGGTTTTAAACGCTTATGCGCTAGACCTGTCGCCGAACAATGTATTATGTGCAAAGAAGAATCAGAAAGAGATGAATCAGCTTCTTTTATTGGGAGAAAATCTAAATCTCTCGGCGCTCAAATCAATCTAGTTAATCACGGCTAATTTTTTAGGGTTGGTGATACCTTTTTAATTCAACGGATTAAAAAGGTATCACCAACCCTTGTCATCAATTGTTGTAAGTTTAGACAACTTACACGTCATATCTAGTTGTAAGCAATTTCTAAATTACGGCCATATTTTTGCACTTCTTGTGTTTAATTTCTAGTAAACGCTAAACAAGGAGATTTTATGAAACATGTACTCATTTTGCTGATTTCTTTTTTTTCATTATCGGTATTTTCAAATGATTTGGATGAAAAAATTAAAAAATTTGAAGAAGAAATTAAGACAAAATTTGGGATAGAAATAAGTAAAAATGATAGTTTGGCAAGAACTAGCAGGTCGAACTATCTCAGTTTTCTTTCAGCATTTAAAGAACGTGCA
This sequence comes from Bacteriovoracaceae bacterium, assembly GCA_044356225.1. Taxonomy (GTDB): domain Bacteria; phylum Bdellovibrionota; class Bacteriovoracia; order Bacteriovoracales; family Bacteriovoracaceae; genus JBIKWR01. Next base: position 15,444 of record JBIKWR010000028.1, on the reverse strand, counting down.
ATTGAATTAAAACTAGAGGATGTTTTCATTCCAACTCTAATTAAAATCAGTGTAAAAGAAGAAAATTGGAACATGTTTGATTCACATCCATTTAAAGCAGATATTGAGTGTATTAAAAACTGTATGAACGTTGGACATAGATCTGCAACTGAAACAGTAGATAAATTTGTTGAACTTTTTGCTAAAAAAGGAACTCAAAAAGCACAAGAATTAGACATTAGAAATAAAGCTGTTAGAAGGGCTATTCTTGAAAAAATGAGGTTTCTGAAAGATTCTAATGTATCTGTCAGGACATTTTTCTTCACAGTCGATGCAACAGATCTAGATACAGATTTAACAAATTTAGATTATTTCCGACAAGAGCTATTGCTTCAAGGTTTAATTAACTTAGAAAAGAGAGTTAAAGCGAAAAAAGAAAGTAGGGCCGTCATTTTACTTTGTACTATTAAAGCCGAAGATAGCTGGGAAGAATGTGATAAGTGGGGATGGGCTGATGATTGGGCGAAGGATGCTGAGATAAGAAGATACATAGAAATAATCAAAAAAGAGGAGAGCGATAAAGAAGCAAGTCAACAAGCAATAAACATCTATGATTCATCAAGAGATGAGTCAAAACAGGATGATAATTTAGAAAAACTTAAATATTTTAGAATATATAAAAGATATTAAAAAAATAACATGTGGAATCTAACCAACATAACTCAAAACAGACTAAAAATAAGGGTGCATAAAGTGCACCCTTATTTTTTATTAAAGTGATTTAAATAATCGAGAACCACAATGTGTGCCAAGAGCAACGCTTCCTGACTGAAAGAACTCGATCTCGTTCCCGATAAGTGATGTCCATTAAGAATTCCAAAATCAAAAGCATGAAAATAATCTGGAAATTTTGCCGCTTCAGCATCCACCACACCGTCATTGATTTTTCGGCTATTAAAAAATAATTTGGTCAGCATCATCCAGAAATGTGAATTTCCTAAATCGCTTTTAAGAGCAATTGATGAATAGAGAAGATTGCGCGGTAATTGATGATAATTTTTCCTAAACCACACACCTTGATATTTTGAAGATAAACTCCGTTGAAATTCTTTCCCAAGTAAATCTTTGCCCTGATCAAATTTATTATAAAGTTTTAAGTCACTTATTTTGTCGATCAACTGAACAAGTTTATGGTTGGTATGTTCGCTGCCCACGATGGGCGAAGCAATGGTAGAAAGTCCAAAAATATAATCATTAGAAAGTTCATAATTATTTTTTAAAAAGTGGAGAACATCTAACCCACCTTTAGAGTACCCAACGAACCAAAGTTTTTCATCGGGATTATTTTTAAGATAATCTTTTACTTGATGCTCAATCATGAGAGCGTTTTGTTTTGATGATTTAATTCCGCTGGTGTTAATTTTGATAATTTTAATTCCATAATCTTGTTCTAAGTGAAGGCAGCCTCTTTCAAAGGCATGAGTTTTAAATAGCTCATTAAAAACTCCACTCACCAGTGCTAAGGTATAAGGAAATTTAGGGATATTAACTTTTGATTTATAAGTTAGATCTTTAAAAGATTGATGTATTTCTTCAAAAACAGATACAAAAATATGGGGGATATCTATATTGCGATTGAGTATCGGTTTTTTCTGATTAATTGAATCAACGATCGACAAGTGGAGAGGATCTTCTAAATGATCGCTTTTAAATCTATCTACAAGGTAAAAGGCTTTTAAATACCTGAGATACGTATAACTAATCCAAAGGCCAGATCCCACTAAATCCTTGAGCAGAAATAAAAACTTAGGTGGCACGTTAATTGGGTCATTAAACAAGTATTTTACGATTTGCGTTGAATCAAGATACATTTCGTCAGTTGCAGTTTTTATCGAAGTTAAAAACTCTTCTTGAGAGGCTTTTATCCCTCTGACATATTTTATCATGAATTCAAGTGCATCATTTTTGTTAAATGTTTTAGACATCATGTTTCAACCTCAAGCAAGACTTGATATGAATATGGTTTAGTAAATCGAAATATGAATAATATACAACAGGAACTACAAAATGAATAAAATTGGAATTATTGGGGGTTCTGGAATATACAATTTCCCAGAAATTAAGCTGATTGAAGAAGTTCAATTGATGACACCTTATGGCCATCCCAGTTCTAAAATTAAAAAATTTAATTTTGATGGAGTTGAATTTTATTTTTTGGCCAGACATGGAGAAGGGCACGCTATTTCACCCAGTGAGATAAATTATCGCGCCAATATTTTTGCACTTAAATCTTTGGGTGTAGATATCTTAGTTTCGGTTTCGGCGGTAGGCAGTTTAAAAGAAGAATTATCACCAGGCTCTGTTTTTTTACCTGACCAGTTTATCGATTGGACCAAAGGCAAAAGGGCCAGAACATTTTTTGATGAAGGAGTTGTTGGCCATGTTTCTACCGCAAATCCCGTAGACAAAAATCTTTATCAAGTTTTAAAAAAAGCGTGTGAGGCTTCCAAAGTAAAATATGCCTTCGGTGGTTCATATATCTGTATCGAAGGACCACAATTTTCCACCAGAGCAGAATCTAGCATTTATCGTTCCTTTGGTTGCTCTGTGATTGGAATGACCAATGTACCAGAAGCTTATTTAGCTAAAGAAGCTGGGATGGCCTACGCCACATTGGCGCTCGTCACCGATTATGATTGTTGGAAAGAAGAGCATTGTACCTTAGAAGAAATAATGAAAATCATGAAAGGAAACTATGAATCAGCTCAGACTATTTTAAAGAATTTTTTAAATTTAGCGAAAAAAACTGAAATAAAAGTGGAAAAAGAAAATCAGTATGCAGTCGTCACCCATTCGGAAATTATCCCGCAAGAGAAGAAAAAAATTCTCGACACTCTCTTAAGGTAATCCATTGCAGAACTACTTAAATCATATTTCAGTTTTAAGCGATGAAGTTCTTACGTTATTTAAAAACACTTCCTTAGATATTAAATCAGAAAAAAAATTGTATGCAGATCTGACTTTAGGTCATGGTGGACATACATCGAGGATTTTACAAGAAATCGAAAATTCACAAGTTATTGCCTTTGATCAAGATCCTGAGGCCGTCGAGTTTAATAAAAAAAATGTGTTAACTTTATTTCCAGAAAGATTAGAAATCATTCAGAAGAACTTTGTGGAATTTCCCAATGCCGTAAGTAACGAAAAAAAATTTAGTGGTATTCTTTTAGACTTGGGAGTTTCGTCGCATCATCTAGACAGTGCTGATCGTGGTTTTTCTTTTCGAGAAGATGGACCACTTGATATGAGAATGGATATTGAATACAATTCGCTAACCGCAGAAGAAATTGTTAACAACTATAATCAAGAAGATTTGGCCAACCTCATTTATCTTTATGGTGAAGATCGTCTTAGTCGCAGGATTGCTAGTGCGATTATCGAGAAAAGAAAAATTAAAAAAATTAAAACCACTAAAGAACTAGAAGAGATTATTTTTTTGGCCTATCCTGCGAATGCTCGACACAAAAAACCTCATCCAGCGACTCGTACCTTTCAAGCTTTAAGAATTGCCGTAAATCGTGAGCTAGAGGTCCTTGAAAATGTTATTCCGGAGCTTATATCTTATCTAGAAATTGGAGGCGTTCTAAGCATTATCAGCTTTCATTCTCTAGAAGATAGAATCGTAAAAAAAACTTTTAAAGAGCTAGCAGAAAACCCGTCTAATAAAGTCAAGATTTTGACAAAAAAGCCAGTGTATCCGAGTGAACAAGAAATTTTGAAGAATATTCGCTCAAGGAGTGCTAAAATGAGAGTCATCCAGAAAGTTGATTCAATCCGAGCGAAAAATGAGAAGTACAAAAAAAACGAGAGCATCTAAAAGATCTAAAGGTTTTTTTAAAAAATTTTTCCATACCATTATTTTTAGTCATGATTACTTACCAATTTTAATGACTTTTATTTTTTTAAGTATCACTTTTGTCTTAGTTAGAATGAAAGTGGTTGATCAGCATTATCAACATGATGAGGATTCAAAACGTTTTTCCCAATTAGAGTTGGAAAATAAAGTATTAAAAGCGACAAATGCCAATTTGTTATCGATAGATAATTTACGTAAGTTAGCTAAAAAATATGATTTACAATCACCTAAAAATAATCAAGTGATTGTCATCCCAGATTAAGATGCACCACCAACTAAAAAAAAGAATTTATGCTTCTTTAATCATATTTGCTTTTCTATTTTGTGCCATTTTAGCAAAAGCATTTTTGATTCAAGTCATTAATCGAAAAAAGTTTATATCCTATTCTGAGAGTCAAACATTAAGATCGATCACCCGCTATCCCAACCGAGGAACAATCAAAGATAGAAATGGTGAGCCATTGGCAATTAATGTTGCGGCTTATGATTTATTTACTTTTCCTCAGTCAGCAAAAAATCTTGATCGCGAATTAAGAGTTCTCAATAAAATTGTTCCTGAGTTGAATTTTTATGAAATGAAAAGCTCTCTAAAAGGCAGGGATCGTTTCACCTGGCTAAGTCGTGGGCTTAATTTGACTAACGAGCAAATGGAAAAAATTAAAAACTTAAAATCAATCTTTGTTGAAAGAACTTCAAAAAGAGTTTACCCCAATGGGTCTCTTTTGGCCCACACTATTGGGTATGTTGGGACTGATACTGAAGGAAGAAGTGGAATTGAATATAAATTTGATGAGTATTTAAGAGGAAAGGTAGAGAAAATTCAGTACGTTCGCGATGCTAAAGGCCGGCCAATAAAATTTGAATCTTCTATAACGAAGCCCGTATCAAATGATTTACAGCTGACCATCGATAAAAATATTCAAGCTTATGCCGAAAAATTGTTAAAAGAAGCAGTCACGGAGCATAATGCACTAAGAGGTGGAGTTGGAGTCATCGATCCAACCACGGGAGAAATTTTAGCGATGGCCAATTATCCAACCTTTGATCCTAATTTTAAATTAACGGATGAAGATTTAAAAAACTCCCGTTTAAGTTTTATCTCTGATCCCTTTGAACCAGGGTCAACATTTAAAGTAGTCACTGTCGCCTCTGCCTTGATTAATAATATAGCAACACCTGAAACGAATTTTTATTGTGAAAAAGGACGATTTAAGGTTGATAGTCATTACATCACAGAAGCTGATGGCAATAAACCGCATGAATGGTTATCGGTAGAAGAAATTATCAGAGATAGTTCAAATATTGGAGTGACCAAGTTGGCCTTTGACATTGGTTATGAAAAACTGAAGGAAACGATTGTCGCTTTTAAAATTAATGAAAAAACGGGAATTGATTTACCGGCAGAATCAAGAGGGATTTTTAATGATAGTAAAAAAACTTCAGCTTTAAATTTAAGCAATGTTAGTTTCGGACAAGGGATTGCACTAACGGGATTACAAATGATGATGGTTTATTCCACGATCGCCAATAATGGAATTTACATGCCTCCCAAAATTGACAAGAATTTTTCGAAACAAACCGGATTTCGAGTCATCGATCCTCATATTGCAACGATGCTAAATAAAATGTTAGTCAAAGCCGTTAAAGATGGAACAGGTAAAAATGCTTCAGTACCCTATTTTAGTATTGCTGGAAAAACATCAACCGCACAAAAACCATCAAAATCTGGAGGATATGAAAATTATATTTCGGGTTTTATCGGATTTCCGAACAATGTAAAAAAACCCTTTGTTATTAGTGTTTACATTGATGAACCAAAAGGTAAAGAATATTACGGTGGCTTGGTTGCCGCACCAGTGTTTAAAAAGCTGGCGCAATACATGTTGTTCAGAAATAAAGAGTACCAAGAGCTTTCAATTGCTAAAGATGAGATCGCTAATATGTTCAATGATAAAGTTAGTCTTACCTCAAGTTCTGCAAAAATTGCTTATGATCTAAATTCAATTCCTGACTTTAGTAAATTAGATAAAACCTCGGCTTTAAAATTAGCAGAGAGGTACAAGATAAAATTAACAATTAAAGGAATTGGGATTGTTGCTAAACAATTTCCCTCACCAGGGACAATCGTTTCAGAAAATACGGTTGTTCATTTAAACTTTTTTCCACCTTCGTATGATTAAAAAATATCCACAAAAATGAAAATTAACAATATCACCAATATCATTGACGAAGCTGACGATGAGACCGCAGTTTTTTATTATATGTCCAAAGATTCATCAATAGATACGTTGCTAAAAAGAATATCAAATTGTCGAACTCCTAAGGTTTATATCAATAAACAAGTTGGGATTACCCATCCCAAGATTGAGGTTCTATCTGAAAAAAATTTTTTTGAAACACAGAAAAAATATTTAGATCAATTTTTTCCAATGCCAAAAACATTAAAATTAATGGGCGTGACAGGTACAAATGGTAAAACATCGGTTTGTCATTTTGTTTTACAATTGGCCAAAAAATATAATATTGGCTTGTTCACAATCGGAACATTAGGACTAAAAACGGTAGACGGAGAAGAGTTAGAGCTTAAAAATACTACACCTGACTATTTAACTTTAAGAAAGTTATTTTTTAAATATGGTCAAAACTATCAATATTGCATGATGGAAGTCAGCAGCCATGCTCTAGACATGAATCGATTGTTCCAATTAGAATTTATTGCTGGAGCTTGGACCAGTTTTTCCCAAGACCATCTCGATTATCATGGAGGGATGGAGCATTATTTTTCAAGTAAAAAGGGTTTTATAACAAATTATAAAATTGCCTCCGAAAATTTTTTTATTCCTGAATCCCAAGAAGGTTTGATAAAAAACTTGAATCCGTTAAAATTTAAAAAGATATTATCCTATAACAAAAAAAAGGCGGACCCACTTTTTTTATCGGCAAGTTACAATTGCGATAACTTAAGTCTTGCTTTAAATCTTATCAATCTCATTCAAAAAGTAAATTTTAATGAAGATTTCTCTTTTCTGACAGCTCCTCCAGGACGTTATGAAGCCTTCAATCATAAAGATCAATTAGTCATTGTCGATTATGCCCATACTCCCGATGCCCTGGAAAATATTTGTCGGCAAATGAAAAAAGATTTTCCTGAAAAAAAACTTGTTTTGGTTTTTGGATGTGGAGGAGATCGAGATCGTAAAAAACGTCCGATCATGGGGAAAATAGCGACGGAACTTTGTTCGAAAGTTTATCTGACTAGTGATAATCCGAGATCTGAAAATCCAGCGGTAATTATTGATGAAATTTTAAAAGGAACAGATGGTAAAAAAATTCATATTCAAGTTGACAGAAAAATTGCGATTATCGATGCTTTTAAAAATTTAAAGCCCAATGAAATTTTATTAATAGCTGGCAAAGGCCATGAAACATATCAGGAAATTATGGGAAAAAAATGGCCTTTTTCAGACAAAGAGGTGGTACAGGGAATATTATGATACAAACAAGTTTTATTTTAAAATTACCGGGAATACACTCTCACTTTGCAATCACGCCTGATCAAATTAAGTTATCCCATGATAGTCGAACCATGAAACAGGGTGAAGCTTTTATCGCCTTAAGTGCAGAAACCCATGACGCCTATAATTTCATAGCAGATGTGCAGAAAAAAAATCCCAGTTTTGTAATTATCAATAAAAAAAATGAAAAAGACTTTGTTAAAAATTTTCCTAAAGCTAGCTTTATTGTGGTGGAAAGCACCAATGATTTTTTTATTAAATTATCTATGGAATTGCTAAAAAAATGGCGAACAGGAAATCACCAAAGAAAAGTGATAGGAATTACTGGATCAAATGGAAAAACGACAACCAAAGAAATGTTGTTTCATATTCTTAACTCCGTATGGCCAAATAAAATCCATAAAAATCATAAAAATTTTAATAATCAATTTGGTGTTTGCTATACCCTTTTAGAGCTTAATGAAAGCCATGAAATACTGATCATGGAAATTGGGACTAACCATCCAGGAGAAATAAAAAGTTTGTCCGAGATGATTGATGCGGATTTTGGAATGATCACTAGTATTGGTGATAGTCATTTAGAGTTTTTTAAAAATCGCGAAAATGTTTTTGTAGAAAAAAAAGAGCTATTTTTATCGATCAAAAAAAGGAATGGAAAATTTCTAGTTAATAATAATGATCCATTTTTAAAAAGCTTAGCGAATGAACCATGTTCAATTTCTTTATCTCAATATTTAAAAACTATTGAATCTGATAGTTTAGTTTTTAAAGATGATCTCCAATTGTCGAATCCTCATCTTATTGGCACCCATAATTATGAAGATTTGGCCTTGGCGATAGTCTGCGCTCACTTGATTACAGATATCTCCATCGAAAAGTTAAAACCCGCTGCCATGACATTTAAACCTGGTATGAATCGATCGGAATGGATTGAAAAAAACGGGATTAAAATCTTGATGGATTGTTATAATGCTAACCCATCCAGTATGGAAGCAAGTCTAATGGCTTTTTTAAATTATTTACAAAAAAATAAAATCGATTCTAAAGAAACACTCTTAGTTATAGGAGATATGAATGAGCTAGGGGAGACCGGACCTGATTTGCACCAAAAAATTGGTAAACTGTTGAACCGGTTTCAAAATGGCCAAATAGTCTTTGTGGGAAAATTCCAAAAATATTATGAATTAGGATTAGGGAGAAGCCCTAATTCAATGCAAAAAACAGCGATGAATCACCTCGACTTGGACTATTATAAAAAATCAAAAATAAAGTATATTTTTATTAAAGGAAGTCGCTCTTTACAACTCGAATCATTGATAGCTATATAGACCCATGCTCTATCATTTAATCTATCCTTTAAGTGAGCAATTCTCGCTGCTTAATGTTTTTCGTTATATTACCGTTCGTGCATTTGTCGCTTTTGTAGTTTCAACAATTATTTCGATCATTTGGGGCCACTATTTTATTCGTTTTATAAAAAACCGTCAGTTCGGCCAAGTGGTTCGAGATGATGGACCTCAGTCTCATTTAAAAAAAATGGGAACCCCTACAATGGGTGGGGTTTTTATGATTGGCACCATCTTGTTAACGATTCTTATTTGCGGAAACTTTTCCTCGCTGCCCCTATGGTTAGCGCTAGGAGTTTTGATTAGTTATGCATTTTTAGGATTTTTAGATGATTATCTGAAAGTGATTAAAAAAAATACTAAAGGTGTTAGACCAAAACTTAAGCTTTTATGGCAAATCGGAACGGCTTTTATTATCTCAATAATAATATACAAAGTTGAATTCATAGATACACAACTCTATTTACCATTTTTAAAGGGCCCACTTCTAGACTTAGGTTGGCTTTATATTCCATTTTCCATGCTAGTGATTGTTGGATCAAGTAACGCAGTTAATCTTACCGACGGATTGGATGGATTAGCGATGGGCCCAATTATAACCAGTGCCGCCAGCTTGGGATTATTAGCGTATGTGGCAGGACATTTAGCGCTAGCGAATTATTTGTTTATCCCCTTCATTCATAGTGCTAGCGAACTAGTGGTGTTGGCCGCATGTATAATCGGTGCCGGTGTTGGATTTTTGTGGTACAACGCTTATCCGGCGCAGATCTTTATGGGAGACGTTGGCTCTCTGTCATTAGGTGGCACTTTAGGGACTTTGGCAGTGCTCACCAAAAATGAAGTTCTCTTTGTCTTAATTGGAGGCATTTTTGTTATTGAAACCCTATCAGTTATTATTCAAGTGATTTCATTTAAATTAACTAAAAAACGAGTTTTTAAGATGGCCCCTATTCATCATCATTTTGAGTTAAAGGGGTGGCCTGAGCCAAAAGTGATTGTGCGTTTTTGGATTATAAGCATTTTATTAGCAATATTAGCAATATCAACTTTAAAAATACGGTAAAAAACGATGCAAAGATATCGAAACAAAAAAGTCTTAGTTGTGGGATTAGGTAGAACTGGATTTTCACTAATCAATTTTTTTAATCAACTTGAATGTGATGTGAGAGTCACCGATATCAAACCAATTTTTGATTTAAATAAAGCGGTGAAACGTTTAAAGCGTATTAAACCAACTCCTGCCATGACTCTAGGTGAGCATAAAGATGAAGATTTTTTAGATGCTGACGTCATTGTTTATGGACCATCAGTGGATCCTCGTTTGCCTCAATTAGATTTAGCTCGAACTCACGGAGTAGAAGTTCATAGTGAGTTTTCTTTAGCAACAAAACTTTGCCAAAAACCAATAATAGCAGTTTGTGGAAGTTATGGAAGATCCACTGTCGCTCAAATGATCGGATTTACACTTAAGCATGATGGAAAAAATGCTTTTGTCTGTGGAACAAGTGCCAGTCCTTTTATTGAACTTGGGATACAACCAAATAAAGATGAAATTGATTATGTTGTAGTAGAAGCTTCGGCCTTACAACTTCAATACTTATCAGATTTTCATCCTAAGCTTGTTGTATTTGGAAATATTAGTGAAAAATTTCCTGATAATCGTTTTAGAACGGTAGGAGATTTTATAGAAACAAAACTAAGTGTGATTAAATATTTATCTCCAACGGATTTTTTAATCGTCAATTTTGATACTTTGGCGAATAACACTTTTTTTAGAAATGCTAACTGTCAGACATATTGGTACTCACGAAAGTCTTTTGTGAAAGCAGGCGTTTTAGCAGAAGTTCAAGGAACTCATTTTCATGATCGCAGGATACATTCTAATATCCATTATCATTCAGAATATAAAGTTAGCTCCATGCGAATTGTTGGTCAGCAAAACCGAGAAAATCTGTTAGCAGCTATTTCAGCCTGTAAAGCGCTTAAAGTATCAGATGCTGCAATTCAAACGTGTGTAGAAAAATTTCCTGGAGTTCCCAATAGTTTAGAATTTGTCATGGAAAAAAATGGTGTCATGTTTTACAACGACTCCAAGTCTGAAACTATGGAGCAAATGATTGAATCAGTGCATGCCTTTAAAGACCCCGTGATTTTAATCGCTGGTGGAAAGGACTCTGATATTGATTATGATAAATACTCTAATAAATTAGGCGAGCCCGTAAGAGTGCTGGTTTTAGTTGGCGAATGTAAAGAAAGGATGAATCGGTCTTTTGGAGATCATACACAAACTTATATAGTAGGTTCATTTGAAGAGTCGATTTTAATTGCCTATCAAAAAAGTAGAACTGGTGATGTTATTTTATTATCTCCAGGAAACCTCAGTACCGATATTTTTAGAGATTATGAGGAAAGAGGCAATTATTATAAAAAACTGATTTACCAACTATAAATCTAGTTAAGAATCCTTAATGCCTAAAAGTAAAAAAATTGCGCGAAGCGACTTTCGCAATGCAAGGTATTTGTTATTATTAAATAATGCTGTCCGAAACTGATCCCGATAAAAAATATTTTATTTTTCTGCTCATGGCGATCATTAGTATCGGCATTTTAATGGTCTATTCATCAAGCTATTTTATTTCTAAAGATCTTTATGGAAATCCTTATCAAATACTTTTTAAACAATTAATTTTTTTAATTATTGGTGTTGGTGCTTTAGTCGCTTTGTCACATGTTTCATTTGAATTTTTAGTTCGCTTAGGAACTATCACCAATTTTGTTTTTATCATCTTACTGTTACTCACGATTCTTGGGCCGTTAGGCATTAGTATCAAAGGAAGTCATCGGTGGATTGATTTAGGATTTACCAAGTTTCAACCTGGAGAGTTTGTTAAGTTTACTTTGATCTTGGCGGCGATTACCTATTTTGAAAATTTTCAAACAATGCGAGTAAAAAGAAAAATTCTTAATGGGCTGTTTATTCTTTCTCCATTAATAATTTTTCTCATACAACCTGATTTTGGTTCTTTTAGTATTTGTTTGATTATCATTACCTTTATCGCATTTCTTAGTCATTTCCCTAGAAAGCTTTTTTACTCAATGCTCACATTAGGTTTTGGATTTGCCATTTCAATTGTCTTTATTGCCCCATACAGAGTGAAACGATTACTGACTTTTCTTGATCCTTGGAAAGATCCTAAAGACAGCGGATTTCAAATAATCCAATCCTTTTTGGCCTTTGCGAATGGTTCATTTTGGGGCAAAGGAATTGGTAACAGTACGGAAAAATTATTTTATCTTCCCGAAGCACACAATGATTTTATTCTGAGTGTTTTAGGTGAAGAATTGGGTTTCGTAGGAGTCTTCGTTTGTGTTTTGCTCTATTTAGTATTTATATACTTTGGATTTAAATTAATTTCCAAAAATCAAAATAGATTTGCGGTGATTGCTGGATCGACGGTTATTTTTGCCATTGGACTGCAAACGGTGTTGAACATGGGTGTGGTTTTAGGCTTGTTGCCAACAAAGGGACTTAATTTACCCTTTATCAGCTCTGGAGGGTCATCTTTGGTGGCCAATTTAATGGCGATAGGGATGTTCTTTTCAGCGTTGAAAGCCAAGACGAGTTTCGAACAAAATGGAAATATTGAAAATAAGATAGAATCAGATAATCAAAATTTTATAGTACAAAGACCCTCACCAGTTTATCAACAGTATCCACTGCCCTTTAAACGGCCAAAATTGCCGCAGTAAATATATAATGAATACTTCTAGAAAAAAATGTTTAATCGTGGCGGGTGGGACTGGCGGTCATATCAATGCGGCTTTAGCGATAGGAAGTTTTTTAGAAAATAAAAATTTTAAGATCCGTTATGCCAGTGGAACGCGACCACTCGATTTGAAGTTAACCAATAAAGATAAAACAAAATATTTTGATGCACGATCATTAGTAGGTAAAAGTGTTAATGAAAAAATAAAAAGTATTTTTGCAAACATAAAAGTTTTTTTTACAGCTCTTGGTTTTGTAAAAGAATTTAATCCAGCAGTTGTTATTGGTTGCGGTGGCTATATTTGTGGACCAGTGTTATTGGCCGCATTTATTCTGAGAAAAAAAGTATGTTTATTAGAACAAAATGGAGTCATGGGATTAACCAACAAGATACTTTCTCTAATCGCTCATCGAATATTTTTAAATTTTAAAGAGACAATAGGGGTTAAACATTCAAAAAATATAATTTTTTCAGGCAATCCAGTACGCGAAGAAATTTTAAATTTTAAAGCTCAAAACCCAACCGCTATTAAAAATATTTTAGTTTTTGGTGGCAGCTTGGGTGCAAAAGAAATAAACGATTTAACTGCCAAATTCGTGCAAGAAAAAATTGCTAAAAATTTTAAAGTTCGCCACCAAGTCGGAAACAGCAGTAACACAATCTCTCATTTAAAAAAATCTGATCATTATGAGCCACTCGTTTACATTGAAAATATGGCCGAACAGTATCAGTGGTGTGATTTAATAATATGTCGTGCAGGAGCATCGACTATTAGTGAGCTTAAATATGTTCAAAAACCAGTGATTCTCATTCCCTTGCGATTACAAAAAGATCAGCATCAGGTTTATAACGCAGATCTCTTGAGGGCGATGGTCCAGTTTCCTGTTTATATTCATAGTGGAAAGGAGTTATCGCATCATGAATGTGGATTACTTAAAAATATATTAGATTTTCTCTCTGAACCAAAACATTTAAAATATAAAATAATAAAAAATTCAGCAGCTAGACCAGAACAGATTATTTTTGATAACCTGCCTATCGATGTTTAAAGAAAAAAAAACAAAAGTCCATTTTATCGGAATTGGTGGAATTGGGATGAGTGGAATCGCTGAGATTTTACTTAATCTTGGTTACCCCGTTACAGGTTCTGATGTAGTTGAAGGAGCACAAGTTGAAAAATTAAAACAACTTGGTGCTAAAATTTTCATTGGTCATAAACGTGAAAATATTTTAGATGCTGGTGTGGTCGTTTATAGTTCCGCTATCAATAAAATGAATCCAGAATTTATCGAGGCCAAAAAGAAAAAAATTCCTTTAATTCGACGGGCCGAAATGTTGGCCGAGTTAATGCGCTTAAAATATGGAATTGCTATTGCCGGAACTCATGGAAAAACAACGACCACCAGTATGGTGGCAACTATTTTACATGAATGTGGAATCGATCCAACCCATGTTATTGGTGGAGTCGTTAACAATTTGGGTGGGCACGCCAAACTGGGAAATGGAAAATTTATTGTCGCTGAGGCAGATGAAAGTGATGGAAGCTTTTTGCTTTTGACACCAGTTTTAAGTGTCATTACTAATATTGATAATGATCATATGGATTATTATGGAAATGAGGAAAAACTTTTTAAGGCCTTTCGTGATTTTGCCAATAAACATCCATTTTACGGATGTTGTATCATTAATGGCAATGATCAAAAATGTGTTCAAATTATCCAAGGAATGAAAAAGCCCTATAAAAGTTTTGGAATAGAGGGGCAATCGAAATCAGATTTGTTTTACTCAGCAACTAATATTCAAGTAGTGAATCGAACAACAGTCTATGATTTGATGGTCGAAGGAAAAAAAGTTATTCAAATTACCATCAATTTACTGGGTAACCATAATGTTGAAAATAGTTTGGCGGCGATTGGAGTTAGTTTAGAACTTGGGCTTAGTTTTGAACAAGTGGCCTATGCGATTAAAAAATTTCACGGTGTAGGAAGACGTTTTGAAACAATTTTTGAAACGAATGATTTCGTCTTGATAGATGACTATGGTCACCATCCTACCGAAGTCAAAGCGACCTTAGGTGCGGCCAAAAAATTAAAAAAGAATAAAGTAGTATTAATTTTCGAACCCCATCGATTTTCTAGAACTCAAATTTGTTGGGATGATTTCCTTCATTGTTTCAGCGATGCAGATACACTTTATCTCCTTGATATATATCCTGCGAGTGAAAGTGCCATAGAAGGAGTAAACTCCAGTCGTCTTTCTCAGGATATAAATAAACTTTATCCAAATTTTTCGAAAGTATTAAACACCGATAATGAAATAAGAGAAGTGATTGAGCAAAATGTCTCTGGAAATAACGTGATATTAAGTATGGGTGCAGGTACGATTGGCAAACGTATTAGATTGATAGTTCAAAGTTTAAAAAAATAGCCACTAAATTTGATAATTACAAGAATTCACCAAAACACTCCGTTGGTCACACCAGTGTCAAAAATTCCGATTTTCAGGTACTATAGCGGTGCTGGTATAGTAGTTACCGAAGTAAAAAAAATTGATGAGGCAATTTAATGAAGTCTATTTCTAGAATTTTGAAAGCTATTAAAAATATTGAAGTAAAAGAAGAAATCTCGTTAAGGGATTATAGTTATTTAGGGTTAGCTGCGATCGGGACATTAATTATTGTTAGAGATAGAAATCAACTACCAGAAGTTTTAAGTGAGTTAAAGAAAAATCAAGTTGAATTTGAAATTTTAGGTAAGGGTTCTAATACGGTTTTGAAAAACAAAAAAATATATTTACAATTGGCCGAACAACTCAGTGAAGATTATTGGGAGAAAATTCATGAAGAGTATCGTTTGCCAGCTGGAACAGCGATCGCCAAGTTAACTGCTCATGCTGCAAAGTTCGGTCTTGTTGGATTTGAA